>JBAVQS010000034.1:0-4630 GCA_049694275.1 Anaerolineae bacterium | reverse complement strand
GTTAGGGGTGCCGCTGCCAGAGCGGACGTACATGCCGATTCCGGATGATTTCTTTCGGGCGGATCAGGGTGGGGTGGAGGAATCGTCGGCCGTGCTCTCCCGACTCGAATCGCTCGGCTATGTCTAGCCGCCCGGCGCCGAAGGACATTATGAATAACCAACCTGACGATGCGGTCATCGCGCTGCCAATGACTGGCCGGCGCAAAGCCGCAAGATGGTTCATTGTCGAACAAATCTTCCGCCTGTACCGGTTGTTCGGATTGAGTACGGGCGAAATCATTGATCATCTCTATATTCGGAGAATCGAGTGGAGAGCGCTGGAGCAGTACCTTGCGCTGGATGGAAGTGAAAAGGTGTGCGATGTGGCCTGTGGGGCCGGAAACTGGTCCCGGCGCTTGTGGCGCAAGAGCGCCATGGTGGTGGGCATTGACCTTGATTTACACGCGCTCAAGTGGTCCGTTACGCAGGATATACGGGAGCACCCGACCTTTGCGCAGGGGAATGCACAGGAACTGCCCCTGGCGTCGAGCAGTTTTGACCGAATCGTTTGCGTGAGCTCGCTTGAGCATTTTGAGGACGATCGAGCTGCCTTGCGTGAGATGGCGCGTGTACTCAAACCGGGAGGGATTGCCGTTCTGACGATGGACAGTCTTTCACATCCAAGCGGCCTGGGGGGAACCCAGCTCGCGGATTACAAGGCAAGGCATTTCATCCGACGCTGTTATGCGACGGACCAGATCAAACAGTTGGCCGCCGTCTGCGGGCTGGAGACGGATGAGGTGCGTTATCTGGTCAATTCCTGGCTGAGCAACCGTTTGCACCGGGTCTGGGCGGCGTGGAATCTCAGGGATGAGAACTCTCATCGTATCGAAATCCTGTTTCCGCTCGTATACCCGCTGGCGCTCATCTCAGACCGGTTGTTTGGCAATCCGGACCGGGGGGCGGTCCTGGCCATCAAACTGCGAAAACGCGAGGCCGTAGCCTGAGCATGGAGATGGACGACAGGGCATTTCTGATCTTGCGCCGGTGGCCCCACCACGCGACGCATTCGGGTTATGATATCTTGGCGCGGCATGTTGGGACGCCATTGTCCGCGGACCCGATTCCGAAATGGCTCTTGCCCGACCGGCTACTGTGGCGGCTGGCGCGCGGGGTCATTCCGTATGACCGCACGGCGGTGGCGCTCGAGTTGCTTGGCGCGCGCCATATGCTCACGCACCGGGATGCCGTGTACCACTTTTTGTACGCAGAGTCCAGCTACAAATACCTGGGCTTGCTCAACGGCAAGCGGGGACACCATCTGCTGGCAACCTTTCATGTGCCGCCCGGGGGTTTTGTAGAGATTATCCAGACAAGCGAGCATATCAAGCGATTGTCCGGAGCGATCATTCTGGGGCGGAATCAATATGCCATGTTGGACCATGCCCTCCCGCCCGAGCGGATCTGGTTTGTTCCCTATGCGGTCGATACCGAATATTTCAGGCCGCTCGACAAGCATGATGCGCCCACGGGTGTCCCGAACGCGCCGACGACGCGAGAGGAAAGCACCGTGCTCTTTGTCGGGCATCACCTGCGAGATTTTCAGGTTCTGCGCGCCGTGATCGAACAGGCGGGCCTGGTCGCGCCGCAACTGAAATTCGTGGTGGTGACACTGCCCTATTGTTTTTCACATTTCGCAAATCTCAAGGGAAACTTTGAGCTTTACAGCGGTCTGCCCGAGGCCGAGCTGTTGCGTCTCTATCAACAGGCCATTTTGATGGCGCTGCCGTTAACGGATGCCGTTGCAAACACCGCGGTCCTCGAAGCGATGGCCTGTGGTCTGCCGATGGTCATTACCGATGTGGGGGCCGTGCGGGATTATGTGGATGAAAGCCATGCGCTGCTGGTTCCGAAAGGCGAGCCTGGAGCCATGCTGGATGCCATTCTGCAACTGTATGCGGCGCGAGATGCGCGCGAGCGAATGGGGAAATCGGCGCGCCAGCGCGCCCTTTTATTTGATTGGCATATAATTGCGGACCAGGTGCGCCGGATTTATCAAAGCCTGCGTGGGTAAGCCTGGGCTAACACCACGTCTATGAAAAGATTACGCATTGCGGTCCTGGTGCAGAATGGCCTGGAATTGGAGAAACAGACGGGCGCGTCTGTGCAACTGCGCGGGATCGTTCGGTGCCTGTGCCTGGCCGGCCATCAGGTTAACTTGTATCTGCTCGACGGGCCTCGCTTTATTGTGCAAGACGAAAACGGCCGCCGTCGAGAGCTGGCCCTGCGAACGACAGGCGCCAGGTGGTTTCGAACGCTGGAAGGGGCTGTCCGGCGCATTCAACGTGAGCTGCACATTCCCTATCTCGCGTTGTTTGACAATCTCCGTTTTTACGAGGCATGCCGTCTCTATCTGGGCGATTATGATGTCGTTTATGAGCGGCATGGGTTATGGACTTTTAGCGGGGCGCTCGCCAGCCGGCGTCTGAATCGTCCCTACGTGTTGATGATGGATGGGGATGTTGTTTTCGAAAGGGACTTTTTGAAAATTCCCCTGCGCGGGCTACAGCGTTGGATGGCTATCCGGGCCGAGCAGTACGCCAGTCAGGTGGCCAGGGCGGTAATCTGTGTCTCAGAGGTCGCCCGAGAAAACCTGGCCCGGCTACGCGGGGTGGATATCGCCAAGATTCAAGTTCTGCCCAATGCCGCATCCATCGTTTCAGAGATACCGGCCGAGCGGATGGCCGCAACTCGGGCCGAACTAAATATCGGTAGCGCTCCCACGGCGGTCTTTGTGGGCAGCTTTAATGGATGGCATGATACGGGAACGCTGATCAAGAGTTTCAAGCTGGCGCTCGACAAGCTCCCGCAAGCCAGATTACTGTTGGTGGGGGACGGCGACCTGCGTCCGGCGATGCAAAACCTGGCGAAGGAATTGGGAATTGACGCAAGCGTCAATTGGGCGGGCCAGGTTCTACACGAGCGCGTGGTGGAACTGATCGCGGCCGCCGATGTGGCGGTGGCGCCATATCCTCCCGAGGACACGCCCTTCTGGGGATCGCCGATGAAAATATTCGAATATATGGCGGCAGGCAAGGCGATTATTGCATCCAGGGTGGGGCAGATTGCCGAGATTCTGGAGTCGGGCCGGACCGGCTGGTTGGTGGCGCCCGGTTCGGTTGAGGAACTAGCCGATGCGTTGGTTTCCCTGCTGCAGAATCCTGAACTGTGCAGCCTGCTGGGGACCAATGCCCGGGATATGCTGGCGGCGCAATACTCGTGGGTCCGGTATGCGGAGCGCCTGGAAGCGGTGCTGGCAGAAGCCATTGCTTGATTGTTGCAATGAAAATTCTTATCATCTCGAGTTTCTATCCACCGTACGAAGTGGGCGGCTGGGAGCAAAATAGCCAGGAATTGGCAAGGTTGTTCGAACAACACGGGCATGAAGTTCTCGTCCTGACGAGCAATCACGGGGTAACTGCCGCAATGCCGATGCAAGCCGATGTGCAGCGCACGCTTACCCTGGAGAGCAACCTGACCTATTATCGCCCGTTTGATTTTCTGACAAGGTGGAGAAGAAATGTCGAATGCAATCAGGCGCTCGTGCGCCAGGCGGTCGAGGGCTGGGGGCCGGACATTATCTTTGTCCACAGCATGTGGAACCTGACTTCGGCCATTCCGCTGGTCGCCGAGCAGCTACGGCCAAGCCGGGTTGTCTATGAGATGTTTGGCAACTGGCCCCATGCGCCGAGCGTGCACGAGCAGTATTGGTCAAGCCACGCCGCCCGTGGCTACCGCGACCTGCCCAAGCGAATGGTGGGACTGATCGCGCACAGGATGCTCAAGACGGCGCCGTCGCCCCGGCAGCTCCAGTTCCAACATGTCCTGGCCGTGAGCGAAGCGATTCGGCAGGAGCTGATTACCCAGGCGCATATTCCGGCCGACAACATCCAGGTCATCTACAACGGGATTGATCCCGCCCCGTTCCTGGCGCACTCGCGGCTGGCGCGCCCGATTTCGAATGAACAGCCGCTCAAGGTGTTTTACGGCGGTGGGCTGTTCGAGCACAAGGGGGTCCATACCCTGATTGCCGCGTTTGCAGAGTTGCTACGGCGCTACCCGGAACGGGAGCTGTCGCTCACCATCCTGGGGTCAGGACATCCCGGTTATACTGAGCGCCTGCATCATCTCGTCGTCAAAGAGGGGATTGGAGCTAGGGTTACATTCCAACCCAAAGTGCCGCGTGAGGAGATGGCCCGCATCCTGGGGGAGCAGGATATTTTTGTTCTCCCATCAATTTATGAGCCGCTGGCGCGAATGCTGCAAGAGGGGATGGCGGCCGGGCTGGCGGTGATTGGGACGGAGGCGTGGGGAACGCGGGAGGCGCTGGTCGATGGCGTGAACGGGCTGGCTTTCCCGCCGGAGGATGTAGCCAAACTGGCGGCGCAGTTGGACCGCTTTGTCTCGGATGCGGGCCTGCGGCGACAAATGGGGGCGGCCGCGCAGCAGACGGTATTGGCCAAGTTCACGCTTGAGCGGATGTATACCGAGACCGAAGCCTATCTCCGCAAGGTGACCGAAGACTGATGCGTATTTTGCATATTACGGATGTTTACGCATCGGCCGGCGGCATTGAAGCCTATGTCGCCAG
>JBAVQS010000033.1:0-9219 GCA_049694275.1 Anaerolineae bacterium | reverse complement strand
GGGAGATGCCCGGCGCCGGGGAGTTGGTGCTGGCGCAGATACGAGTGTAACCGGGGGCGTTTCATCACCCATTCGGGCGCCTCGCAAAGATCGCTAAAATGGATGTTCCCAAGCCGTCCATCGAAATAGTTGATCGAATCGAGCAGGTCGAGGTCCCAGGTGCCAACGTGCGCCGTATCGAGCGTCATCGGGAAATCGTACTCGTCGGCAAAAGCGCGCAGGTCTGGCAGGGTGCGGAGGATATAGCCGGAATCGCGTTTGATGAACCGGCTCATGTTTTCCAGCGCCAGCCGGGGCATGTCCCCGTTGTGTGACGTTTGGGCCTTGACGACCTTGTCGACAAAATCATGTCCGACCGGGTCGTCGATCTTTTGGGCGCGCGGCATATGGATGACCATCAGTGGCGCGCCGACCCCGCGCGTGATGCGCACCGCCTTGTCGAAATAGGGGGCGATGCTGGTATGAATCTGTCTCCAGCCGGGGAATCCCAGGAGGGGTGGATGAACGGTTAGGATGGGCAGCGCGTACTCGTTTGAGAGCCGCCGGACATATTCCGGGCCGCGCCATTCAACCTCGGGGCTGATGACCAGTTCGACGCCGTCGAACCCTGCGCGTTTGGCGAGCTCGAATGTCTTGCGCAAGGGATAGATATACAGACTGGCCGTGCTGAGAGAGATTGGCATGTCAGAGATTGCTCGATTGCGTGTGCAAACAAGGACGTGACTTGTAAGGGTCGGGAATTACCAGTTTCCCAACTCTTGTACGCAGAGGTCGACGGCGATGCTCAAGATTTGCTGGCCGAGCTCGGGGGTGGCGCGTAACGGGGCGAGCCCCATGACGCTGTCCGGGTATTTCTCCGCAAACATGCGTGGGTTAATCAGATCGCGGCTCGGCTCGACCGGCGCATCCCGCCTGGCGACCCGGTCCATATGGATCGCCTCAGGCCGCGTTGCCATCAGGAATGCCGTTTCGTGCGTCGAGGCATGAGTGCCACGCTGTGAACCGGCGGCCTGGTCCACAAGCTGTGCCACCGCCGGCTCGGTCCACCAGGTCAGGTTCTTGATGCGCAGGTCTGCGAACTCTCTTCCGAGGTCTGCCGCTGCGCTGGAGAGGGAGGGGTCATTGCCGCCGTGCCCATTGACCACGACCATGCGCCGGAATCCATATTGATAGGCCGCGTACAGCAGATCCCGGAGGACGAGCACGAGTGTGGCGGGCGCGAGGGAAAGGGTGCCCGGAAATTTCGTCAGGTGATAGGACATGCCATAAGCGAGGACGGGCGCCACGAGGACGCCGGTCTGCTCTCCGGCTTGTCGCGCGATAGCCTCCGCCAGAATATGGTCGCATCCCAGTCCGAGGTGTCTCCCGTGCGCTTCGGTAGCGCCGATGGGCAACAGGATGCGATTATCATAGGTGAGATATTCCTGGCATTGGTCCCATGAGATGTCGGCTAGCTGCATTTCAGATTTCCTCCCAGAGAGACTTTTACCATCGGGTTTCAGATGAGAATAACCCAAATTCGAAATCATCGATAGAGTGTATGCTCTGCAATATAATCGGCGACGCCGTCGGGGACTAGATATTTGAGCGGCCGGCCGGCGCGGCATCGATCCTGGAGTTCGTGGGACGAGAGGCTGAGCTCGGGCGAATGGATAAAGACCACCCGACTGCGGATCCCCGGAAACTGCGCTTGAAGCGCTTGCATATCGGCACGGTATCCCGGGCGTTGTAATACTGCCAGTTTGCACAGTTGGATCAGTTCCGCCGGGCGGTGCCATGTTGGCAACGCGGCGAGCGAGTCCGTCCCCTCGATGAAAAAAATCTCGGTCCCGGTTGGAGATTCCTGGCCTAGCTCTCGAATCGTATCGACGGTGTAGGACGGCCCAGGGCGGTCGGCCTCGACAAGTGAGAGCGTGAAAAACGGATTGTCACCCAGCGCCAGCCGCAGCATGGCAAGGCGATGTTCCATCAGTGTAACGGGTTGGTCCAGTTTGTGAGGGGGCTGGCGGGCCGGGATGAAATAGACCGTAGACAGCCCGAGCTTGCTCCGCGCTGCTTCGGCAATGACCAGGTGGCCGATGTGCGGTGGATCAAAGGTCCCGCCAAGAACGCCAATCCGCATATCGTCGACTAGTACACGACGTTTCCTTCGTTCCATTCGAGCTCGGTCTCACCGATCCGGACCGTGTCGCCCTCTTTGACTCCGGCCGCGCGGAGCGCTTCGGTCACTCCCATTGCCTGGAGGACGCGATGGGCGCGGGCTGCGCCTTCGTCCTGCGACCAGTTCGTCATAGAGATAATGCGCTCGACCTTGATGCCGCGCACGTAATAGATTTGCATAGGCTTGCCCTTTTTGCCGGTGCTGGTTTCGTGTGCGATTTCAAAGGCATTCTCATCCGGCCTGGCGGTAAAAACCGGTATGCTCTCTTCCGGCTCTGGCCGGGGCGGTGGGAGCGCTTGAAGGAGCTGGGCTGCGCGGCGAAGCAGATCACGTACCCCCTCGCCGGTCGCCGCCGAGATAGGGATGAGCTCGACGCCGCGCCGGGCAAGCTCGCGACGGACGCCGTCCAGGTTTGCTTGCGCTTCGGGGAGATCCATCTTGTTGAAACCAAGCAGTTGGGGCTTGTCTGCCAACATTGCGCTGAATCCCGCTAACTCGTGGTTGATGGTATCGAAATCGGCGATTGGATTGGGGCGCGAGCCGTCGACCAGGTGGATGAGGAGCCGCGTGCGCTCGATGTGGCGCAAAAAGCGGTCGCCGAGGCCCGCGCCTTCATGCGCCCCTTCGATCAGCCCTGGAATGTCGGCCAAAACCAGGTCGCGGTCGTCAACCAGTGCTACTCCCAGGTTGGGGGTCAGCGTGGTGAAGGGGTAATCGGCGATCTTGGGACGGGCTGCCGTAACCGAGGCAAGAAACGTAGACTTGCCGGCGTTCGGCTCGCCCACAATGCCGATATGGGCGATTAGCTTGAGCTCGAGGCGCAGCCGGCGCGATTCCCCCTCCTCGCCATTTTCGGAAAAGTGCGGGGCCTGGTTGGTGGAACTGGTAAACGCCGAATTGCCGCGTCCGCCGCGTCCGCCGTGCGCGACGACGATTTGTTGGTCAGGGCTAATCAGGTCTCCGAGCATTGCGCCGGTATTGGCGTCACGAACCAGCGTACCCGGCGGGACCTCGACGATGACATCCTCCCCGCGGTGGCCATTCTGGTCCTTGCCGCTCCCGTGTTCGCCCCGGCCGGCCTCGAAATGCTTGCGGTGCCTAAAGCCGATGAGGGTGTTCGCGTGTGGGTTAACGGTAATAATGACCTCGCCGCCGCGTCCGCCGCTGCCGCCGCTAGGTCCGCCGCGAGGGATGAACTTTTCGCGCCGAAACGCGACCACGCCGTTCCCTCCGTTTCCGCCCTTGACCTCGATACTCACTTCGTCAAAAAATAGCGCTTCGTCTTTATCAGGCATTTACATGTTCCAAATTGCAGGATATCGGTTTATAATCCGAAAGGAGTTTTTTATCATTGTGCATCCTATTATACACGTTCTCATGGTTTTGCGCCCCCTTGCCGACATTTTTTACTTGTGATAATATTCATTAGGTTAGTTTGATTCTTCACAATAGCTTCACAAGGGTTTCACAAACGAGCATGAACAAGATCACAGATAAAGTGCCTGCCATCGTCGTAGGCCGTTTGCCGCTCTATTTGCGAGCGCTCAGCCATTTGAAACAGGAGGGCCGGCGGGTTACTTCTTCGCAGGAGCTTTCAGAACACCTGGGTTTCTCCTCTGCCCAGATTCGCAAGGACCTTTCCTATTTCGGCGAGTTTGGCAAGCAGGGGACCGGGTACGAGATTATGCATCTCGAGACTGAACTGCGCAGCATCCTCAAGGTGCATCGTGTCTGGGAGATGGTGCTCATCGGCGCCGGCGACCTGGGGCACGCCATTGCAAACTATGGCGGATTTGAGGCGCGTGGCTTTCGCCTCGCCGCGATCTTTGACAATGACCCGCACAAGATCGGACAGACGATGGGCTACTGGAAAGTGCAACCGGTCGAGGATTTGAAAGAGTTCGTGCGCAATAAAAAGATCCAGATCGGGATTGTCGCAGTGCCGGCGCACGTGGCTCAACACACAGCCGAGTTGTTGGTGGAGTCGGGCGTACACGCGATCCTGAATTACGCCCCGGTCACTCTCAGTGTGCCGCCCAAGGTCAAGGTATATGATATTGATCCGGTGGCAGGCTTACAGAGCATGACCTATTATTTATAGAAAAAAATCCCCCCGGCCGGGGGGATTTTTTATTTCTATAAATTCAGGACGCTTGCACCATACTCTTTTTGAGCAGTTCGAGTTGTTCGACGGCTCGACCGGCGCCGATAGCAACGCAGGCGATCGGGTTTTCGGCGGGATAACAAGGGACGCCCGTTTCGCGGGTGAGGAACCGGTCGAGGTTGCGCAAGAGCGCCCCGCCGCCGGTCAGAACCATGCCGCGGTCAATAATATCGGCAGCGAGCTCAGGCGGCGTCTTTTCGAGCACCGACTTGACCACGCCGACAATCGCCGAGATTGGTTCGGCGATCGCTTCGGTGATTTCGCCTGAACTGACGCGGATTGTGCGGGGAAGGCCGGCCACCTGGTCACGTCCGCGCACCTCCATCGAAACCTCTTCTTCCAGTGGCAGGGCAGACCCGATCTGAATCTTGATATCCTCTGCCGTCTGCTCGCCGATCATCAGGTTGTATTTCTTGCGGATATAGTTGGTGATGGATTCATCGATCTTGAGCCCGGCGGTGCGGACCGAGCTCGACACCACAATTCCGTTCACCGAAATGACTGCGGCCTCGCTGGCGCCCCCGCCAATGTCGACGACCATGTTCCCGGTCGGCGTATGCACGGGGAGCCCGGCGCCCATGGCGGCGGCAAGCGGCTCGGGGATCAGATGTGCCGAACGCCCTCCGGCGGCGATTGCGGCGTCGCGGACCGCGCGCGATTCGACGGTGGTCACGCCAACCGGCACGCTAATGGCAATCTCAGGCCGTTGGGCGATGGCCATTTGAACCCGCCCGCAAACCTTTTGGATGAAATAGCGGAGCATGGCCTCGGTGACCATATAATCGGCGATGACGCCATCCCGCATGGGACGCATGACTTCGATGTTCTCGGGGGTGCGCCCCAGCATAGCTTTGGCCTCTTCGCCGAGCGCGACAATTTTGTTATCGGCAACGGAAATGGCAACCAGCGAGGGTTCCTGGAGGACGATTCCGCGCCCACGCACATACACGAGCACATTCACAGTGCCGAGATCAATTCCGATCTGGCGAACGAACATTGGCATAGGTTAGTTGGTTCAATCTAAGCGAATAATTGAATCGTTGGTAGACAGGTAAACAGACTACCAGTATACAGGGAAAAAGCGAAACAGGGAAATTATAGATAAAGCAAATAAAGGTCGGAATATGTAACGCAAGCTGTTAGCTCGCGAGTTTGGCCGCAAAGCTAACAGCTTGCGTTGTAACGGCCGCTTTCTATTGGATTGCTCTATTAGCCCCTACTTGTCTGCGAATCCCGAATATCCCCAGCGGGTCATAGCCCATACGGGATGTGACGAGAGGTCTTGAGGCGGATTAACGGGTTAGTGGGCTAGTCGCTGCGCTGTTCGAGACGCCGGCGTTCTTTGCGCGCGACGCGCAGTTGGATCTCGGCGCGGCGG
Source organism: Anaerolineae bacterium (assembly GCA_049694275.1). GTDB lineage: Bacteria > Chloroflexota > Anaerolineae > UBA4142 > SHND01 > JBAVQS01. Next base: position 3,516 of record JBAVQS010000033.1, on the reverse strand, counting down.
ATGGCTTGTTCCAGGCGCGCCGATTCGACATCGCTCTCCGGCTTTTGCGCCAAAAGCTCTTGTGCGCGCTTGCGCGCCTCTTCGGCGCGCTGCTCGTCGATCTCTTCGGCCTGGTCAGCGCTGTCGGCAAGCACCGTCACCTTGTCCGGGCGTACTTCCATAAAGCCGCCGCCGATCGCAAACGACGATTCCTGATCGCCCTTTTTGTAACGGAGCTCGCCAAAGGTCAGGGCGGTCAAGAGCGGTTCGTGACGGGGCAGGATGCCAATGACGCCATCGATGCCCGGCGCGCTGATGTAATCCACATCCTCGCTGATGACCGGCCGCTCGACCGTAACAATATCCAGATGAATGGTTGGCATAGGGCCTCACTCCCTTCCCCCTTTCCGCGTTGCTTGCGCAACTTTCAGAAGAGGCGGAGGGGATTATGTTACTTGGGTTGTGGGGCCGCCTGGTCTTTGGCGCGGTCCTCTTCAAAAGCCTGGCGCACTTCGTCGATGCCGCCGCGCAGATAGAAATGGATTTCCGGGACGTCGTCGAACTGGCCGTCCAGAATCATCTTGAACCCGCGGATGGTTTCCTGAATCGTGACGTATTTGCCGGGGCGGCCGGTAAAGACTTCGGCGACGCGGAACGGCTGGGACAGAAAGCGCTGAATCTTGCGGGCACGCGCCACCGTCAGTTTATCGTCTTCGCTCAATTCCTCAACGCCCAAAATGGCGATAATGTCCTGCAGGTCCTTGTACCGCTGCAGCACCCGCTGGACCGAGCGCGCCACGTCATAGTGCTCGTTGCCGACCACTAAGGGGTCGAGGATGCGCGAGGTCGAGGCGAGCGGGTCGACCGCTGGGAAGAGGCCCTGCTCGGCGATGGAGCGTTCGAGCGAAATCGTCGCGTCCAGGTGGGCAAAAGTCGCCACCGGGGCCGGATCGGTATAGTCGTCGGCCGGGACATAGATCGCCTGCATGGAGGTGATCGAGCCGCGCTTGGTCGAGGTGATGCGCTCTTGCAGTTCGCCCATCTCGGAGGCGAGGGTTGGCTGGTAACCGACAGCGCTCGGCATGCGGCCGAGGAGCGCAGAGACTTCGGAGCCGCTCATGACAAAGCGAAAAATGTTGTCGATAAACAGCAGGACGTCGCGGCCCTCGTCACGGAAATATTCGGCCATGGTCAGGCCGGTCAAGGCGACGCGCAAGCGGACGCCCGGGGGCTCGTTCATCTGGCCAAAGACCATGACGGTTTTTTCGAGAACGCCCGACTCTTTCATATCGAGCCAAAGGTCATTACCCTCGCGCGATCGCTCGCCGACGCCGCAAAAGACAGAGTACCCGCCGTGCTCGGTCGCGACGGAGCGGATGAGCTCCTGGATAATGACCGTTTTGCCGACGCCCGCGCCGCCAAAGACGCCGACTTTGCCTCCCTTGGTAAAGGGGGCGATCAGGTCGATGACTTTGATGCCGGTTTCAAAGAACTGGGGCTCGGTGACCTGCTCTTCAAAGGACGGGGCTGGGCGGTGGATCGGGTAATGCTTCTCGGCTTTGATCTCTGGCCCAAAGTCGATAGGAACGCCGACGACATCAAAAATGCGCCCAAGCGTCGACTGTCCCACCGGCACTTCAATCGGCACCCCGGTATCAATGCACTCCATCCCGCGGCGGAGGCCATCCGTCGGACCCATGGCTACGGTACGGACCCAGTTGTTGCCGATCTGTTGCTCAACCTCGGCGACCAATTTGCCGCCGCCGCCGGTTTGAATGTCAATTGCGTGGTGAATCTCTGGGAGCTCTTCAGGGGGGAACTCGACATCGACAACCGGCCCCGTCACCTGCATAACGCGTCCCGTGGTACCTTTTGCCATTCCTTCCTCCTCAATTAAAACGGTACGTCGAACGTAATCATCTATTCCGTCTTCAAAAAGTGCAATTTTGTCGGCCGGTGTTTGAGCGCCGACCGCTATCTACCTGCGAGCGATTGGCGCAGGGCTTCGGCGCCGCCAGCAATGTCAAGCATCTCTTTGGTGATCGCAGTCTGGCGGACCTTGTTGCGCAAAAGGGTCAGGCTTTCGATCAGGTCGTTGGCGTTATCTGTCGCGTTACGCATGGCGACCATCCGTGCGGCGTGTTCGCTGGCGATCGATTCCAGCAATGCCTGATAAATTTGGACCTGGACAAAGCGCGGCAGGACCTGTGCGAGGATCTGTTCGGCCGCGGGCTCGTAGAGATAGACCGCCTCCGGTCCCTCGCGTTTGCGCTGTGCTTCCGGTATCGGCAAAACCTGTTTGACCGTGGGAATCTGGCGCAGCACATTGACAAAGTCGGTATAGGCGAGATAGATCTGATCGACCCGGTGTTCGAGAAACTCATCCATGGTCCCTCGGGCAAGGGCAGAGATCTGGCTCATCTGCGGCCGGTCGCCCATGCCGCTGAAATCGGCCACCACGGTATAGCCCATGCGGCGCATGAGATCGCGTCCACGACGCCCGACGGTGATGAACTTGACCGGGGCGGTCTGCTGCTTGCAGAAATCAACCGTTTTGCGAATGATGTTCATATTGTAGGCGCCGGCCAGTCCACGGTCGGCGGTAAATAGGACGATGGCAATGGACGATACCTGCGTGCGCTCTTCGAGCAGAGGATGCAGGTGTTTGCTGCGACCCGGCTCGGTGGCGACGTACGTGAGCACCTCGCGCGCTTTTTCCGAATAGCTGCGGCTGGCGGTCACGGCGTTCTGGGCGCGGCGCATCTTGCTCGCCGAGATCATCTGCATGGCGCGCGTGACCTGGGAAATATTCTTGACGCTCTTGATGCGTTGGCGGATTTGGCGAATCGTTGGCATATTTAATTGCGGATTTCAGATTGCGGATTTCAACAAAGTTGATCAAATCAGCAATCTGCATTCTAAGGATTCCAGAACCTGTATTCCAATTCGCTGCTTGGGGGGCTAATTGGAGTCCATAATTCATTGCTCAGGTCATTCGGATTCAGATCAGGCCCATCATCGTGTGCTACAGTTACTTTCCAGCGCAAAAGAACCTGATCCGTTGGATAATAACTTACAATGACGTTTATCCAGCCATCATAGTATGGTATGCCATGTCTCTTTGCAAAGAGGGTAAAGCTCTGGATGGGCGAACCACTGCTATTACAACTACTTTTGACCAAGTAGGAATAAGGAGCCGCTCGCTGTGCTGGGTCTGCAATGTTGATGAAATTGGCGGTTACGACGTAACACTCGTTCACACCCAAATTCCCTACTGAATTCCATTTGAAAACCAGATCCTGTTGTCCGGCGTTAATCGGTCCCGATGTTGAATTGGGCTCGATTAGTAGTGGTGCCGGATATTTCATTGTTACGGCGGGCGGCGTCGCCGTCCGCGGCGTACGCGTGATTGGAACGCGTGTGCGTGTAGCCGTCGGCGTTATCGTCGGTGTGAGCGTTGGCGTGTCCGTTGGGCTGAGCGTATCCGTTGGGCCGGGTGTATTTGTGGGCGCATCGGTCGGCGGCGGCGGCAAGGGT
>JBAVQS010000032.1:0-3148 GCA_049694275.1 Anaerolineae bacterium | reverse complement strand
GCAATGCGCGGTTGGCTCTTGCGCATCGGTTTTTCTGCCATCGCTTGTCATGCTCCTTTAGGGTGAATTGGATTAGGCTCAAACCTTCCGCTCAAGCGTAGCACAAACCTCTGCGACACACGATAGCTAAACAATGCATCTCCGGCGCGCCATTTGGCGCATTCCGCAACTCGCCCAATTGCTGTCCCCCTGACCCGTCATTTCTGATATGCTAACAGCGCCGAGAAAAGAGTAAATAGCGTGCATCATTGTCAGGCCATGCCGGTGGAAAAAACAGTCTGTGCGGACGAACAGGCAGCCGCCCAAATGGCGCGCCTGCTCGTTTGGGGCCTGGTCTGCCCCAACTGTGCGGTTCGCGTGCGCAACGCCCTTCTCGCGCTTGACGGCGTCGTGTCGGCGGATGTGGATTGGGAGCGTGGTCTTGCCTTTGTCGATTACCTCCCAGATCGAACGAATGCACATGCACTGGCGCGCCAGATCATGCAAGCGGGTAATGATGTGGGCTATCAGTTTAATGCAGCCGTAATCTAATCTGGACTTTGGCCATCAGGTCGTATAGCACAGTGCCTGTGCAAAGCGTTTGAAAATCGCCTTGGGTAGTTTTGCAATATGCTGGTTGTTCTTTGACATTTGAAAATGCGGCAACCGCCAAAGTTCCATGCGCACGGCGGACAAGGCATCACTGAAGGTCGGACGCGGCTTGGCATACCATGCGGTTTGGCGCGTCAAGACCTTGCCGCGTTGCGCCAAGCGCTGGGCCAACACCGTAATCAGCGCGAACAGACCGAAGAGCGCGGGCGTCGTGCGCAGGATCGCCAGGTCGGACCATTGCCGTTGGGTTTCGACGCCCAGATGTTCTCGCACTTCGCGATGGGTGACTTCCACTTGCCAGCGTTGAATGAACCATTCCACGATCTGCACGGGCGTGGCCTGGAGGTCGGTACAGAGCAAGGCTTGTGTTTTGAAGCGGCCCAGCGGATCACGCACGATCACCCAGCGCAGGGGTAAGGCGGGCATCCCGCTGTGATACCACACCGCCGTGCCGCTCGTGATTTCGATGGCCCGTTTGGCTTCGCCATACCAATAGCGCATGCTGTGGGCCGTCCAGACCGTGGCGGCATCGGCGGCCACGGTCTGCAAAGTCGGCAAGCGTTTTCCTTTCTTACGAGGCCGTCCCTTTTGCCCGGGAGGATGCGGCGGCGCGGGTTCATAGAGGGCCGCATCCATCCGAAACCGCACGACCATCGTAATCGGATTGGGCAATCGGGTCATGCGCCACAGTAATTCAATGGCGGCATAGCTACTATCGGCCACAAACACCAAAGTGCGGGTGGGTAGCCACCGGCGCACTTGGAGCAGGGCTTGCCGCATCCAGTCGGTTAATTTCTTGGGCGTACGCCCACTTGCGGCATAATAGCGTTCCGAGGGGGCCAACACCGTCAAGAACGGGAGCGCCCAGACGCGCTGGGCAAATGGGATCGGCACTAACAGCATCAAGGTCACCCAACGCAAGCCACTGGCTTTCACGAAATGACTATGGCTGGATCGCACCGGATCGCGGTAGATACCCTTGGCTTTGATTTCTTCGCCCCGGCGGCGTTCAATGGTTTCATCACCACCGATGACCACCATGCCGGTTGGCGCAAAGGTCGTCAGCAGCAAAAACAGCAACGTGCCGCTGCAGGCCAGGCTGGACCAGATCGCACGATTGAGCACGCGATGGTAATTCACAAAATGCTTTTCATCACCCAAGCCCATGACCCGCAAGGCGGTGGTGACGGTGCGTTGGCCGCGGGCCAGAATCGTGCCGGTGACTAACACCTGCACCAAGGGCCAGAGTTGTGGGGAAAAGTGCACAGCGAACAAGGTCAGAATGCGAGTATACTCAGTTTGCAAGGTAAGCCTCGGTCAGAGATTCTTGGCGGAATCCTTTTTGACCAGCTTACCTTGTTTCTGCTTTACTGCCAAATCAATGGCCAAAGTCCAGCTTAGAACACGGAAACCTAGCAATTTTTCATCGCGTTGATCCCCGTCTACTCGAGTTGGAGGACTGGATTTCATGAAACTTATCAAACTCAATTGTCCGGCCTGTGCGGGAACACTCGAATTACCTGACAACCTCACGGTTGCTCACTGTATCTATTGTGGCAACAAAATTTTACTCGATCAAGATGGGCTCATCCAGGAACGGCGAGATATTGAACGCTACATCGAACTATGTAAGGTTGCGGTCGAAGCCAAGAATCACAACGAGGTCATTCGATACTGCAATTTGATTCTTGAGATTGACCCGAAGAATATTGATGCGTGGATAAATAAAGCGGTTTCGACATTTTGGCTCACAACTGGCGCAAATAACCGTTATGACGAAGCAATTGAATACCTGAACAAAGCCGCGCAACTCGCACCGGATGGTGACGATCGAGTCAATGCCGCAAAGAAAGAACTGACTCTTTCGCAGGCGTTGTGGTATAACCACTTGGGAACCGAGAGTTGGAACAGTGCACTACGGAGCTATAATATTTTCTACAATTCGCGTCTCTATGTACACCCGGATGAAGCGGCCCAAGAGAGAAGCCAAGAATCTGCGATTAAGGCCGTCAATTATTACCTCAAGGCATCCAACTTTGCACCCGATCATATTACTATTCTTAAGAACATTGAGACTGTTGTCGAGAAGTATTTCATCGTAAAGTGGAATCAAATAGTGCTGGACAAACTAGATGTTCTTGATATGCTACGAGCAAAGAAAGAGGCTGAAGAAAAACTGCCCGGTTTAAGAGCCGAGCTGCAAAACGCGATTGCGGAGTGTGAGCGACTAAAAACTCAGAAGGGAATATTCATCGGCGCGAAAATCAAAGAAGCTGAACGTAGAAGAAAGCAGCTTGAGAGTGCAATTGCCCAAATGGAACAGGCTGCCGCCTATATCCCGCCAAAGAGGTAGCGCGTTTAAACCTACGACTCATAATCGTTGGGTCGAGATACTATTTCATCGCCGCTCGTCGCAAACGGGCGGCTTTTTTTATTTGTCAGTCCCGATGGTTGCAGTCTTTAAGGTTTTCCTGATCTAATACAAGTAGCGACTTTACGACGCGAATAGCGCGATCACGCCCGTTATCACGAGGACCAGCCAGGCGATGAATTGCCA
>JBAVQS010000031.1:0-47696 GCA_049694275.1 Anaerolineae bacterium | reverse complement strand
ATGCCTTTGGGCAGGAGGCGGACGAGTTCAAAGTGACCATGCGCATCGGCGCGGATTTCAGCGGCGGACTGGAGGTGAGCGGCCAGCAGTTCCAGACCATCCGCGACGTGCTCGCCACCCTGGAGGTCGGCCGGGTTATTATTGAGGCTGTGCCCTTCAAGGATTAAGAGATGAAAGCACTCTCTCTCCGCCAGCCCTGGGCCGATTTGGTGATTCAGGGGCGCAAGACCCTTGAACTGCGTAGCTGGACTGTCAGCCATCGCGGCCCGCTGGCAATCCATGCCTCGCAGACGGTTGATAAAGCCGCATGCCGCGCCCACGGCCTGGACCCCGATCAGGTGGCGACGGGCGCGCTGATTGGCGTGATAGACCTGGTGGACGTTGCGCCGCTCGACGAGGCGACCTTTCGCGCCCGTCAGAGCGAGCACCTGGCCGGCGCGTACAAGCCCCCGCTCTACGGCTGGGAGATTCGCAACCCGCGCCCTCTGCCCGCGCCGCACGCCGCCCCCGGCCACATGGGCCTGTTCACCGTCCCCGACGAGTGGTTGACAGTCCAATCAACCAATAGCCCAATAGCCCAATTACCCAATCCGCCAATTACTCAATTGCCCGACGATTCGACCACCCGATCATCCGATCACCCGACTATCCCTCATCCCTTCGAGCTTCGCGTGGTTGCGGTCGCCGCCGGCGCCAACAGGCAGACCGCGTATAACCTGGCGCTCTTTCAGCGCATGGTTGAGCCGCCGAGCGCGCAGTCATCCCTCTACGCTCAGGGGGAGGGCGAGCAGCAGCGGATGGTCGAGTTAGGCGGGAGCGTGCTCAAGGCGGTGTCCGACCAGGTGCTCGCCGCGCTCAAACACTCCGGCTACAAAGCGACCGACCTGCAAGCCGGCCGCCGCGAGCCGTTCCACCTGGACGAAGAATCGGGCGTACGCCTCGGACTCCTCTTTCTCGCCATCAAGCCCATCACCAAAATGCCGCGGGTCGAAGCGATTGCCCACGGCATTCGCGCGATGACGAGCGAAGAGGCTTATTACTGGTACAGCAAGTGCACGCGCAGCGCCACCGCGGACCGGGCGCAAAAAGCCCTGCGCGTGCTTCTGGCCGGCGATTAGGCATCCGCAAATGGAATGATTGTGTTGGCGAACGCGCCGCCGATTGAAATCGGCGTCTAAGCAGGTGGAAATCCGATGAATCGGATTCGCCCGAATCGGGTTGAACCGATTTCCACCTGTTGCGCAACCGAATTGATTCGGTTGCGCCGTTCGCCAACAAAATCTTTGAATCGGCGGCCGCGCGGTAGAGGACGCATTTCAGAAATGAGCGGCTCTATTTCCTACGTGTTCTATGCGATTGACAAACCGTTGTCGCGCGCCGAGCGCGCCGCCGTGGCCAGCCTCTCGCGCCGCGCGAGCCCCACGGCGCGCCGGGTTGACTTTTGGTACCAGGTCGATGGCTATGATCTGCCGGTTGCCTACGAATCCCTGCTCGCCCAGTACTATGATATCGTCGTCCGTCAGGAATACGAGCAATGGACGCTGGGGATAGCGTGGCCTTACGATGCGGCGTTGCATGAGGCGCTCAAGATCTTTGAATGCGACGACGGCGAAGGGTGCGGCGTCCGGGTGATTCCGATTGACACCACCTATCCCAAGGTCAAGCGCAAAACCTCCAAAGCCACGCGCTTGCTGGCCGAGATCACCGCATTCCTGGATTATGACGTGCTCGACTCGCTCAAGGGCCTGCGCGAGCTGCCCTGGGATCGAATCCCGCAGGATGATAAAGAGATCGACGAGGCAGAGGATTGGGAGGACGAGCAGGGCGATGATGATGGGCCTGCGGATTCCCCGGAAGAGACCCTGGCGCAATTGGCGAACTGTATTCGAGAGGACGTCGCCGGGGGCGACCTGCGCGCGTTTTACCTGGCGTGGAAAAGCCTGCACGATTCAGATGTTGAGACGGAGCCCGATCCGCCCGCGATCAAAAAGAGATTGCCGCCGTATTTAAAGAGTTTGGGTCAGTTACTTACGACCAGCGCTGACCGTTAGAAAGGACAGGTCTTCATGCCGAAAAAAGACCCCGCGCGTGAAACTCGAATTATGGATGAAATCATCGTGGATGCGAATGGCCCGGAAGAACAGGCGATGGGCTGGTACTATTATCTTGCGGATACCGTGCAGTTTCCTTTCACCGCGCAATGCGGCGTCGAGCGCGCCATTTCGCCGCTCCGAAAGGGGGATCAAGTGGAGATTGTTGGTATGGCGGCTGAAGCGGAATGCGGGCATGAAATGTTTGTCGAGACGCAGTGGCAACGACGCAAGTTGGCGATTCCATTAGCTCAGATCAAGCCCATCGCAGGAACGGACGCGGCAACCCAACAAGCCGTCGAAGACTGGCATTATTGGGTGGATCAGGGTTATGAATTCTAGAGATGTGATCTGACCTGTTGCAAATGTCCTCTCCCTACCATCTCCCCAATCTGTCCCGCCGCGCGTTGGCGCGGACGAAAATAGGCGTCAACCCTAAAGGGGGCTTCGCTCCGGATGTGAAGCGGCCCTCGAAAATACCGAGGATTCATAATCGGATAGGTACGTATTATCTGTTTATCCGTTTTTTATCCGTTGACGCCTGTTGCCCAATTGAGGTCTAGCCCTTCATGCCCCATCCCCCCGTCCTGATCGAAAACTGGCTCCCGATTGAAGAGATTGGCGTTGAAGCGCGCCGTGAGCATGGGTACGGGACACCTTTCCCGGCCCCAACTCGCTTGCATGTCTGGTGGGCGCGCCGTCCGCTGATCATTAGTCGAGCGGCAATTCTCGGGGGTGTTTTGCCTCAATGGTCAGGGGAATGGCCTGCGCATTTGCGTGATCGTTTCCCTGACGAAAAAGCATATCACCAGTGGGGCTCGCAATTCCTTGGCATTCGCGGTGATCCAATCGCTGCCCGCAAGCTACTCGAATGGGCAAGAGCGCAAGATGTGACACTCAAGGGCGGACCCTATGGCTATCCGCGCGCTTTTACCATTAACCCATCCGCTGAAGATTTGCAGACGATGGGAGATTTGCTCGAATATACCTGGGGCACGCGCGAGTTGAGCGTTCTCGACCCCTTTGCGGGCGGCGGCTCGATTCCCTTTGAAGCGCTGCGCTATGGTTTTACCACCATCGCTAACGATCTGAACCCAGTTGCCTCGGTCATTGAAAAAGCGACCCTCGATTATCCCGCGCGGTTTGGCCCTTCGTTGGCGGACGATATTCGCAAATGGGGGGACATCTGGGCCAAGCGCGTCAAAGAAAAGCTCGACCCCTATTTCCCCAAACAGCCGGGCGAGAGTATCTTTGCCTATCTCTGGGCGCGCACTATTGCTTGCCCCACCACGGGCAAGCCGGTGCCGCTCAGCCCCAACTGGTGGCTGCGGATGGGCGATGACCCGGTGGCGGTCAAGCTGATTGCCGAAGAGGGGATGGACGAGCCGCGTTTTCAGATTGTGCAGGGAAGCAAGGCTAAACAGGCGAATCCTGACCGGGGGACGATTGCTCGCGGGGTGGCGCGGTCCCCGTGGACGGGCGAGACAATAGCGGGTGACTATATCAAGGCCGAAGCACAGGCGGGCCGCATGGGGCAAATGCTCTATGCAGTGGCAATCAAGAAGAAGGGCGGGTTCGAGTTTCGCGCGCCAAGTAGCGAGGACACCGAGGCGGCACGTCGAGCAGAAAAAGATCTGACGAAATTGAAATCTGATTGGGAAGTCCAGAATCTCTGGATTGGAGAATCGATCCCGGATGGTAACAAGACAGGTGAACCGCTTCGATATGGCGAACATTACTGGTATCAAGCCTTTGCACCGCGCCAGATACTATCTCTCCTCATCACACTCGAATGTCTCAAGCAAGTTCAAAATGAAATGCAGGGGCAACTTGCATCTGATCGGCGGGAGGGAGTTGAGACCTATCTGGCCCTGATGCTAGACAAGGCCGCGATATACAACAATCACCATTGTCGCTTTGATCCGGGCCGGGGCATCCGTAGCGTTTTTGATCGACATGATTATGCGTTTGTTTGGAGTCACGCCGAATTTGACGCATCAGCTAATCTGCTTCCCTGGGTTAGCGGCCAGGTTGTTGATGCTTACAAGGAACTGGCAAGCTATCTCTCTGCCGCACAATCTTCGTTTTTGGCTGGAACTCGGATTGTCAACTCACCACTCACAATTACTCAGGGTAGCGCAGGGGCTCTGTCCCAAATAGATGACGAGACGATCCATAATATCACGGTCGATCCTCCTTATTATGATAATGTGATGTATGCCGAGCTTGCGGATTTCTTCTACGTCTGGCTCAAGCGGAGCATCGGACATCTCCTTGTCGAGTTCTTCAAGGATGAGTTGACTAACAAGGACGACGAGGCGGTTGCCAACCCGGCCCGCTTCAAGGACATGGGGCGCAAGAAAAAGGAGCTGGCCGAGCAGGATTACGAGTTCAAAATGGCGGCGGCCTTTCGCGAAATGCACCGCGTCCTCAAACCGGATGGCGTCCTCACCGTCATGTTCACTCACAAGCGGGTCGAAGCGTGGGACACGCTGGCTTCGGCCCTCATCGGTGCGGGCTTTGTGATTCGGTCCTCGTGGCCTGTTCACACCGAGAGCGAGCACAGCACCCACCAGGCAAAAAAGAATTCGGCGGCGTCAACCATTTTGTTGGTGTGCCGAAAGAGAAGTGGTCAGTGGTCCGTGGACAGTGGTCAGAAGGGGAACAGTGAACAGAAAGGCGGGACAGGCAGCCCGCTGACCACTACCCACTACCCACTACCCACTCCGGTATGGTGGGATGACCTGCAGGGCAGGGTGCGAGAGACTGCGCGGGCCAAGGCCGCCGAGTTTGCCGCGCAGGGGATTAGCGGGGTGGACCTCTATATCAGCACGTTTGGCCCGACCCTGAGCATTATCTCGGAGAACTGGCCCGTGCTGACGAGCGAGATCGACCCGAAAACGGGCGAGCCGAAACCGCTGCGTCCCGAGACCGCGTTAGAGCTGGCACGCGAAGAGGTGGTCCGCCTGCGCAAGCAGGGCTTGTTGCTCGGCCGCGATGTCCAGTTCGACCCGGTCACCGATTGGTATATCATGGCCTGGGATGCGTTTCACGCCGAGCAGTTCCCGTATGACGAGGGGCGTAAGCTGGCGCTGGCCCTCGGGCTGGACATGGACAAGACCCTCATGCAGCACGAGCGCCTCGCCACCAAAAAGGGTGAGTATGTCGTCATGCAGCAGCCGGCCCAGCGCCGGCGCAAAGGGGTGGTGGACGAAGCGGCCGAAGGGTTCGAGCACTGGATCGACGCCGTGCATACCGCGATGATGGTGTACGAAGAGGACGGCCCCGGCGCATGCGATGTTTTCCTCCGCAAATCCGGCCTCAAATCCGATTCCACCTTCAAGGCGTGTTTGCAGGCGCTGTTGAATGCCATCCCGCGGTCACGCATCAAGGGCAGGTTCACCCGCCCCGAAGCAGACGTGTTAGATAAGATGCGCCTGGCCTTTTTTGACGACCTTCAAGCCCCCGTAGAGCCAGAGCCGGAACTGCCGCAGGAAAAGCAGATGAGCCTGGGCAAAGCCTTCGAAGCAGGGGAGGAGTACGAGGTCGAGGAAGAGGAGGAGGAGGGGGAGGAATAGCGAGGCGCTCGGCGGCGGCGGCTGGCGGCCAGAGATTGGAAAGTCTCTGGCTGAACAAAGGGGGGCTATCGGAAAAAAGGGGGCCGTCCTTTCTTCCGCTGCGCAGCCATTTTTCAGCCCCAGATTTTGAATCTGGGGGCCGCTCTGGCTGGCGGCGGGCGAAAGATTGCACCACGAAGATACAAAGGACACGAAGAGGAACCGGATGGAAAAGACTTTTTTCTTTGCGTTCTTTGCGTTCTTGGCGGTTCAATCTTTGCCAGCGGACTGCGTTTACTCGCTATTGTGAGTCAGTTGCCGGTACTGGTCCAGCAACTCGTTCCAGACCTGCGCGGCGCCAATCTCTTTAGCCCAGCGCTCGATGTACTCGTAATCCAGTTTCTTGCCCTGGACGACGAGCATCGCGCCAATGTCGCGCAGATGTTTTTGTGACTGTCCTTGTAGATAGTATTTGAGCTTGAACAGGATCACGTCTTCAGGCGAATAGAGAATGGCGGATGCGCCTGTCGTCTCTTCGTAAATCTCCCGGCGGCGGCGTTCCAGAACCGATTGCTCAAGCGGGGTCGGTTCGACAACAAACAGGTCGGCTTTGTACCCGCTCTCGGCGTCAATGATGTTGAAAGGGGTTCGGTAAATAATAGCATCGACAATCGAATCGAAAAAGACATAATAGCCCAACGCTTGTATCGCCTCGATAAAACGTTTTACCTCATTCAAGGCAAGGACAACCGAGATATCAATATCAACCGTCGTTCGCATCTCGCCGTAGGCGCTGCTCGCAAATGAGCCGCCGATTGCATAGACGAGGTTGAGCGACTCGAGTGTATCAATGATGGAGCGTGAAAATTCGCGATAGCTCTTAGGGGACATAGGATAGCTCGATGCGCGCCCGGACGCTTCTCCACAACTCTTGTTCACTCTGATCTGGATGATTTTGGCGCTCATAAGCAACAACCAGACTGCGCGCAAAGTCGCAGAGGTCAAACATCATTGCCAGGCGCCGGGCTGGGGAATGGCGCGCAAAGATAGTCAGCTGCTGCAAATCCAACTCGTCAAATGCAATACGAACCGCTAGCGGTAGATCTGGTTTCGCAAATGCAGATATGGGCATGTTCATCTCCCTTGCAAAAAGGGTAGCATAAAAGCGCGGCAAGGTCAAGGACTTATGGCACTCACCGATTATCCCTTTCGCATCTATTACGGTCCGGCGGATGACCCGCTGAACAATTTCTATATTCCAGCGCTCTCCGCCAGCGTCCGGTATGACCGGAGCGCCGGCTTTTTCTCGTCGAGCGCGCTCGCGGTCGCCGCCGCCGGCGTCGCGCGGCTGATTCGGAATGGGGGACACATGCGCCTGCTCGTCGGCGCATCGCTCGACGAACGGGATGTCGAGGCCATCCAGCAGGGGTACGACCTCAAGGCGCGCGTCACCGAGCGCCTGCTCCAGCACTTTGCCGATCCGCAGGATGCCCTCCTCCGCCAGCGCCTGGAAGTGATGGCCTGGATGGTGGCCGAGGGCCTGCTCGACATCAAGGTAGTCCTCCCGCGCGACCGGAACGGGCGACCGGTCCCCGCCGCACAGGCGCAGGACTATTACCACCCCAAGATCGGTATCTTTACCGATGCCGGAGAAAATCGGATTGCGTTCAGCGGCAGCGTGAATGAATCCGAGACCGCGTGGCAGCACAATTACGAAACCTTTTCCGTCTATTTCTCCTGGAATGAAACGCGCCCCTATCTCGCCCAGGTCGCTATCCGCTTTGACCGGCTGTGGCAGGGGGAGGAACCGGACTGGATCGCGCTGGATATTCCGCAGGCTGTCCGCGAGCGCCTGCTCCAATATCGCCCCGCGCAGGCGCCTACCCATGACCCGCTGGAACCGGAACCGAGCGCGCCGCCGGCGCACGAGACGCAGTCCCCTGTCGAGACAGGCGTCCCCGAAGCGGAGCGCCTGCGTTTTCAATTCGTCCGGGATGCCCCGTTTCTCCCCAACGCCGCGTCGCTCGGCGCGGCTACCTGCGCCATTGTCCCCTGGCCGCACCAGACGCGCGTGGCGCAGGAGGTCATCGGGCGCTTTCCGGACCGCGCACTGTTGTGCGATGAGGTCGGCCTGGGCAAGACCATCGAAGCGGGTCTTGTCATTCGCCAGTTGCTCCTCTCCGGCCGTGTCAAGCGTTGCCTGATCCTCGCGCCCAAATCGGTCGTCAAGCAGTGGCAGCAAGAGCTGTACGAAAAATTCTCGCTCGACGTGCCGCGCTATGATGTGAACAAGTTCTGGGATGTGCATGACGCGCCCCTCTCTGCGCCGAATGGCAACCCCTGGGATGCGTTCGATGTCCTCCTCGCGGGGAGTCAGCTTGCCAAGCGCGGGGACCGGCGCGACGAGCTCCTGGTCGCGAAGGGCTGGGACCTGGTGGTGGTGGACGAGGCGCACCACGCCCGGCGTAAGGATTTCAAGGAGCGGGCCTATCGCCCCAACCGGCTCCTCGGGCTGCTGAATGAGCTCAATGCCCGGCGTAAGGCGGCGAGCCTCCTCCTGATGACCGCCACCCCCATGCAGGTGCATCCCCTCGAAGTGTGGGACCTGCTCACCGTCCTCGGCCTCGGCGGCCGCTGGCGCGCGGACGAGGATAATTTCCTCAACTTTTTTCAAGAGATGCGCAAGCCCTTTGCCGGCGCCGATTGGGAGTTGATCTTTGACCTCGTGCGTGACCATCTCGCCACCCAGCCCGACCCGGACCCGACCTTTGCGGCGCAGGCGCAGGCCGAGTTGGGCCCGGTCAAGTGGGCCGAACTGGACGAGCTGCCGAACCGGCCGGGGGAGCGCGTCCGGCGCTTGCAAAATCTGGGCCAGGCGGCCGAGCCGTATGTGCAAGAGTTCGCGCGCCGGCATACCCCGCTGCGGCATTATATCCTGCGCAATACCCGCGCGCTGTTGCGCGAGTACAAGCGGCGGGGCATCCTCCATGCCAATGTCCCCACGCGCCGGCCGCATCTGGAGCGGATTCCGCTGCGACCGGAGGAAGAAAAGCTCTATACGCGCATCGAAGAGTACACGAGCAACTTTTATCAAAAGTACGAGAACGAGCGGCGCGGCCTCGGCTTTATCATGACCATCTACCGGCGGCGCTTGACCAGCAGCTTTTACGCCGTCCGGTGCAGCCTGGAGCGCCGGCTGAAATTCCTGCGCGGCGTCCTCCGCCCCGACGAGATCTATGACGACGACGATGTGGAACAGGAGGAACTGGACCTCGACCTGGCCGAAGAGGGGTTGGGGGAGGGGGACCGGGCGCGGTTCAAGCAGGAGCTGGATTACGTCGCGGACTTTGTTCGTGAGCTGCGTGCCCTGAGCAGCGCCGATTCCAAGCTGGAACAGCTCAAGACCGAGCTGAACCGTGTCTTTATGCAGCGCGACAAGGTCATCGTCTTTACCCAGTACACCGACACGATGGATTACCTGCGCGACCAGTTGCGCGAGGTGTATGGGACCCAGGTGGCGTGCTATTCGGGGCGCGGGGGTGAGGTGTGGACAGGGATGATCTGGGCCGATACGACCAAGGAGCAGGTCAAGAACGATTTTCGCGCCGGCAAGGTTCGCATCCTCCTCTGCACGGAATCGGCCAGTGAAGGGTTAAACCTGCAAACCTGCGGCGTCCTCGTCAACTATGACATGCCCTGGAACCCGATGCGGGTCGAGCAGCGCATCGGCCGTATCGACCGGATTGGGCAAGAGTATCCCGAGGTCTGGATCTCGAACTATTTCTATGAGAATACTATCGAGGATTTGATCTACCAGCGGCTGGCGGATCGCATCGACTGGTTCGAGGTGGTGGTCGGCGACCTGCAGCCGATTCTGGCGGAGGTGGGCGAGATGACCCGCCGCCTCGCCATGCTCCCCGCGACCGAGCGCCAGGCTCGCCTGGAACAGGAAATTGCTGCGCTTCGGCAGCGGCTCCAGGACCGCGAGGTCGAGTCGCTGAACCTTGACCAGTTCCTCGAACCGGAAGACTATCACCCTGGCCCTGTCTCGCCGGTCACGCTTGCCGACCTGGAGCGGCTGCTCACGCAATCGGTCGCTACCGGACGCCTCTTCCGTTCCGATCCAGGGATGAAGGGCGCTTACCTCCTTGCCTGGCGCGGCCAAACTCTCCCTGTCACCTTTTCGCCGGCCTGCTTTGACGAGCATCCCGATACCGTGCGCTTTATATCCTACGGCAGCCCTTTGCTGGCCGATCTGCTTGCCGTGGCGCCGGCCCCGGAAGGTGGCGCAAGCGCGCCGGTCGTGCGCTGTGCATCGGACGGCGACATCCCTCTCCGCGCGTGGTATGCCCCACGCGACGGCGAAACCGATCCCGCCCCCATCGAGACTCTTGCGCAACTGGAAGGGATGCTCAAATCGGGGAATGCCGCTCCGGCCATCGACGATCTGTTCCGCGAGCGCGCCGGCCAGCTCTTTGCCGCGCAGGTCGCCGAGACACGCGCACACCAGGCCGAGATGCTGAACCATCGCGCGATGGGCGTCTATCTCGCCGAGCGAGCGCGGGGGCAGCGGCTCTTGTGCCAGGCGGCCATGGTCGAGATTGCGCTCGGGCAACAACCCGAGCTCTTTGATGGCGGAGTGTATCCGACGGCGTTCAACGAGCAGGCGGTCCGCGGGCTGCAGCGCCATCACTTCCCCTGGGCCGCGCTCTTGCAGTTGGCCTTTGAGCCCGGCCTCGCGCCCCGCGCCGACGACCCCTACTATCACCAGATCGCGGACAGCACGCGCGAGTCCCTGCGCGGCCGCTTGAATCAACTTACTGAGCAAGCCCGCCAGGCCGTGACAAGCCTCAAGGCCGCCCACGAAGCCGTCGCGCCCCCAGTCTCCCCATAATTGAAAGATGTTGTTGGCGAACGCGTAGGGGCAATCCCTCGTGGTTGCCCTCGGGGGCGGGCATCCAATGGGGACTCCCTTCGGTCGCAAGGCCACGCCCCTACGGAATCAGGGTTCGCCAACAGAGTCATTGAAATCGGCGTCTCAATTAGCCTGTGACTGTAGCCTGCGCCCTGCGACTTGCTTCCTGTGACCTGTGCCTTGTAGCCTGCCGCCTGTGTCTTGCGACCTGCGACCTGTGACCTGTGACCTGTCGCCTGCCGCCTGTGTCTTGCGACTTGTAGCCTGTAGCCTGCGACCTGTTACCGCCCCTCCATCTCTATGTCCGTCCCGTCGATCAGCGAGTGCACCGTAACCGTCACCCGGCCCCCTTGCCAGGCGAGCGTGGTGTTGTAGCGGTCTGCCCAGCCGAGCGGCTGGAGCTCTAGCGCCAGCGTATGCTCGTCCTGCCACGTTCCCCGCGCTGCGATCGGGCCGTCAAAGTAATCGTTTCCGAGCGACTGAATCCCATCGGTCAGGCGATAATCCCCATCCAGCCCCACGCGCAGATCGACGGCTTGCCCGTTCGCGGTGAGGGTCAAGCGCGCCTCGTTCCCGCCGGGCGTTGTGAACGCCAGCGCTTGCCACCCCAGCGGATTATCGGTCAGCGTAAAGGTCTTGCCCGAGATCACACGCGCCGTGTCGCCGGGAGGCGCGACCGGGGAGGGGGGCGGGGCCGCAGCCGCCGCGGCAATCTCATCGCTCAGTTGCGCTTGCGCATTCGGGTTGGGCGGGAGCGGCCCGTTGCTCTGAACGGCGGGCAGGATATAGTTCTGGAGCAGCTTGATCGGAATCGAGTTATCGTCGTCGGTGACGATCCCGGCGGTCACCACGACGACGAGCCCTTGTTTGGGGACGACGATAAGGAATTGATCGCCGCTGCCAAACGCCGCATACGTATCGGCCAGGGGGATCCACCACAGATAGCCGTAATCCCAGCCCCAGGTGCTGTGGACGTGGGGGACGGTGGAGGTGGTCACCCATGCGCTCGGAACGATCTGCTGTCCGTTCCACTCTCCCTGATGGAGATAGAGATAGCCGATTCGCGCCATGTCATGGGGGGTCAGCCGCAGCCCTCCCATTCCCAGGTTTGTTCCTTGCGGGTCCACGGACCAGGCGACATCCTGAATGCCAATCGGCTCGAACAGGTTTGCCCGCGCAAATTCCAGCGTGTTGGCGCCGGTGGTGTGCTCGACGATGATCGACGTGAGGTGCGCGCCCCCGTTGCTATAGTTCCAGACCGTCCCCGGTGGGTCGGCGACGGGGCGGTTCAGGATGTACTGGCCCCAGTCCGCCGATGTTTCCATCTGCAGCGTCGCATCGTCGGCCGCGCTGGAACCAAGCGGCCAATCGAGCCCCGAGGTCATGGTCAATAACTGCTCCAGGGTAATCCCGCGCTTGACCGGATCGGCGTTCACCTGGGCCTGTTCGGGAAAGAGCTGCCCGAGCGTGGCCTGGACGCCGGGGAGGGATCCCTGCGCGATGGCGATGCCAACGAGGGCCGAGACGATGCTCTTGGTGGAGGAGTAGAGTGAGTGCTTGATGCCGGGTTGGTACGGATACAGGTAGGCGTCGGCGACGATAGCCCCGTGCCGCACGATGGTCAGGCTGTGCATGTTGTATCCGGCGCGGCGGATCTCGTCGATCATCGCGGCGAGCCGGGCGGAATCCATCCCCTGTTCTTCCGGCGTGGTGGTCACCCATTCGCTTCCCGGCCATTCGCCGCCCTGGCGGTGGGTTGCGGTGACGGTTGCGCGGGGCAGGCGGGTCGGCGTGGGTGTGGCGCGTGCAACGGGCGAGGCACCGCTCACGGCGCGCGGGGTGTTCGTGGGCACGGGCCGCGCAATGACCCGCGGGGCGCGTGCCTGGGCCTGTGGGGTACGGGTCGGAACCGGTGTGGGCATGGGGGCGCGGCGCGCACAGCCCAGGAGCAGAACGATCAGGACCAGGATGCCCGTGACCGGCGCCAGGGTGCGGGGGCGATTCATGGATGTCGATGCCTGTGCGATTTCAATCACTCTGTGAGCAAACTCATCCTCGGTCGCTGAGGCGACCTCTCACGTTGAGGCGGAGAATTCCATTCTCTGATGCTCTGATGCCCGGCGCGTTCGCCAACAAAATCATTCTATTTGCTGATTTCCCCGGCCAGCGCATAATCGACGACCGCTTCGGCGTGAATGCGCGTCGTGTCAAAGAGCGGCACGCGGCTGTCCGTGTCATGAATCAAGAGCCCGATCTCGGTGCAGCCGAGGATGATCCCTTCCGCGCCTGCGCGGACCAGCCCCTCCATAATTTCGACATACTCGGCCCTGGAGGTCGGATTGATCTTGCCCAGGCAGAGCTCGTCATAGATCACGCGGTGCACCCGTTCGCGCTCGGCCGTCGGCGGGATGAGGACCTGCAAACCATACCGGTCCGTCAGCCGCCCCGTATAGAAATCCTCCTCCATGGTAAAGCGGGTGCCGAGGAGGCCGATGCGTGTCATACCCTGCGCCTTGACCCGCTCGGCGGTGGCGTCGGCGATGTGCAGTAGCGGAATGCGGACGCGGGCTTGCATGGCATCCGCTGCCTTGTGCATCGTATTGGCGCAGATGACGATGAAATCCGCGCCCCCCGCCTGAAGGCGCTCCGCCGCCTGGCACATCATCTCGGCAGCCTCCTGCCAGCGCGCCTCACGCTGCAGCACCTCTAGCTCGGCGAAATCGACCGAATACAGGAGGCTTGCCGCGGAATGTAAGCCGCCCAGCCGTTCGCGAACCCGTTCGTTGATGAGGCGATAATACTCGGCGGAGGATTCCCAGCTCATTCCGCCAATCAGACCGATGGTTTTCATGGGGTGTCCTTCTCCCCTTCCTGCTACTTGTCGTTCGACACAGATTATACATCAACGGCCTATGAGCCGCTACGCCATCCTGGGAAAATCTCGGTTTGCGCCAGTGACATTCTGTCATTCTGAGGAGCGCCTTTTGCGACGAAGAATCTCGTTCGCGCAGACGAGATTCTTCGCTATGCTCAGAATGACAGCAGAGAAGTGAAACGCCCTGGAATCTTGTTCTGCCGCCATTGACGCCGTACAAATGTTCCGTTATAATTAGACCAAACGTTCCAATGGAATCAGGCTTTGCCTGTTATTCACGTTACGCATGTCATTTCGAACCCACGTTTTTTGTCCATAGCCCCATGGGGACCTAGGGTCCGACGGCCTTTGAGCCGTGGGTGAGAAATCTCGTCGGGTATTTGAATGGCGCAGTAAGGAGAGCGGCAAATGACCACTTTCATCGATCAGTTGACAAACCGGCTGGCGGACAAAAAGCAGGCGCTCAAGGATAACCTCCATCTCAGCGAGCGCAAGTTGGACCCGCGCTTCAAGGCGGAGGTGGCGCGGCACTGGCACACCCCGCTTCCCCTCAGGCGGGAAGGGGCCAAGCTGCCGGGATATGCCGTCGATGGGTCAAGCCGCCGCGCCGACCTCGTCAACGGCTCGACCCTGTTTGTCGCGCAGGCGCTCCTCATCGGCGAAGAGCTCAACGAGCGGTTGACCGACATCGAGATTCTGCCCGGCACCGTGCGCTCCTCGACCATGGACCGCTTTGCCGACCTCATGCGCCAGAGTTTGGAGATTGGGCTGGCGAAACAGTTTGCCGCGAAAATCCCGGAGGGGAGCATTCTCTATCTCGACGGCGCGCTCTATGGCACACTGCCCCAGTTGTATCCGCTGCGCGGCGACGGCGTCCCGGAAGACCGTGATTACGCGACCATTCTCCTCAACGATTATCACGACCTGTTCGAGTGTTGTGAACGGCGCAATATCCACTTGATCTCGATCGCCAAGACAAACCGGCAGGCGCTCTTTAGCAAGATTTTGCAAAAGCGGCTGGGGCGGAGTGACGCCGAGATTCAGGAGATTTCGGACAGCGCGCTCTTTGACGAATTGACCGAGAGCAAGATGGGCTATTCGACCCCGGTCGTCCTCGGCACGTATAGTTTCAGCGCGGGCGCTTCGACCGTGCTGTTGCAGAATGCCAACGTCAAGTCCGAGCCGGCGATTGTTTCGTTCTTTGTGCGGCTTAACGACCTGGACGATGCCCTGCGCGTCGATGTCCTCGCCTCCCGCGTGGGGCGGCCGGAGCGCATTGGCGACCTGGAGTTTGATCTGGCTGCGCCGGACAGCGTCGTCCCGATTATCGAAATCCTCCGCGGCGATTACGGCGGCTTGCAGGTCTATAACGCCCTCGCGTATGTTTCCGACCTTGAAGTGCGCTTGACGAAGCAAAAGATGTATGATATTTATCTGCCGATGATCGCCGATGTGTTGGGCGAAGACATTCGCATCGACCGCAGCGAGCGTCGCTTTGTCGATTGACCCATACCCCCTGGCGCCTCTCGCTTGTACAGGAAAGGGGCGAGCGTCACGAACGCCCGCTCAGCCAGGAGAGGAGCCATCTCAATGAGTGCTTCTACCCGAGCCGTCGTGCAGCAGATTCGCTCCGCCCTGGCCGCCCAAAAGGCCGGGAACGCGGCGAGTGGGCGCGAGCCCCAGGAAAACCATGCGACCACCTTTCTCCTCGCCGAGCATACACGCCTGTGCGCGCTCTATCTCGAAACGCGCGAAACGGCCGACCGCCGGACCACCCTCTTCCTCACTCTGACGACGACG
This sequence comes from Anaerolineae bacterium, assembly GCA_049694275.1. Classification (GTDB taxonomy): domain Bacteria; phylum Chloroflexota; class Anaerolineae; order UBA4142; family SHND01; genus JBAVQS01. The sequence goes on along the minus strand of JBAVQS010000031.1, from coordinate 32,459 downwards.
ATTGTCGGCGTGCTCGTCGCCGCCTTTCAGTTCAAGCTCGCCCCGCGCGATTTTCTTGAAACCGCGCTGGCGGCGGCCGTTGGCGTTGTGGTGCTCGGCGCGATCACCTTCCACCGCCTCCTGGAACGGAGCATGCAGGGGACCGAGTACCTGCGCGCCATCAACCGCATCCATCGCTACTTTGTCGAGCGCGCCCCCGAGACCGAGCCGTATCTCTACTGGCCGGCTTTTGACGATTTGCCCGCCTATGATTTGCGTGGCGTGGGCGGGGCCGAACAGCGCGAGATCGTCGTGATCATCGACGGTCTCTTTTCCGGCGCGATGGTCGCCCTCGTCGTCTTGATCGTCGATCCGAGCCAGGTGCTCGTCGCCGCGGGGGCGGGGGTCGTGGGGGGTCTTCTCGCCGTCCTCCTCCACCGGCAGTATGAGCACCTGTCGATGAAGCGCGAAGAGCGGCGGAAAAAGAGCCAGATTCGATTTCCGCATGACAAGGCCTGAAACGGATGGCAACGGTAATTCTCAATGTGGATCGTGAGCACAAGGTCAGGAATTTCTACCCCTGGGTCTATCAGCACGAAGTGCAGGCCGTCGAGGGCGAGGCCGCGCCGGGCGATGTCGTGCAGGTCAAGAGCGCCCGCGGCCAATTGCTCGGCCGTGCGTTCTATAACCCCTCCAGCCACATCCCACTGCGGATGCTGACGCTCGACCCGGAAGAGGCGATTCATCGTGCGTTTTTCGAGCAGCGCCTCGCCGCGGCGATTGCGCGCCGGCAGGGGCGCATCGGCAATACGGATGCGGTGCGCCTGGTCTATGCCGAGGCGGATGCGCTTCCCGGACTGGTGGTCGATTCGCTCGCCGGCCACCTCGTCTTGCAAATTCGCAATCATGGGATGGAGCGCGCCCGGGACGAGATTGTGCGGGCGCTCAAACGCCTCCTATCGCCGCCGGGCATTTACGAGCGGAGTGATATGCAAGCGCGCGAGGAAGAGGGGATGGCGCCGTACACCGGCCTCTTGTGGGGACAGGTCCCCGAACGGCTTGAGATTTTCGAGGATGACATCCGGTTCGAGGTGAGCATCCGGGCGGGCCAAAAGACCGGCTTTTACATGGACCAGCGCGACAACCGGCGGCTCCTCCGGTCGCTCGTCAAGCCGGGCGATCGGGTGCTGGATGTCTATTCCTACACCGGGGGCTTTGGTCTGCATGCGGCGCGGGCCGGTGCACAGGTGCTGGCCGTGGACAAGGATGGCGAGGCGCTACAGCTCCTGGAGGCGAATGCGCGGCGTAACGGGTTGGCCGACCGGGTCGGCGCGCGTTGGGGCGATGCCATCGAGGTGCTGGGCCATCTGGCCAGGGAGAATCGCCGGTTTACACATATTGTCCTCGACCCCCCGACCCTGGCCAAGCACAAGAACGACGTGCCGCGTGTCAAGGGGCTCTTTACCGAGATGATGACCGGCGCGCTCAGGGCGCTCGACCCTGGTGGCCTGGTGCTCCTCTCGACCTGCGCCTATCACATTTCGCCCGACGACCTGATCGAATCCGCACGCATGGCGGCCAACGACCTCCACCGGCGTTTGGAGGTTCTCACCATCACCTACCAGCCCGCCGATCATCCGTGGATTATCCAGTTGCCCGAGACGCTCTATCTCAAGACCGTGGTGCTGAAAAGCGATTAACCGCGACCCTTGGGGTTTGGACTCGTAAACTGGCGCTCGTTCTATTGCAGATTCACCGTCATTTGCTGTATAATCGTTGTGATGAGAATCCCCGAGCACGATTTGCCGCTCTTCCCGCTCAATACAGTCCTCTTTCCGCGCATGGCGCTGCCGCTGCACGTTTTCGAGCCGCGCTATCAAGAGATGATCAACCGCTGCATTCAAGAAGAGATCGGTTTCGGCGTCGTCCTGATCAAGGAAGGGGAAGAGGTTGGCGGCCAGGCGATTCCCTACGAAGTGGGCACGATCGCGCGTATCCTGGACGTGAAAAAGCAGCCCGATGGACAAATGAACCTGGTGACGATGGGCGCGGTGCGTTTCAGGCTTTTGCAGACGCTGGATATTCATCCTTATCTGAGCGGCGAGGTCGAGCGCTGGGAAGAAGAGATGGGGGAGGTGAGCGCGCTGCCGCGCGTGACCCATGTGGCCCAGCAGGTTTTCGTCGAGTATCTGAATGACCTCGCACAGGTGTCCAAGATCGCAGTGGATCACGACAAGTTAACGGTTCCGGATGACCCGCAGATTTTGTCCTACGCGATTGCCATTGGTCTGCAAGTGCCAAATGAGGACAAGCAGACTCTGCTCGAAATGGATACCGTCGAGGCGCGGTTACGGCACGAGATTGCGCTCATCGAGCGCGAACGGGACTATGTGAAACGGCTCAAGTCCGTACGCGATTTTCTCCCCAAGAAGGATGAAGGCGGCTTTTCGCTCAACTAATGGTCAGCGGAGTCATTCTCGCGGGGGGGATGAGCCGGCGGATGGGCCGGGATAAGGCCTGGGTCGAGCTTGCAGGACAGGCGTTGATTGAGCGTGTGTGCGCTCACTTGCGCGAGTTGTGCGAAGAGTTGGTCGTAGTCGCCAACGACCCGGCGCCCTACGCGCGGCTTGGGGCGCGGCTGACCGCGGACGTCTGGCCGGGTAAAGGCTCGCTGGGCGGAATCTATTCGGGGCTTTTGTCTGCCCGGTTCGATCAGGCCATCGTCGTGGCGTGCGACATGCCCTTTATCAATCCTGACCTGTTTCGCTATATGCTCGGGCTTGCCGGCGATTACGACCTGGTCATCCCGAGCGCGTCCGACCCGAGCAAGCCGCAAGCGCCCAAAAGCGAGCGTCCTACAGCCAAGGACCTGGACCTGCATCCGTTACATGCGGTCTATACCAAAACCTGCCTCGCGCCAATGGCCGCGAGGTTGCAATCGGGTGACCTGCGCGCGATTAGCTTTTTTCCGGATGTCCGGGTGCGTGTCGTCGAGCCGGTAGAGATTGAGCGTTTTGATCCGCAGCGCCTGTCGCTTTTTAATATCAATACGACGGAGGATTTGGCGCTGGCGGACAAGTTGATCGGTTCGGCATCGTAGGGCGAGCCATCCGTTTGGTAGTGTAAGGGCGAACCGGCGGCTCGCCCCTATAGAATCAAGGTTAAGGAGTAAGCAATGTTTGGTCAACTCGGTATTCCCGAGCTTTTGATTGTTCTGGTCATCGTCCTGGTCATTTTTGGCGCAGGGCGATTGACCGACATCATGTCGGCGATGGGTAAGGGCGTGCGCGAATTCCGCAAGGCGGCGACCGATGACGACAAGCCGGAAACCAAGCCCGAAGAGAAAAAGTAAAGCGTCTGGGTGCGCATGATTAGCGTTGAACAAGCACGGGCGTACATCCTGGCGCATTTCAAGCCGCTGGAACCCGAACGCGTTCCGATTCTCGACGCGCTGGACCGGGTGCTGGTAGAGGAGATTGTTTCGGACCTCGATGTACCGCCGTTCCCCAATTCGTCCATGGATGGGTATGCGGTTCGCGCGGAGGATATTCGCGGCGCGGGCGGGGCGACCCCGGTGAGGCTGCGCGTCGTCGCGGACCTCGCGGCGGGATACGAGCCAGATGTGGCGGTCGAGGCGGGCACGGCTATTCGGATCATGACCGGCGCAGTCCTGCCGCCTGGCGCCGATGCCGTGGTGCGGTTTGAGGAAACCTCCGAGGCGGTCGGACAAAAAGCGACGGGCAAAGACCGCGCTCACGTCGATATTCTGAACGCGGTCGAGCGCGGGACGAATGTTCGCCATGCGGGGGAGGATATTCGCAAGGGCGAGGTCGTCCTCCACTGCGGCGACGTCATCCGCCCGCCGGAGGTGGGGCTGTTGGCCTCGATCGGCCGCGCCACCGTCGTCGTGCACCGTCGCCCGCGTGTGGCTATTCTTGCGACGGGCGATGAATTGGTGGGGATCGACGAGCCTATCACGCCGGGCAAGATTCGTAACTCGAATGAATATGCCAACGCCGCGGCCGTCCTGCGCGCCGGCGGCATCCCGGTCCAGTTGGGAATCGCGCGCGACAATATAGACAACTTGACGCAGAAACTGCGCGCGGGGCTGCAGGCGCAGGCGGATCTGCTTCTTACCTCGGCGGGGGTCTCCGTCGGCGATTATGATATCGTCAAGGATGTGCTGAATCGCGAGGGCGAGATGCATTTCTGGCAGGTGGCGATGAAGCCGGGCAAGCCGCTGGCCTTTGGCGTCATCGGCGGCGTGCCGGTCCTTGGCCTGCCGGGTAACCCGGTTAGCGCGAACATGTCGTTCGAAGTCTTTGCCCGCCCGGCGATTCTCACCATGCTGGGCAAGACGCGCTTCGACCGCGTTTCGCTCGAGGCGGTCCTGGAACAAGAGGTGCATAATACGGCGGGCCGCCGCAACTATATCCGTGTCGTCGTGGAGAAAACCGCCGACGGCTATGCGGCGCGTACGACGGGCGAGCAGGGATCGGGCATCCTGATGTCGCTCGTTCGCGCAAATGGCTTGCTCATCATGCCTGAGGATCAGCTCGTTTTGCCGAAGGGTGCACGGGTGCGCGTGCACATGCTCGACTGGCCGGAAGAATAGTTTTACCGTCATCGCTCTGCCGGCGGGGAGGCTGTCATGTTCGCCGTTGCTGCTCGTCCAATCCGGCTCGTGCTCGTCGTTCTGTCCATCCTCGTGCTGGCGTCTCTGGCCGCGTGCGACGCGCTCTTTGGCGGCCCGGCGGCGACGAGTAAGCCGGTGGTGACCATTACGGCCCCTGAAAATGGGGCGACGGTCGGGCTGAGCGAGCGTGTGACGGTTCGCGCCTCCGCGCAGGCGGTTCGGGGGATCATGCGCGTCGAGATGCGTGTGAATGACGCGGCGGTGGATAGCCTGACCCTCTTCGTCGCCTCATCCCAGTTCGATTATCAAAAAAGCTGGACCTTTACGGCGATCGGCCAGCATCGCGTGACGCTGGTCGCGTATGATTCAGCCGGGGAAGCGAGCGACCCGGTGACCATTCTGGTCAATGTCGTGGCCGTCGTGCCCTCGCTTACCCCGACCCCGGTTACGCCGACCCTGACTCCCTATGTGGTCTATGTCACGGCGACATCTCAACCGGCGGCGACCCGTACCTCGACCCCTTATGTGGTCTATGTCACGGCAACGTCTCACCCGACGGTGACCCGTACCTCGACCCCCTATGTTTTGTACGTCACGGCGACGCGTCCCCCCACGCCGACGCCGACGGCAACACCCTGGCGGATCTATGTCACGGCGACCCCGCCAACGCCAGGCAAGTAGGTGTCATCTTTCATGCCGAGGGTTTGCATGCGACCGCAAGCACCTCGTGATTCAACAAAAGGAGCCCATATGTATACCGAGCCGGATTACAGCGAATTGTGGAATGAGATGGATGAATTGCTCATCCAGTATCCCGAGTTGAGCGAGTTGTGGCTCGACCAGGGCAAGCTCGACAAGCTGCGCGCCAAGTATCCAGGCAAAGAGGAGCTCGTCAGCTATTTCCGCCGGCGCGCTTTTACGTCTCTCGTCATGGAAAAGCTCTTTCGGGTGTTCGAGCTGACGCAGGACGAGGAAGAGTACGGCGGCGGCGACGAGGCGGAGGCGGAGGAGCAGGAGAGCATTACCATCGGCAACCCCGAGCTCAAGCGCATCTGGGAAGAGGATGTCAAAGAAGAGTACGAAGACTTTCCAGAATTTATCCAGTACGTTACTGAGAATATTTTCGTAAGCGGATAACCAGGCTGCCCCACCGTCCCACGATGGTGGGGCAGCTTGGTCTATTTGACCGGACTCTTCAAATGAGGATAATAAGATCGTAGAATTTTTCACAAGGGACTGGCGCATTGACGAGTCTGCCTGTCTCAGTACATCACAATTGTCATTTCGAGGAGCGTCTTTTGCAACGAGAAATCTCGTTTTCCCATGTCAAGATTTCTCGACTCCGCTGCGCTCCGCTCGAAATGACAGCCAATCTGCGATGTACTTGTGTCTGGTTCAGCTCGAGATGTGCAGAGGAGGTTGATGATGAACGTTGTGGTTCTACTGAAACGTGTCCCGGATACCGAAACGCGCATCCAGGTGCGCAACGGCCAGGTCGTGACGGAGGGCATCTCCTGGGTCATTTCGCCGTACGACGAGTATGCGATTGAAGAAGCCTTGCAATTGGTCGAAAAGCACGGCGGCAACGTGACCCTGCTCACGCTGGGTCCCGAAGAGGCCAAGGAGACCATCCGCAAAGGATTGGCGCTGGGGGCTAACGACGCGGTCCATCTAAACGATCCGGCGTTCCTGAACGGTGATGCCTCGACGACTGCCAGGGCGCTCGCCGCAGCCTGCAAAAAGCTGCAATATGATTTGATTCTCGCCGGCAAGCAGGCAGTGGACGACGACAATGCGCAGGTGGCGATCCGCGTGGCCGAATTGTTGAACCTGCCGGATGTCAACTCGGTGATCAAGCTTGAGCTTGCTCCGGATCTCAAATCGGCCAGGGCCACCCGTGAGGTCGATGGCGAGCGAGATGTCATGACGACCTCGCTCCCGGCAGTGATTACGGCTCAGCAGGGCTTGAACGAGCCGCGCTATCCCTCCCTCAAGGGGATTATGGGCGCCAAGAAAAAGCCGATCAAGGATATGAAAGCGGCTGACCTCGGGTTGGACACTGCAACGCTGGGCGCGCAGGGCGCCAAGGTGGTGGTCAAGCAGGTCGAGCCGCCCGCGCCGCGCCCGCCAGGAAAACTTGTCCCGGGTGACGCCCAGACGGCGGCAAAAGAATTGGTGCGCCTGCTCCGCGAAGAGGCCAAGGTGATCTAGGGGGTAAGGGAAAATGGCGAATAATGTACTAATCATTGGCGAAGGCCGGCCGGAAGGTCTGCGCAAGGTTTCGTTCGAATTGATCAATGTCGGCAAAAAGCTGGCGAGCGCGCTCGGCGGCTCGGTGGAGGGCGCCGTGTTCGGCAGTGGTGTGGAGGCCTGGGCCAGCGCACTGGCATCGAGCGGTGTGTCCAAAGTATATCAAGTGGACGATATCAAGCTGGGCCAATTCTCTCCCGAGACCTATGCGGCGGCAGTCGCCGAGGTGATCAAAAAGGCTAATCCCGCGATCATTCTATTCGGCGCGACCGGCTGGGGCAAAGAGGTGAGCGCCCGGACTGCGGCCAAGCTGGATCTGGGCCTGGTCACGGATTGCACCGATGCGGCGATCGAGAACGGCAAGCTCGAACTCACACGGCCGATTTATGCGGGTAAAGCGGTGGCGCATGTCGAGGCCCGGTCGCTCCCGGTCATGGTGAGCATTCGGCCCAACATCTTCCCCCCGGTCCAGGCAAATGGCTCGTCGGCTGCGGTCGAAAAAGTAGCCGTCCAATTGCCCGAGCCCAAGGCCAGGGTGGTTGAGGTTGCGCAAAAGGAAAAGAAAGAGGTCGATCTGACCGAGGCGAGCGTGGTCGTTTCGGGTGGGCGTGGCGTTGGCAGTTCGGAAGGGTTCAAACCGGTCCGCGAGCTGGCTGATACGCTCGGCGCTGCGCTCGGCTCGTCCCGCGCCGCCGTGGATGCGGGCTGGATCGACTATTCGCGACAGGTGGGGCAGACTGGCAAGACGGTCTCGCCCAAGCTGTATATCGCCGCCGGAATCAGCGGCGCCATTCAGCACCTGGCCGGCATGTCTTCGTCCAAGGTCATCGTCGCCGTCAACAAGGATCCGGATGCGCCGATTTTCAAAGTGGCGGATTATGGCATCGTCGGGAACCTTTTCGACGTCTTGCCTGTCTTGAACGCCGAGCTCAAAAAGACCCTATCCGAAAAGTAGGGATGTATCTGATTCACACCGAGACCTGGCAGCGCATTTTGCGCTGCCAGGTCTTTTGATTGGCGTAAAGTGGATATATAATTAGATAAGGCGCGCCGCCGCGTTTGCTTTGTTGGGAGACGCCGCACAATTGATGCATGTGACTGAGAGCATATGGCATACACGATTGATTTCGCTGCATCCGTAAAGGAGCAACTCCAAAGTTTGTCAGCACGCCAGCAGGTGATGCTTTTCGATGCAATTGACCTGCAACTCGTGCATGAACCGCTTAAAGAGACCCGCAATCGAAAGCCCATGCGCCCGAATCCACTTGCGCCGTGGGAACTGCGTGTGGATAACTTGCGTGTCTTTTATGAAGTTGCCGCCTATGAACCAAACGTTGTTCGCATCTTGGCGGTCGGTGAGAAACGAGGGAACAAGTTGTATGTTGGAGGTAAGGAGTTACAGCTATGAAAACGATTGAACTGACAACCGCTAGCAAGCCGCTATCGGAGTACGCCCAGGATTTTGGGGATGAAGTCATTGTATTGACCTCTCACCAGAAACCCATCGCGGCGATTGTCTCTTTACGCAAGGAAGATAAGGAATCGCTGTCGTTGAGCTTGAATCCTGAATTCATGGAGCTCATTGAAAAAGCGAGAGCGGAATTCGCAGCGGGTGGGAGACTGACGCTTGAAGAGATGAAACGCCAGGTCATAAAATAGCGACCGCGCAGCGTTTTTGCCCCAATCGTCAAGCGGTTGACTTTACAGGTTTGTCCCGTCTAAGGCTCGTCTTGCCGCGAACACTCGCTGCACGGCGGTGATGTTGGCAAACACCGCCAGGATGGCAACGGCGACGGTCATGGCGACGGGGCCGACCCAGGCAGTGAGGATGAGTCCGAGGATGAGGATGATCGTGCGCTCCAGGCGAGTGAACCACCCTTCTTTGATGCTGGCCCCCAGTCCCTCCGCGCGGGCGCGTGTATAGCTGACGAGGAGCGAGCCGATCAGCGCGACGACGGTGAGATAGATGCTCAATGGGTCCCCGAGCTGCACAAAACGATAGAGGATCGCGAGAAAGAGGGCCGCGTCAGCCCAGCGGTCCAGGGTAGAGTCTAGAAACGCTCCGAATTTTGTGACCTTGTTTGTCGCGCGGGCGAGCGTTCCATCCACCGCGTCAAAAGCTCCGGCCAGGATGATGAGCAGGCCGCCCCAGGCTTCATAGCCGGCGGCAATCACCACGGCGATCAGGCAGACGCCGATGAATCCGGCGACCGTCAGGGTGTTGGGCGAGATTCCAAGCGAGATAAAGATCTGGGCAACGGCGTTCAGCAGGGAACGCGCGCGCGCCCGCGCCATATCGGTTAGCATAGTGACAGGTCAACGGTGCGGCATGGGAAAATTCCATGCCGCACCGTTGTCAACGACCACTGGGTTTTGTCAGCGTGGGACGGTCCGGGCGAAAGGGTTCGGTATCGATCTTGCTTGCGCCGTCGGCGAGAATCTCGGCGATGGCGCGGCCGACGGCGGGCGCGGTTGCAATGGTGCTCTCGCCAAACCCGGCCGCAATATACAAGCCTTCAAATCCGGGCACTCGCCCGAGGATCGGCTGTCCATCGAGCGGGCGGTCATAAAGAATCGCGTGCCCGCGCTTCAGTGGGGCATCCTTGAGCAAGGGCACGCGCAGCGCGGCGCACTCGGCGAGCGCCGCGGTTTCCGCGCTGCTCAACACCTCGTCGAGGCCGTCTGTCCCCTTGATCGACCTCGTGTGGTCCACAATGCCGGCGGTGCTCAGGTGAAAAGCATGTGGACGGATGAAATTTGAGGTATCGACATCGACAAAGGTCGGATGGCCGTCATGGAGCTGCGCCGGTTGTTCGAAAAAACCGATGGCGCCGCGGCGTGACTGGAGGTTGAGGTTGACGCCAAGGGGCAGAATCAACCGCTCGGCACCCACCCCGGCGGTGATAATGACGATGGGCGTCTGGATGTCACCCGTCGTCGTGGATAACCGGGTAATGTGTCCCCGCTCCTGTCCGATCTCCTTGACCTGTGAGCCGGTTTCGAACCGGGCGCCCTTTTCGCGCGCCCGCCGTGCAAATCCTTGCGCCGCCAGAACGGCGTCGACATACCCGCTGCCGGGTTCGTACGTGCAGCGCACAACCCCCTGGAAGGATGCGCTCAAAAACTGGCGGGCCAGGTCGCCGGGTTCGACCGTGCGCACATCAATGCCTAGGTCGGCTTGTGCTTGTAGTATCTGCTCCAGCCGCTGGACGTTTTCAGGAGTGGTCGCCGTAAGGATGGTTCCGGTCTCTATAAATCCACAGGCGCCGCCGATGAGCGTCGCCCAATGGCGATAGCTCTCCAGGCTCTCCCGTGCCATTTGGATCGTGGCGCGATGGGGTTGGTAGGTGTGAACCAGGCCGGCGCTCCGCCGGGTCATTCCCGAAATGAGGGGCCCCCGGTCCACGACGACGAGGCGCCGCATTCCTACTTCGGTCAGCGCAAAGGCGGCCGCGCACCCCAGCGCGCCCGAGCCAATAATGACCACATCAGCGATTACAGCCATCCTACATCCTGATAACGATTAGACCAGGGAAAGTCGCCTCAGCGCCCGATAGCCGAACGAAGGCGCTTTGCGCTCCGGCACATGGTTCTTGAGCAGTTCCTGATAATAGTCGAGCACGCGTTCGGCGATAATCGGCCAATCATACTCTGCCGCGCGCTCCTTGCCCCGCTCGGCCATATCCTGGCGCAAGCCGGGATTTTTTAGCAAGGGGATGATCGCGCCGGCAAGCGCCTGTTCATCCTCCGGTTTTACGAGGCGTCCCTGGATGCCGTCCTGTATGACCGAGCGATACCCGGCAATGTCTGAAGCGACGACAGGCACGCCCGCGGCCATTCCTTCGAGGAGCACAATCCCAAAGCTCTCGAATCCGGTGGAGGGGGCGCAAAAGAGGGTCGCCGTGCGATAATAGCGCGTCAACTCCTCGCGCGAAACCCATCCGACAAAGTGGATGCTGCGCAGGCGGTGGGTGCGCGCATAACGCACATAAGGCGCTTTTTCCTCATCGGTAAATGCGCCCACCACAAGCAGCCGCGCGTCGGGCACCTCCTGTTTGATATAGGGAAAAGCGCGAATCAAGTGGCGAAATCCCTTGCGGTCCTCCATCCGCCCGACAAACAGAATGTTGGGCCGCCCGTCGTTATAACGGGCGATTGGTTTGACGTCGGTTCTGGCAAAACGGGCAAGGTCAATCCCGTTTGGGATGATGTGATAATCGCTGGGAAAGTACTGGGTGATATAATCGCGCACGACCTCGGATACGCAAATCCGCCCATCCAACCGGCCAAAGATCCATTCGGCGATGGGCTTGGCATATTCATAGAGTGCATTGGTCTCGCGATAAGCGTGGAAGGTGCCGACGTTGACCGCGTGCGAATGCCGCAGGACGGTCACGCACAGGAGCGGCACCGCGGGCTCGTGGACGTGGACGACGTCGAACTGTTCATCCTTGAGGATCTTTTTGACGCGCCGGTACACGGGGGGTGACAGGGTGATGCGCGCCGCCGAACCGCTGAATGGAATTGGGGAGATGGCGCCGCTGACCTTGATGACATTGCCGTCAAGGCCGTCCTCGTCTTTGGTGGACGCGGCGATGATGCGCGTATCGTGCCCCCGCGCGCGAAACTCGCGGTCGAGGTGCATGATATGCTCGGTGACCCCGCCGGGGTAAGGATAGTCGTATGGCGTGACCAGCGCAATTTTCATAGGTTAAGCGCCCGGACGCGATGGCCCCTTGCCGAGGGTGCTCACGGCGCGCCGGACGTGACGTGTCGGAAGAATGATCAGACTGCGAAACATTTGCCGCGGGCCAATTTGCGCGAGCTCGCGCAATTCGTCCCGGGTCCAAAAGTGTCCGTCAGCGGTTGTCGTGCCCGTTTGTAGAGCCTGCCGGAATGCCTCGACCCCGGTCCCCGGAAAGTGGGTCAGTCCGGTGCCGATCATGGTCAGGGTATGCGCGTCGCTGCCGCCGGTTGGAGCGAGGTGCAGGACATTCTGGTTCAAGAGGGTCGCCTGAACGGCCGTGACCTGGCCGGCAAAGCTTGGATTCAGGGTCTCAAAGCCGTCGAAATAGACCTCGTCGCTCTTGTGATTGTGAATGCGCAGGATGCCGTTTCGCCCGACGCTGCGAATTAGCCAGCTCATCGGGTGGGGGACAATGACGATGCCCCCCTGTTCATGGATCTGGGCGATGGTGCGGTCGAGTGGCTGGAGAGACTTGACCGGCTTGTCGATGCCCAGCGCCAGCAGATGCCCTTCGATGGTGGTGACCTCCATGCCGGTAATCACCGCAAAGCGATAGTTGCGTTGGGCGGCCAGCTCGCGCGCCTTGTCCGCTCCGTCGAACATGTCGTGGTCCGTGAGCGCGATCAGGTCCAGGTCTGTCTGGTGCTCGACGTATTCGAGAATCTCCTCGACGGTCGCCATGCCGTCGCTGTAATCGCTGTGAATGTGAATATCGGCTTTACCCATTTCAATCCCCCTGGCTCTCCCTGCGTGCCTTTATACTTGTCTGCCCGTTTACTTGTCTCTTCATCTAGTCTTTCCAGACCTGCTCGAACATAATCCACTGGTCGGGATATTCGCGAATCCAGCGTTCGAGGACGCGGGCGACCTTTTGTATTCCGGCGCGCGTGTCATGGGCCAGATCCCCAGTCGTCTCGAATTCGATGGGCGGCTCGATCGTCGCAACGCACTTGTTGTTCGGCAACCGCCGCGCATATCCACAGATCAACGGGGTCTTGTATTTCAGCGCCAGCGCCACGGCGCCATCGGGTAGTTGCGCCGGGGCGCCAAAGAAATCAATCACCGGGCCGGTATGGGTGACGTCGAGATCGAGCGCCAGGCCGACGATGTTACCCGTCCGAACCTTTTTGACGAGCGTGCGCGCAGCCTGGTCCACCGGGACAATCTCGACTCCCTGGCTGGCCCGCTGGCGTTTGACCAGTTCGTGGTATTTTTCGGGTTCAAGTCGTTCGACCGGCACAATCACGTCCCGATGCTCTTTCAGATACAGCCCGGCGAGCAGGACGAACAGGTTAAAGTTGCCCATATGCGCGCTGCCGGCAATCAGTCCCTTGCCCTCGGCCAGCGCCGTTTCGATATGCTCAAAGCCGATGACCTCTTGTAGCTGGGCGCGTAACTGGTCGGGGGTGAGGCGATGGCTGCGAAAGAGATCGAAATAATTCTTCATCAGGTTTTGAAAAGCCTGACGGGTTACCTGCCGCAAGCGCGCCGGTTCGGCGTCCGGTATGACGTGCCGCAGGTTCGCCAGATAGCGCACACGCGCCCCGCGTCCAAAGAGAAAGGCGAGATCGCCAAACCGGGCAAATAGCCAGTAGCCCAAGCCGGCCGGCAGGAGGGGTACAAATAGGGTTGCCAGATAATAGAGCCAGTAGGATTTCATAAACTAGGATTCCCTACCTCGTCCGAACAATTCCAATCGCTTTTGCGACTCATTGTTCCCCCCGGGCGAGATAGGGAATTCAGATACGAGAGACTAGATTTTCGCGCCAGAGCCATAGGTGCTGGGTAGATTCTGGCTTGAAGAGGGGATGCCCGAAGGCGGCGGCTGTGGCCACATGGCGCGATAGACGTACCATTGCTCCGGATGAGCGCAGATGAACTGTTCCATCCGGTGTGCGACGGCCTGCATGGTTGTCTGCGCTGCTTCCTCACGCGACAGGTCCTTGGACACGTAAAAGGGATCGGTGATCACTGCATGGATCTGTTTATCTGCATCCAGATAGGTATGAACGACGACGATGGGACCTCCGCTCCGCTGCGCCAAAATGGCGGGACTGGCCGGAAACCGAGTGGGCGCCCCAAAGAACGAGACCTCGGTGTTCGTAATGTCCTTCTGGTTGTTCACGCCAAAGTCAATCAGGAATGCCACCCATTCCTTGCGTTTCAGCGCTTCCAAGATTTTGCGTGGCGCATGTGTATAGTCTACCAGATTCACTCCGCGAACCGCTCGCACCTGTTGCAAATAATGAAAGAGTTGCACCGGCTTCATGGTCTCGGCGGCCAGCGTAAAGGGCCCGTACCGCCGGGTTGCCACGGCCGAAGCATAATCCATATTGCCAAAGTGCGCTGAGATCAGGATCACCGGCGTCTTGCCTGTGATCGCGCGTCGAAAAAGTTCGCTTTCGTGAATCACGACGCGCTTTTCAATCTCCTCAATCGGCACCCTGGGATACCGCATGATTTCGACGATGTAATGGCAATAGTTGGCAAAAGACGCCCGCGCCACCCGTCCCACCTCTGGGTCACGCACCGGCCGGCCGAGCACGCGGGCAAAATTCTCCCGCGTCACGCGCTGGCGCGCGCCCCAGAGATAATAGACTGAGATGCCGCTTCCGGCGGCGATGAGGTTGACGATTGATGGGGGTAAGAATGAAACCAGCCAACTGCCAAATCGCCACAGGTAAAGGGCGAAATTCATCCTTTGATGAACTCCTCAACCAACTGGCGTGCTTGGTCGTCCGGGAATTGTTGCGGCGGCGACTTCATGAAATACGAGCTGGGCTGGATCAGCGACCCTTTCAGCCCGCGATCGAGGCCGATCTTGGCGCAGCGAACGGCGTCGATCACGACGCCGGCGCTGTTGGGCGAGTCCCACACCTCGAGCTTGAGCTCAGCGTTCAGCGGCACGTCGCCAAACGTGGTGCCCTCCATGCGGATATAGCACCACTTGCGGTCGGTCAGCCACGGCACATAGTCGCTCGGTCCGACGTGGACGTTTTCAGGCGCCATCGGATAGTCGAGCATCGACGTGACCGCGTTTGTCTTGCTGATTTTTTTCGATTCCAGCCGCTCGCGCTCGAGCATATTCAGGAAATCGGTATTCCCGCCAAAGTTTAACTGGTACGTTCGGTCAAGGCGTACGCCGCGGTCCATAAAGAGCCGTGTGAGCACGCGATGCGTGATTGTGGCGCCCACTTGCGATTTGATGTCGTCGCCGATGACCGGCAGATTCCGCTCTTCAAAGCGCTTTTGCCAGTATGGCTCGCGGGCGATAAAGACCGGGATGCAGTTCACAAAAGCGCAGCCCGCTTCGAGAATCTGCTCGACATACCATTTCGTCGCCATCTCCGAGCCGACTGGCAGATACGAGACGACCACATCGGTATGCGTGTCTTTGAGGATGCCGACGACATCGGCCGTCGGGCCAGGCGCCTTGGTGATGATCTGGGAGAGGTATTTGCCGAGCCCGTCGTGGGTCATGCCTCGCTCGACCTTGACCCCCTTGGGCGGCACCTTGCAAAAGACATAGGTGTTGTTCGGCGGCGCATAGATCGCTTCGCCGAGGTCCTTGCCGACCTTGTTGATATCAATGTCAAAGGCGGCTGAGAACTCGATGTCGCTGATGTGATAGTCGCCGACGATGGGATGCATCAGTCCCGGGATTTCATCGTCCGGCTTGGCGCCGCGATAGTATTCGACGCCCTGGACAAAGCTGGAGGCGCAGTTGCCGACGCCGATAATGGCAACGCGCACCTTTTTATTTGTTCGCTTGGTGGTTTTTTTCGATGGCAATGCATTACTCCTTAAAACAAATTTATTTACGATGCGGGCCCGCGCGCGTCGTGGCCGATGCGGCGGGTTCCTCGATCAGATGGGACAGAGCCGCCTCGAATTCGTGCAATCGCGCGCGATCGAGCGAGCAGCGGGCCTCCCGTCCAACGCGGCGCATCCGGACCAGGCCGATCTTGACAAGCCGGCGCAGGTGCCACGAGCAGAGCGGCTGGCTCATGCGAACTGCACGCGCCAGGTCCGAGACGTTCAGGTCGCCCGGCGTTGCGGCGAGATAGTCGAGGATCGAAAGGCGCGCGCTATCACTGAGCGTTCGAAAATAGTCGCGCAGATCGTGAAACGATTGAATGGGAGTATTACCAGCGTGAGAAAGCATAAACGCGTACTTATATTATGGGATTTGGCTGAAAAGTCAATTGGTGTACAAGTTCCCAAAAGGCGCGGCTGATGCTTCCCGGCTGTGTGTCACGAGACGCTTATCGTATTACAACCCCGTTAAGGTATAATCGTATCATGAAAATTCCTGACAGACTAAACATGAGCCTGACGCCGCAAGCCGCCATTGCACAGCAGCGGGATCTGGCCGTCCAGGTCGTCGAGCAGAACGAATTTGGGCCGATCCATTATGTGGCCGGCGTGGATGTTGGCTTTGAAGAGGACAAGACCCTCAGCCGGGCGGCCGCAGTCGTTCTCTCTTTTCCGGACCTTGCCCCCGTGGAATCAGGGGTTGCGCGGCGTCCGGTGACTTTTCCCTATATCCCCGGACTGCTCGCCTACCGTGAAATCCCGGTCGTACTGGACGCGCTGGCGCAACTGACGACTGAACCGGATGTGATCATCGTCGATGGGCATGGGCGCGCCCACCCGCGGCGGTTTGGCATTGCGTGCCAGTTGGGAGTGCTCCTCGACCGCGCGTCCATCGGCTGCGGCAAATCGATCCTCGTCGGCCAGGCGCAAGAACCGGAGAACCGCATTGGCGCGTGGACGCCGCTTGTGGACAAGGGCGCGGTGATCGGCGCAGCGGTGCGCACCAAGCTCAACGTCAAGCCGGTCTATGTCTCGATTGGCAACAAGATCGATCTGCCGACCGCCGTCGATATCGTGCTGAGATGCACGACCCGGTATCGCGTCCCTGAAACGACGCGCTATGCGCACAACGTCGCCGGCGGTGCCACGCTCACGTCGGGCAGTCCGCTCAAGCTCCTCTAACGCGGTTCAATCTGGTAGCGCCGCTTTGAGCGCGCCTTCATACTGGGTCGCGTGTGCCCTGGCGTGTTCGAGCAATAACTCTGCGCCTTCCCATTCGCCTAGGACAAGCAGCCCCGGTTTGGCGACCGCCGTTGTGGTGGGCGTCAGCGTATAAAAGTCCTTGTACCGGGCGAATATTTTAGGCTCGATCAGCTTGGGGTCGAGCCGGACGAGGTATAGGACGTCGCTCTTGGCGAGAGTCGTGGGGAGGTCGTTTGTCTCTTCGACCTCCAGGTTGGCGGCGCGCAGTTCTTCACTAATGTCATACGGCATCGAGAGCGCGGCCGGGGAGACGAACGAGAGACGCACATCAAAGCGGCCCAGAAGCCGGGCCAATGTCTGGGCGCGCTCGTTCGATTTCAGATTCCCCAGCAGTGCCACACGCAGTCCGTCGAGCGTACCCTTTTCCTTCCAGATGATATAGAGGTCCAGCAAGGGCATGGGGACGGATACATTGTGCGCCGGGGACGCGTCGTTGGCGTCTGCACGCGCGAACAGTTGCTCGAGTTCGTTACGGTTGAGAAGGTCCATTTTCATGTTCAATCGGGTGGCCTTTTTTACAGTCTTGTGGGCGAGTTTACCCGAGAAACGAAACCTGTCAAGCTATTGCGCATGAGTGTATGCTCGCTCGCAATGGCTTGACATTCTTCTTCCTTCAGGTATAGTAGCGCCTGTGCATTTGAAAAACGTGTTTGCAATGAGTGGGGCGCTTGCGCTGGCGCTCTTGTTCTTCATGTTCAACCCTCCCCGCGCTGCCGCCGTCACCTGGGACTGTGGCCTTTTACAGGATTGTGGGTTTGACAATTTCTACGGCGACGCGGGCGCTGGCTCCGGGCCGTGGAAAATCTTCAAGGCCTCAGGCGCCTCCGGTCTGAGCCTGATTGCATCCGATGGTTGGCCTGCGGGGCCCTCGCTCAAGGTTTCGGGTGATTCTCCCTTCGAGTCCGGCGTCTATCAACAGGTCCCGGTCACTCCCGGTAATGGCTATACCTTCAGCCTCGCGTACGCAGTTGTCAACATTGGCGGCGCCGGATGGCATGACGGGGATCAGGTCAATCGCAAGCTGGGCATCGATCCCTATGGCGGCGTCGATCCTAATGCGGCGACCGTCACCTGGTCGGGCGACTTTTTTGCCCGGGGTAAGTTCCAGGATGACGTGCTCCAGGTGAGCGAGTACGCCCGGTCCTCGACTATCACTGTATTTATCCGCGTGATTAATCCCTACAGCGGCAAGCATGTCGACGTCTTTGTGGATAGCGCCAGGCTCGAATTGAATACGGGCATGGCCCCCATCCAGGTGACCGCACCAACGGCGACGAATGCGCCGCCGCCGACCTCCGCGCCGGCGACTGCTCGCCCCACGCGTGTTCCGACCACCGTCGCAATCGTTCCCACGGCCATCGTTCCGCCTACGGATTCGCCCGCACTCACATCTACGCCAACCGTCAGCGCAACCATGCCTGTCGACGATACGGCAATCCCCGCGCCCACCCGTATCCGTCGCCCGACGGCAACCCCGGTTCCTACCGCGACGCCGGATACTGGAGTCTCGACGCGTATCCTGGCGCTCGGCGTGGTTGGCCTTGTCGCTCTCTGTGGAATCGGTTTTGCGCTGGCGCTTTTGGTAGTGGCCTTTTGGTACTGGCGGCGGTCCAGAAAACTGGTTGAATAGCTGGGTCGTCGGATAGCCGGCTGGTTACCCCCCTGCACTGGCGCACGATTCGATGGTTCAGCTAACTTGACTTGTCCTTTTTTATCGTTTATAGTTTCCCAAGCTTGAAATATGCACCGAATTATTGCACGTATCCTGCTCGTCATTGGCATCCTGGTCTTGTCGCTTCCTGCTACTCCCTCGGCGCTGGCCGGCGATCCACCCTGCACGCTCCTTCCTGGAAACATGACCCGAAACGGGTCTGTGACCGAGGGCGGTTATAACACCCAGTACGGAACGGTTGCCAATTACTGGAACCCCTTTATTTTCAATGGCACGCCTCCTGCGTTTGCGCTGGCCGACAATGAGAGTGCCAACGGCGATATCCCGGGCTCTTCTTCTCAGTACATCCATGGCGACGGCGTCCAATTTGACGCGGGAATTGCTCAGACCGTTAGCGGGACCCAGCCGGGCGCTTTTTATGAATTCTCTGTCGGTTGGGCCGCCATGTTGCGCGATACCGGCGGCGGCCAAAACAAAAAGATCGACGGCGTGATTGGCCGTATGGTCGGCGTGGACCCCACCGGCGGGACGGACGCCCATTCGCCCAATGTTATCTGGGGATCGGATCTGTGGACCGGTAGCTCGGGACAGAGTTTGAACAGCCCGACGATGCGGATCACGTTTGCAGCCCAGGCAGATCACGTCACCGTCTTTATTCGAGCGCATGATACGAGCGCGGCGCCCAGCGACAAGGTTTTCCTGGACGTCATATGCATGTTGCCCCGTTCGGATCTACCAACCGCGACTCTAGCTGCATCGGCTACTCCCACGCTTGCGCCAACCGATACTCCGCACGCGGTGGCTCAGTCCGCTCCCATTGCGCCGATTGTGACCAGAGCGCCGACCAATACACCCAACCCGACCAATACTCCCACCCAGCTCCCGACCAATACGCCGACGGTTACCAATACACCCACCGTAACCCCGGTTCCTACTGATACGCCCAAACCGCGGCGCGCCATTCCACTCTCGGGCGCGGCCGTGGACCCCGGCGCGGCGGATATCGCTGCGCCCCCTCCGGCCAAGTCGACGGGGGTTGTTGTGCTGCTCGGCGCGATCGGCCTGATCGGCGCCAGCGGGGTTGGCATCCTGTTCCTGGTCGGGATTGTCGCATTCCGGCTCATGCGGCGCCGCACCCACCCCATCCGTTATTCTTAGCATGCATTTTCTGATTACAGGCGGCGCAGGGTTTATCGGCACGGCCCTCGCCAATTATCTGGTCGCGCAGGGTCATACGGTGCGTGCGCTCGACGACCTGAGCGCGGGTGACCCCGGCCGGCTCGATCCGCGCGTGGCCTTTTCTCGCGGCGATGTCCGCGATGTCCCCAAGCTGTGGAGCCTGCTGCGCGGAGTCGATTGCGTCTATCATCTGGCGGCGCGTGTCTCGGTCCCCGAATCGCTCCTCTATCCCGTCGAGTACAACTCGGTTAATGTGGGCGGCACCGTTGCGCTGATGACGGCGATGCGCGATGCCGGCATCCGGCGCGTGATCCTCGCCTCGAGCGGCGCGGCGTACGGCGAATGTGAGCATCAACCGGCCCCAGAGACCGCGGTGATGCGCCCGGCCTCGCCCTATGCCGTGAGCAAGCTCTCTTCCGAGTATTACGTACAGGCCATTGGCAATCTCTGGAAGATTGAGGCGGTCGCCCTCCGCATTTTCAATGCCTATGGCCCGCACCAACCCTTGCCCCCCTCCCATGCGCCGGTGATTCCGCGTTACCTCAAGCAAGCGCTGAGCGGCGGCTCGATTGTCATTTTCGGCAGCGGCAGGCAATCGCGCGATTTTGTCTATATCGACGATGTGGTCCGGGCCCTGTATGCGGCTGCCACCGCGACGCAGGTCAACCAGCGCGTCATCAACGTCGGGTCTGGCGTCGAGTTGTCCATTGCACAGCTCGTGGACCGGATCGAACGGTTGACCGGCAAAGAGGTTCACCGGATTGTCAACCAGGAGGAACCGGGCGGGGTTTCGCGCCTCGTCGCCGATATCTCACTCGCGCGCGAGTTGCTCAACTGGTCGCCCCAGGTCTCTTTGGAAGAGGGCCTGGCGGCTACACTCCAGAACGATCCCCGGTTCAAGGTCAAATGAATCTGTTTGCAGAAGCGCTCTCTGCGCTCTACCACAAGAACCCAGTGACGCTCCACCTGGAGCGTGACGACGGCTGGCGGGATACCGAGGAGCTCTCCTGGTATCTGACCTCTTTTCGCTCCTTCCCCGCGTTTGAAAAGCAGGTGTTGGAATTTGCGCGCGGGCGCGTGCTGGACCTGGGCTGTGGGTTGGGGCGGCATTCCCTCTATCTCCAAAAGCACGGGCTTCCGGTGACTGCGCTGGATGTGTCACCGCAGCTTGTCGAACTGGCGCGCCGGCGCGGCGTCAAGGATGTGCGGGTCGGGGATATGTGCCGGCGGCTGCCCTTTCAGGATGGGGAATTGGACACGGTCCTTTTGTTTGGCAACAATCTGGGCATCTGCGGTGCGCTGCCGAAATTCCGTCGCATGTTGCGCGAGCTGTATCGTGTCACAGGGCCACAAGGACGCATCCTGGCGACCACGCGCATGCCGGGCACGACCAATCCGGTCGAGCGCGCCTACCTCGCCCGGAATATCGCGCAGGGGCGTCCCATCGGCCAGATGCGCATTCGCTACACCCTGGAGGACAAGCAGGGCGACTGGTTCGACGTGCTTTTTTTCTCCCCGACCGAGTTGATGCAAATCGTATCCAGAGAGGGTTGGCGACTCGCCGAGGTCTTGACCGAAATCGATTTTGAGGACGGATACGCGGTCGTGCTGGAAAAGGGAGAGCGTCAAAGCAAGGACTGACTGGAGGTTCCGGTCAGTCCTTTTTCGGGTCGAGGGGGATGGATGGTTCGTCGGCTTGCAGGATAGCAAGCGCGTCCTGCTCGTATTCATCCGGGACGAGGATGCGAAACTCGCCCAGTCCGTCAACAGTAAATCCGAGCGTGCCCAGCGCCTCATTCTGGAAAATGGCGGGGATCCCTTCGCTGGTCAACCGTCCCTTGACGACCTGCGCCTCCAGTTCGCCGGCTGCCTTGTACACCACGACAAATCTCGGTTGATTCACTCTTGCATCTCCTCTCCCGGTTCGGTCGTCCTCGCTTCCGATGGGTCCTGCCATTCTGTGGGTTTGATCTCGGCCGTCTCTGGTTCTGGCAGTTCTGTCTCTACCTGTTCGATGGGCGTCGCATCCGTTCGCCGTTGCAAATACTTGCGCTCGCGCCGTGTCCGGATCGGTTCCATCGGTTGCGCGACCGCCCGTGCAAAGATGAGATACCCGGTGTGGGCGACCATCCGGTCGGAGGGGCGCAGGCGCTCGGCATTCGGCTTGTAAAAACGGTGCAGTAGCTCGCACACCTCGGTCTCGATCCAGGTCGCTTGCTCCTCCATTTCGCCCAGCACCTCGCTCACCTGGTTGGTGGTGGGCACGAGCGCGCCAAAGAATCCGCCGCTGGCGAGCGCCGCGTGCGCCTGCGCTAGAAAGAGCCAGGGCTCGCGCACGTCCAGAAAGAGCGCATCCAGATCGTGTTCGTCAAACCCCGCGCGAATGTCCCGGACCTTGAAATCGACGTGGGGCAGCAAGCCGGTCCGATCCAGGTTCTTGATTGCGTTCGCCTGGAATTCCGGGCGCTCTTCATAGGAATAGACGCGTCCGTTGGGTTGGACCGCTCGCGCCAGCGCCAGCGTCAGCGCCCCGCTCCCGGTGCCCGCTTCCGCCACGCGAATCCCCGGCATGATGTTCATCTTGAGCAGCACATACCCGATGTCTTTGGGATACATGATCTGGGAGGTGCGCTTGGTGTGCATGATGAGGTCGAGGGTTGAAGGGCGCAGGATCACATACGAATGGCCGAGCTGTGTCTGGACGGTCGTTCCATAAGTGTGCCCGACGATGGCTTCGTGCTTGATCAGGCCCAGATGGGTGTGGATTTCCTGTCCCGGGGTCAATTTCATGACCATCCGCTTGCCCTCCGGGTCCAGGAGGAAAATCATCTCGCCAGGCTGTGCAGTATTCATACCCGCTATTATACACATATCCGGGTATTCCGTACCCTTGTGCTATTCTCTCCCGCGAGCGCCAGGGGGTATAATGAGAACGCTGTGATTATAGGAGGGAACATGAAAAGCGCTCGCACTCGTCGTATCTGGCTCTTGTCCTTGTTCGCCGGCGGGGTGATTCTGCTGGCGGCCCGCCTGGCCCCACCGGCCTCTGCCGATATCGGAACCTGTCCGGTTTTTCCTTCCAACAATGTATGGAATGTGCGCGTCGATTCGCTGCCGGTCGACGCCAATTCGAACGCCTACATCCAGAATATGAGCCCGGCGAATGGCCTGCATCCCGATTTTGGGACGGTGTGGAATGGCGCGCCCAACGGCATTCCCTATACCACAGTTCCCGGCAGTCAGCCCCTGGTCCCCATCACTTTTTCGCCCAACGGCTATCCGGATGAGAGCGATAAAGGCCCTTTCCCCATCCCCACCGCAGCCCCTATTGAAGGCGGCCCGAACGGCACTGGGGATCGGCATGTTTTGGTGATCGATCAGGGCCATTGCTTGCTCTACGAGCTCTATCAAGCATTTCCACAGTCGGATGGAAGCTGGATGGTCGATTCGAGCGCCAAGTATGACCTCAATTCGAACGCGCTCCGGCCGGACACCTGGACCTCGGCAGATGCCGCGGGCTTGCCCATGTTCTCCGGACTCGTGCGCTATGATGAAGTCCAGAGCGGCGCCATCAACCATGCCATCCGGTTCACCGTAAACAACACCCGGTCGGCGCATGTCTGGCCGGCGCGGCACGATGCTTCCAGCCTGACCGGCGCGCAATATCCCCCTATGGGCCAACGCTTTCGCCTGAAAGCCTCGGTGGATATCTCCGGCTATCCGCAAACCGAGCAGGTGATTTTCCGCGCCATGCAGCAGTACGGCCTCATTCTTGCCGACAACGGGAGCGATTGGTACATCTCCGGCGCACCCGACTCGCACTGGAATGATGACGAGCTTGTCGGTAATTTTGGGCAGCTTCACGGCTCGGATTTCGAGGCAGTTGACGAATCCGGGCTGATGGTCGATCCCAACTCGGGGCAGGCCGGCCCCGGCCCGGTCTGGAATCTCTTTTGGCTCCCTTTTATCCAGCGCTAGTCCCGTTTCGCCATCGGCAGTTGTCCTGCCGCGCTCGTCTCGTAAATTTGCCCATTGTTTTTGTGAGTGCTAAAATAGTCCCGAGTCATGGTCGGCTCAGCCTCAAGGGAGAGGGGGAGCCGGCCTTTTACGTCGGGTCCAACCCATCGGTCCTGGTCCATCCCTGATCGGGTTGCCGGTGAGTAATCATAATTGTTCTGGAGGCAAAGATGCAGGACAGAATTAAGGAAATTTTGAGTTGGTACGCTTCAGAGAATCCCGGTGTGCGCACCAATTTGGCCCGGATGTTGAATCATGGCACCCTCGCCGGCACCGGCAAGATGGTGATTCTTCCCGTCGATCAGGGGTTTGAGCACGGCCCCGCCCGGAGCTTTGCGCCCAACCCGGCCGGCTATGATCCCCGGTATCATGCCAAACTGGCGATCGAGACCGGCTGCAACGCCTATGCGGCGCCCCTCGGCTTTATTGAACAGGCTGCGTCCGAATTTCCCGGCGAGGTCCCTTTCATCCTCAAGGCGAACAATCATGAAACGCTCTATGATGAAAAAGACCCCATGCCGGCTCAGACCGCCAGCGTGCAGGACGCCCTGCGCCTCGGCTGCGTGGCCATCGGCTATACTATCTATCCCGGGTCTTCCCAGTCGCGCCTGATGTACGAGCAGCTGCGCAAGCTCTCGGAAGAAGCGCGCGAGAACGGGCTCGTGGTCGTCGTCTGGTCCTACCCGCGCGGGTCCAGTCTCAGCAAGGCGGGTGAGACAAGCGTCGACGTCGCGGCCTACGCGGCCCAGATCGCCTGCCAGCTCGGCGCACATATCGTCAAGGTCAAGCTGCCCACCGAGAATGTCGAGCAGGCCGAAGCGAAAAAGGTGTACGAGAAATACCAGATCCCGGTCGGGACGTTGGCCGAACGCGTCCGCCACGTCGTTCAGGGAGCGTTTGATGGTCGCCGCGTCGTCATCTTTTCCGGCGGCGCCGCCAAGGACGACGAGTCGGTCTATAATGAAGTTCGCGCCATCCGCGACGGCGGTGGTTTCGGTTCCATCATCGGGCGTAATTCGTTCCAGCGCTCGCACGACAAGGCGGTCGATTTCCTCGGTACCGTCATGAAGATTCTCAACGGCCAGGTCCAATAGCAATGTGGGGGAGGTCATAGCGGGATAGCCGTTATGACCTCCCGGCTCTATGACGCGACGATTAGAAAAAAACAAAACGGGAGTATCTGTATGGCCAATGTGAACAAGATCAAGGGTGTCATCGGCATCCTGACCGGCGGCGGTGATGTCCCGGGACTCAACCCCGCCATTCGCGCGGTCACCATCCGCGCCCTGCGCGAAGGGTATCGGGTCGTCGGCCTGCGCCGCGGGTGGGCCGGTGTCATCGAGATCGTCCGTGAAAAGGATTACGACAACAGCGACAATTTCCAGGTCCTGACCGAAGACGTCGTGAACAAGGCGGGGCGCACCGGCGGCACCTTTTTGCACACATCCCGCACGCGTCCCAGCCACGTTCCTCAAGTCAACATTCCCCTGCATCTGCGTGATACCTACACCGCCGAAGCCAACGATCTGACGCCCGAGGTCAAAAAGAATCTCGAATGGCTCGGCATCGATTATCTCATCCCGATTGGCGGCGATGACACCCTGAGCTATGGCGTCCGGCTTTATAAAGAGGGGGTCAAGGTCGTCGCCATTCCCAAGACCATGGACAACGACGTGCCGGGCACCGATTACTGCATCGGCTTTAGCACCTGCATCAGCCGCACGATTCAGATGACCAACTCGATGCGCACCATCGCCGGCTCGCACGAGCGTTTTCTGGTCCTCGAGGTCTTTGGCCGCTACGCCGGCTTTACCGCCATGCTTCCGACGATGGCGGGCGCGGCCCATCGCTGCGTCATCCCCGAGTTCAAATTCGACATCGATCACCTGACCGAGCTCATGGTCTATGACCGTAATCGTAACCCCAGCAAATATTCGGTGGTTCTCGTCTCCGAAGGGGCCATGTACCAGGGCGGCGATATGGTCTTTGCCAAGAGCGAAAAGGACATGTTTGGGCATGCCAAGCTTGGCGGCATCGGCGACCTGGTCGCCGACGAGCTCAAAGAGCGCTCGACCAAGTTCAACAATGGCAAGCGCATCAACGTCGTCAACCAGCGCCTTGGCTATCTGGTTCGCGGCGGCGACCCCGATGCTATTGACTCGGTCGTTCCGATGGCGTATGGGAACCTCGCGCTCGACCTCATCCTCTCCGGTGTGCACGGGCGCCTCGTCGTGCTCAAGAACGGCCGCTACGATAACGTGCCGATCGATTGCGTCACCGCTACGAAAAAGGTCGTCGACGTCAAGAAATTCTACAACACCGACCGCCTGCGCCCGAATTACGAAAGCTTTGAGATGAAGCCCCTCTTTATCATGACCAGCGAGTAAAAAGAAACACCCCAGGGGTCTCTGAGACCCCTGGGGTGTTTGTAGGGACGAACCGGCGGCTCGTCCCTACTCAACTGTTGCGCAGAGCAATCGGCCTTGCCTGCAAAACGTAAATCTCCCCGCCGGCAATCGCCCACTCCACATCCTGCCGCCCGTCGAAAAACCGGTCGATCTTGACCCCGAGTTCAGCCAGCGCCAGCGCCTGCGCATCGGTCAGCGAGAGCGCCTCGATCTGCTCTGCCTCCACCCCCTGCTGTTCCAGGTTGCCATCGGCGCCCACCACCAGCCGCACAGTCTTTTCCTCAACCTGCCGCTCCCGAATGGTCATGTCACTCTTGGCTACCAGGAACCGGTCGGGATAGACGCGCGCCTGGGTGACCGGCGCGCCCAGCCCCCAGATTGAATCGATCTGAATCTCGGAGGGGTCGCCAGTCATCGGGTTTTGCGTAAACAGCACCCCCGCCGATTCAGCGCACACCATCGGCTGGACGAGCACGCCCAGCGCCACGCTCGTCTGCGGAATCTTTTTCCGGTAGCGATAATAGATCGAGCGCGAGGTCCAGAGCGCCGCCCAGCAGGTTGCTACCCCGTGCTGGATATTCTCCGGTCCCACCAGCCCCAGCACCGCCCGCTCGACCCCTGCGCCGAAAGCGGTCGCAAGATCGTCCGAAGGGAGCGAGGTCCGCGCCGCGAACGAAAGCGGCGCGCCGGCTAGCGTCAGTCGTTGCATTGCGGCAGCCAGTTCCGCGCTCGGCTCGGCGTCCCACGGCTCGTCGATAATCCACTGCCGCACCTCAGCCGCCGCCGGTTCCAACTCCCCCGGGTCGTCGATGACCGCGGTCGTCAGGCGGGCCTGGATGCGCGCCGCGAGCTTGCCGATGGCCCGGCTATAGGCTGTGGTCGTCAACACTACCCCGGCGGGCACATGAAACCCCGCGCGGAGCAGCGCCGCGAGCGCGGTCGCCTTGCTCCCCGCGGCCGGCGTATCACTCTGGTTCAGTTCTTGCAGATGGCGAATGGGTTGCATTTTTCTCTTTCGCTGCCGCGATCAGCGCCAGCTTTTTGGCGCGCGGCAGGCGCTTGATCTCGAGCTCGCGCTGCATCGCCCGGCGGCGGGTCCGGCGTCGCTCCGAATAGACGAGCTCGACCGGCCGGTGTGTGCGCGTATAGCGCCCGCCATGGCCGCTCTGGTGCTGCTTGACGCGCCGTTCCAGATCGACCGTATAGCCGGTATAGAGGGTGTCGTCCGCGCAGCGGAGAATATAGACAAAAGGCATAACAGAGCGGGAGTAGATGGGAGTCGAACCCACCGGAGCCGGATTAGCCGCCTCCCAGCGATTTTGAAGACCGTGGAGCCCACCGGGACCCTACTACCCCCAAGAAGATTTCAGATTTCAGATTTTAGATTGCAGATTGACAGGCGACCGAGCGCTGCCAGCGATTTGGAATCTATCATACGCCCGATTCTTTGTCAAAAAGCAAAGAATATTGCCTTTGCATTTCTATTTCGCAATTCCTGATTCGCCATTCGCTTGATTTGCTTCTCCGGCCATTCCCCTATAAAATGATTCTATCCACAAGTTCTCTCTACTTTTCGTCAGGCGCATGGGGCCCTGACGCGTTGTAACTCGCACGCTCGTACTCTTGCATGGGAATTCCCGTTCTGGGACGGCTGCCGCGCCGTCTGCGCCTCGTCCTCTATGCGCTCGTCGCTTTCGCCGCGCTCTCGCTTGCGCTGGCGATGTTTCTCTTTTCCACCGTCCTCGCGGCGCCCCTCCCCCCTTATACTCCACCCCGCACGATTGCCAATACCGACGTCAATCCCTATGGGGCGAATTTCTTTCTAGAGCGCGAGGTGGAGGTCTGGAAGCGTGAGCGCACGTTGAGTATGGCGCACGACGCGGGTCTCACCTGGGCGCGCCAACAGTTCCCCTGGGAAGAGATCGAGCCGAGCCAGGGCGCTTTTAACTGGACCAAGTATGACGATATCGTCGCGCTCTATCGCAAGAACGGCATGCAGGTCATTGCCCGGCTGGATCGCCCGCCGCTCTGGGCGCGCAGCAGCCCCAGCGGCTCGGGCGCATCCGGGCCGCCCGACGATTTTGACGCGTATGGCAATTTTGTTCAGGCGTTTGTCGCTCACTACAAGGGGCAGGTCAACTATATCCAGATCTGGAACGAGCCGAACCTCGGACGTGAGTGGAACGATGCGCCGATCGACCCGGCGGCCTATACGCGCCTCTTGAAAACGGCCTATACGCGCGCCAAAGCAACGGACCCCAATATCCGTGTCCTGACCGCGCCGCTGGCGATTACGCTGGGCGAGCCGTACCCCAAGGGCGAGCATGTCTTCCGGAACATGAATGACCTGCAGTTCCTCCAGGAGATGTACGACGCCGGCGCCAGGGACTATTTCGACATCCTCTCGGCCAATGCCTTTGGGCTAGAGAACTCCCCCGAAGACCCGGCCGATCCGGGCAAGCTGAATTTCCAGCGTGTCACCCTCGAACGCGCCATTATGGAGCAGAACGGCGACGCCAGCAAAAGCGTCTGGATTGACGAGTTTGGCTGGAACGCCTCGCCCGCGACCATGCCCAAAACCCTTCTCTATTGGGGTCGCGTCACCGACGATCAGCAGGCCGATTACACCCTGCGCGGGATCGAGTATGCGCGCAAGAACTGGCCCTGGGTGGGCGTCATCAGCATCTGGTTCTTTAGGCAGGTCGGCGATATGCCGCTCAACAATTCGGAATACTATTTTCGGATGGTGGATACCGATTTTGCGCCGCGCCCGATCTATATCCGTCTCAAGGATGTCGCTTCGCAAATCCCAATCGCCGGGCCCGGCCAGTATCAAGAGTCAAACCAGGCCTTTCGTTATACCGGAGTCTGGAACCCCCGCTTTGACGCGCGGGCGAGCGGCGGCGTAGAAAACGTGACGACGGACCCCACTGCCGGCGCCACGTTGAAATTCTGGGGCGATGCAGTCTCACTGCTCGTGCATACCGCACCCGGTGCGGGCCGTCTGTTGGTGACCCTGGACGGGCAGCGCGTGTCCATCTTGCCCCGCGATGCGAATGGCCGGAGCTATGTGTCAGAGGCGGCCGATCAGGAGCAGTGGCAGGTGACCATTCCGGTGGCAACCGGGTTGAGCCGGGGCGAGCATACCGTCCAGGTGCAGGCGGCGGGTCAAGTCAATCTAGATGGGGTTATCATCCCGGCCGTCGAGCAATCCGACCTGCCCTGGCCGATGATGGCCCCGCTCTTTGTCCTGGGCACGCTCGGCCTCTATCTCTTGCTCCGAGAAACAAGAGCGGCGTAACCATCCGGTTACGCCGCTTCAATTAACTCTCTTGCCACAGCCTGGGGTCGTAGGCCGGGAGCTCGCAGCGCAGCGGCTTGTCCTGGCGGTATCCGAGCACGTAATCAGCCTGGATCAACTGCTGGAGCTGCGAAGTCCCCTCATAGATCATCGCCCCTTTCGAGTTGCGCAGGTACCGCTCGACCGGATACTCGTTTGAATAGCCGTAGGCCCCGTGAATCTGGACCGCATCGGCCGCGCTGGTGAACGAGGCGTCCGTAGCAAACCACTTGGCCTGCGCCGTCTGCCGCGTGTTGCGAATTCCCTTGTTCTTGAGCCACCCGGCGCGATAGACCAGCATTCGCGCTGCTTCCAACCGCTGGACCATGTTCGAGAGCATCTGCTTGACGAGTTGATGCTCCCCGATGGGCACACCAAAGGTCTGTCGCTCGTGACAGTATTTGAGGGACGCGTCGAGACTGGCCTGGATCAGCCCCGTCGCTCCTGACGCGACCGTATAGCGCCCGTTGTCGAGCGCGCTCATCGCGATCTTGAACCCCTCCCCCTCGCGGCCAAGCAGGTTCCCTTTTGGCACGCGGACCCCTTGAAAGACGACGTTCCCGGTGTTGCCGGCGCGCACCCCCAGCTTGCCGTGATAGGTCCCGGTTGAAACCCCTTTGAAATCGCGCTCGACGATGAACGCTGACATGCCGTGGTGCTTTTGGGACTTGTCGGTGTACGCGATGACCAGGAAATGATCGGCGATGTCGGCGAGCGAGATCCACACCTTTTCGCCGTCGAGAATATAGTCATCCCCCTCGCGGCGCGCGGTCATCTGGATGCTGGCCGCATCGGTGCCTGCGCCCGGCTCGGTCAGCCCATAGGCCGCATATTTCTCGCCGCGCGCCTGGGGCGCAAGGTATTTCTGCTTTTGCTCTTCGGTCCCCCACTGGAAGAGGGCGAGTGAGTTCAGGCCGACGTGCACGCTCATCACCACGCGCAGGCTCGTATCCATCCGTTCGAGCTCTTCGCAGGCGACCGCGAGCGCCAAATAGTCCATGCCCGCGCCGCCGTATTTCACCGGCAGGCAAATGCCGAGCAGGCCCAGCTCGCCCATCCGTTTCAAGATGTGTGCGTCAAACTTTTGCTCCGCGTCGCTCTCGCGAATGTGCGGGGCGACTTCGCTCTCGGTAAAATCATGCACCATCTTGCGCAGGGCGCGATGCTCTTCCGTCAGAAAAAGGTCGTGATCGGGCTGAAGGGTGTAATCAAAATCCATTGGTTCCTCCTTGAACTTTATGTTAGCTCTATTTTACTCTACTCGAGGACCTCGATCGTGCCAATCTCGGTCAGGTCCCCCAGGCTCTCGTCCGTGCCGGCGACGTACACCCGGAGATAGACGTGATAGAGACCTGGGTCGAGTGCAGAGGGGAGCTGGACCTGGAACTCGTCTTGCAACTGCTCGCCGGGCTTCCATTGGGAGGTGGGGTAGGTCTCGCCGCCCGGTTGGTGATCGTTCCCCTGAGCGATCTTGTTTCCGTTATCGTCTTGGATCTGCAAAGAGGTCGTATAGTCGCGCGTGAGGCGCTCGACCGGCCGGAGCAGGACGGCGATGGTCACTTGCCCGGCCGCCTGGAGCTTGCCCGCGGTCACGCTAAACCCGGGGACCTCTAGTCGGTTGCCGATTACGGCGTCGCTCGTGTATTGTGGTTGGGCTGGGGGCGCTTTGACCACACGATACAGTTCGGGGACCGTGGGCTCTAGTCGGTAGCGGAGGGTAATGCCGGGCAGCGATTTGATGAGCAAGACCGCGTGGCCGCTATCGATGACATTGTCGACGAGGCTGGTCGTGTTGGCGTAGGCCGGATCGGGTGAGACAAGTGGAAAGAGGCCAAGCACATCCGGGCGCAGTCCTTCGACGATCTGCAGGTACCACATCGGCGTCATTTCATCGCGGTCGTTCGAGATCAGGATGGCGTGCGCGGGTAGATTTGGCGACCCCAGGATCGTGCGCCAGCGCGCCTCCCATTCGGTCTGGAGTGTGCGGTCCTCGGCGATAAAATTGGTGTACAGGTTCTGGAGCGGGAGCACGGCAATGCCGCCGAGCAGGATGATCGTGGGGATCAGGCTGGCGCGCAAGAGAGGAACCCGCGCGACGAGGTCGAGAACCGCGCCGATGCCCGCCGCCATCCAGAGCGCGTAGATCAGGTAGGCGGGCGTATAGAAATCGGAAATGTCCCCGATATGATACGCCGAATCGAATACGACGATGCCAATAAAGCCAAACAGCGTGAGCGCCGTGACCAGGACGCGCCGTCGCCAGATGAGGACGCCGATCCCGAATACCCCCAGCGCTGCGCCGAGCGGATTGAATTCCTGGATCAGCCGCGCGGGCAGGTTTTGCAACGCCTCAACGCTGGCCGCATCGAGCCGCAGTTCCGAATCAAAGGTCGTCCCTGACACATCGGCGAGCCAGCCGGCCGGGTTGTTTTCAAAGGCGACGATGGTCTGTGTGGACGAGACCGAGAGCCGCGCATAAGGGGTGGCGCCGGCGCGCAGCGGGATGTATGCATAGAGCAAGAGCGGCGCGCCGACCAGCGCGACATAGAGCAGATCGCGCCCGAACCAGGTCGCGAGGGATGTGGGATGGGTGCGCGGGAGCGCTCTCAGCCGCCGCGCCCGGTCATACAGCGCGCCGGTAAAAAAGGCGGCAAACCCGGGGATGAGCAGGATGATGCTGCGGTGATGGGCGAGCGCCAGGCCCAGGACCAATGCCCACGCCGCCGAATATCTGAGGCTCCGATTCGCCTGCCATTTGAGCGCCAGCCAGATCAAGAGCGCGACCAAAAATGAGTTGAGCGCATAGACCTCGGACTCTGTCGCCTGTGACCAAAAGGTGGACGAGACGGCCAGTGTAAATGCGCCAATCAGCGATGCGCCGCGCCGCCGCGTGATGTGATAAAAGATGCGATAGGCGAGGCCGATAGTGAGCGCAGACAGGACTGCCGAGAGGAGGTTGAGCCGGTACGCGGGGTTGCCAAAGGGTAACAGATGCTCCCAGAGACCGCCGAACAAGAGATAGAGTGGGTATCCGGTGGGATGTACCAAGGTCCAGCCCCACGCCGCAAACTGGAACTCGCCGCTGTCGCCGGGGAGGACGCCGGGCGCGAGGGTGCGCAGATAGAGCAGGAATGCGCTAACGACCGCGAACA
>JBAVQS010000030.1:0-49363 GCA_049694275.1 Anaerolineae bacterium | reverse complement strand
CCAGTTCTTTTACCATTACGAGTTCGGCCAGGTTTACAGTTCCTATCTCAACGACGCGCCCAACGCCATCCTGGAATATCAAAAGGCGATCGCCCTGTTTGCGCCGTACGTCCCTTCCTATATCGCGCTCGGGCGCGCCTATCTCGCGCAGAATCAACCCGGCCCGGCCATCCTGCAATTCCAAAAGGCGCTGACCTTTGACAGTAACTCGAACGAGGCATTTGTCGGGCTCGGACTCTCCTTTCAGAAACAGGGCCGCTGCCCACAGGCCATCCCCTATTTCCAAAAGTCGCTCGAAAGCAATCCGAAGGGAAACGAGGCGCTACGCGGCCTGGCAGACTGCGGCGGCCTGGCGCAAGGACAACCCACGCCCGGCGATCTGGCGATTCCGACGCCCGGCCTGAACGCCGTCCCGACGGCGATCGTGCAGGCAACCGTTGTGCCGCTTGTTCTGGCCACCCCAACTGTCAAAACAACACCCGTCGCCGGCGCCGCTTCTCCGACAGGAGGAACGACTGGTCAGGGGCGGATCGCCTATTCGATATTTGACGGGCAGCAGTATCGTCTGTTTATCGCTAACTTGGATGGCAGTAACCGTTTGCAAATCCCCGATAAAGACGGAGTAGCTTCACAGCCAGCATTTAGCCCCGATGGATCACAGCTTTTGTACTATTCCTGGGCCAAAGACCAGCGGGGCATCCATCGCATCGAGGCAAACGGAATGAATGATGAATTCCTCTCCAAACACCAGGAAGATATTTTGCCTTCTTGGTCTCCAGATGGCACACAATATATTTATTCCACACGCGCAGGACAAGGTTTGGACATTAACAAACGTGCCTACAACTTGCGTATAGATGATCCGACAACGCGTGCGAACCAGGACCCGCTCAATTTCACGACGGGCCAGTATCCGACATGGGGTCCCAAAGGCCAGATCGCGTTCAGGGATTGTGGGTATCCGACTGATCGATGTGGATTGGCAGTCATAGACGCGGATGGCACCAACAAGAAAACTGTCGTTTCTGATTCAATGGATCCAACCGCGCCAGCCTGGTCGCCAGATGGCAAGTACATTGTCTTTATGAGCAACTACGGCAGCAACTGGGATGTTTATATCGTCTTGGCCAGCGGTGGATCGCCTTCGCGGCTCACCACCGATCCGGCCGAGGACGGCCTCCCGACCTTTTCGCCGGATGGCAAGCAGATTGCTTACATCTCGCATCGCAATGGCGTCTGGTCGATCTGGGCGATGGGAATTGATGGCTCGAACCAGCACAAGCTATTCGACCTCGGCGGCGATATCACTGGGAGCGTACCGGGCAACGTCGCCGGCCAACCTGGCCAGGTGTGGACCGAACAGCGAATCTCCTGGCACTAACAAACGAAAATCCCAAAGAGAGAAAAAGCAGTCTCCCGTTTTGCCGAAAACGGGAGACTGCTTTTTCTCGGATGGATTAGCTTTTCTCACCAATCAACTGGATAAGCCGGGCCAGCATGGCTACGCGTGGGATGATCGAGTCCTCGATGACGTACTCTTCAGGGGCATTATGGTCGTGGCCGCCGACCGGGCCCAGCCCATCCAGAACCGGTACCCCCTGCCCGGCAATCATGTTGCCGTCCGAAGCGCCGCCGGTAAAGACGTCGTCCAGCGTAATCCCGTTCTCGGTGGCCGCCTGCTTGGCCCACTCGGCCAGGCGCGCCGACGCCGCGGTCTTGGGCATCGGGGGATTGCTCACCGAGCCGGAAAAGGTTGCGCTCGTTCCAGGGACGTAGGTCTGGGCGACAACGGCGCGGAGCTCTTCCTCAAATGCCGCGCCATCCTCCGGCTGAACAACGCGCAGGTCGACAACCGCCTCCGCCGTGTCGGGTACCACGTTCGGGCGCATGCCGCCGCTGACGACGCCGACGTTGACCGTCAGTCCCTCGCGGAGATGGTTGAGCGCCGAGACCTTGACGATATAATTTGCCAGCGCCAGGATCGCGTTCGCCCCCTTTTGCGGATCGACGCCGGCATGGGCCGACTTGCCCGCCACGCGCAGGTGATACGTGCCCGAGCCCTTGCGCCCGCTGACAATATCCCCATTCGCCCGCGCCGATTCGAGCACGAGCGCGGCGTCCGCGCCGCGGGCAATCTGCGGATAGACCTTGCGCGAGACCGGCGACCCGATCTCTTCCTCGCTGTTCACGAACAGCCCCAGCTCGG
Source organism: Anaerolineae bacterium (assembly GCA_049694275.1). Lineage (GTDB taxonomy): Bacteria > Chloroflexota > Anaerolineae > UBA4142 > SHND01 > JBAVQS01. Next base: position 47,157 of record JBAVQS010000030.1, on the reverse strand, counting down.
AGAGCTGATCAAACCCCGCATCCCGCAACGCCTTGATCGCATAGATGCCGGCCAGCAAGCCCGCCTTCATGTCATTCGAGCCAGGGCCCAGGATGCGCCCGTCGGCGCGCCGGAAGGGATATTGGGCCACCGTGCCATCCGGATAGACCGTGTCGGTGTGCCCGATCATAAAGATGCGGGCCTTGCCCTTGCCCCTGACGCTGAGATAGAGGCAATCGCCAAAGTCCTTCTGCGGATACTCGGCGATGGTCAGGCCGAACTTGTCCGCCAGCCCACGCACATAGGCGACGACGCGGTCCACCCCCGCCTTGTTATAGGTGCCGCAGTCGATATTGGTCAGCGCCTCCAGATCGCGGAGATAATCGGCATAGTCCTTTTCAAATCGCTCGCGTAGCTCGTTCATATCACCTCCTGGAATAGAGATAGGAATAATAGAAAATGGGAGCGATGCTGGATCGCTCCCATGCTTTGATGGGCCCGGCTGGACTCGAACCAGCAACCCACGCCTTCAGGTTTGTGTTGGTTTCCCAACTCCCCGGACTATACCTTCACCCTGGCGTCTTTGCTTTAGGTGGTGGCCGTCTAGTCTCTACACCTTCCCGATTTGCATCGGGCTTGGCTCGGGATGACCACTTGCGAGGCTCTCCCGAATTTGACCACTCACACCCACACAATTTCTCGCGTGGGGCACACTTGCAGTATGAGGGCGCTGCTCTGCCGTTGAGCTACAGGCCCGGCCATAAAAAAAAAGAGCGGGAGACGAGATTCGAACTCGCGACGTTCGCCTTGGAAGGGCGACATTCTGCCACTGAATTACTCCCGCTGGTAAGAACCGATATTCAGTTAAGTTCGATGGGCGCGGCGACGATTCACATACAGATTATCACATTTGGCGCTTTCGTTCAAGACTCACAATAACGCCACCTGCCGGGCTGCATCCCAGGCGGTCGCCTGCCACCTGCCGCCTATCCCTGGTGTGACCTGTAACTTGTAACCTGCAACCGGTACAGTCGGGGTGAGAGGATTCGAACCTCTGACCCACTGCCGCTGCACACATATTATAGCTACTTTCGCTTACGCTGCAAGCGCTTCGCGAGCCGCCGCACCGGCGAATAGTGCGCATGATCCAGCCGGGCCTGCCGGCGAGCGACGCTCACATAAATCATCGTCGTCGCGATATCGGTGTGCCCCAGCTGCGCACTGAGCACGTGCAGGCTGCCCCCCTCGTCGAGATACCCCGTTGCAAACGTGTGCCGCAGCTTATGCGGTGACACCTCACCATAGATCCCGGCCGCTTTAGCCAACCGCTTGATAATCTTGTAAAGCCCGCTCGACGACAGGCGCACCCCATTCACGCTCACGAACAGCGCCCGCTCCTGATCCAGCGCCACTCGCGACCGCAGCCATTTCTTGACCAGCGCCCCGGTCGAGGGCAGAAACACCACCCACCGCTCCGCATCATTCTTCCCATGCCGCACGTGGGCCTGGCAATGCCGATAGTCAATGTCGCCAAGATCAAGGGCGGCCACCTCCGCCAGGCGCAAGCCTGTATCCAGGAAGAGCGCCAGGATCGCACAGTCCCGCACACTCATTTCGACGGCCACCAAACCGTCAACCATTTCCGGCAAGAGCGCCTTGGGCAGCCGCTTGCCGCATTTCGGGACATTCAGATTCCGGGCCGGATCGGACTTGCACAGCTTGACCTGATGACACCAGCGGAAAAACGAGCGCAGCGCCAAAGCGCGTTTTTGGATCGTCACCGGCGAGATTTTACCCGAGCGCCGCATCAAGTCTCGGGTCCGCAGGTCGGCGACATAGGCTTCGAGATGCCGCAGCTTGACCTGGTCGAGCCATTTGATTTCTTGCTCGGCCAGCCAATCGGCAAACAGCGCAAGCTGACTGGCATAGTTTTGCGCAGTGCCGGCCGTACAGCCCCGAGCCAACCGCGCCTGGACAAATTTATTGACGGCGGTAGAGATGAGATACATGTCCGATCTCCTATCGCGATGTAGTTTTGGCCGGGAGAAATAGAAAACGCGGCTCAAGGGAAAACCCCAAGCCGCGCGACTGCCAGGACTTGTGTGCGCAGGTCCTGGTCGCCGGGGTGGGAGGTGAGGCTCTCATCCCGGCCGGATGCAATTATTATCGCGCAAGATTGTTCGTAGAGCAACCGGGCCGGGGACGAAGCACATAGTCGTACTACAGATAGGGGCACGTTCCTGACCCGGTTGCAAAGGAGGAAGTATGAAAGAATTAACGCAATCTCAGGCGATTGTCATAGCCAAGAAAGTCTTTGGTCAATCCGGGTGCGTCGGCTCACAACCGCAGCCGTGGGTCGGTCGCTTTCGGATCGTCAGCGTCATGCGCGGCGTCACCCACCTCGAATTCATTCCGCACGGGCGCGGCCATTCATTCACGCAGGCCTTCGCCGATGCCCGCCGGTGCGCCCACCCGTACCGGGTCAAGCGCCTCGCGGTGAAGGGGAAGGTGCATGAGCCAACCCGAACAACCCAAGACCAGCCCCGGCGCAAATGAGATATGAGCGGTTTTCAAATCGTCCGCCAAAAGGTCAGCGGCTACGGCCCGACCGGCCTCGAAGCCCAAAGCGACGAGGTCTATATCAAAATCCTCGCCTCGTTTGAGGAGGTTTTACCTCAACTCAAGAATGCGCGGCTGCACGTCTTTATGTGCATCGCGCTCCACGAGGCCAAGGTGATCCTGGGCAAAGAAGCCCCGCTTTCTCTGTCTTCTATACAGAAGAAAATCGGATACTCTCGGAATCCAGTGATCGACGCGCTCGACTATCTGGTCGAGCAGAATTTCATCGACGAGCTGCCCGGTCGTGGACAGGATAACGAAAAGCAATATCGCGTGCGGTCCTACGCCTGGTTTGGCAAGTCCCTGGCGCCAGCTCCCGCCTCTAATTCGAGCGACCCCACCGACCCGGCTGCGGCCTCTAATCGCAGCCCCCTAGCCCCACGCCCGGCTTCTAATCTCGGCGAGCATCCTCATCCCGGGACTGATACTGCGGACTCTACACGCAGCGGTCCCACATCTAGTGGCCCGGTTGGTTCAGAAAGTGAACCAACGCGCGGAAAGTTCGCGCAAGTTCAGAAAGTACTTTCTGACGCTCATGACATGAATGACATACATATAAATCATCAATCTGAAAAAGATTCATCAGACATGAGCGCCCTTTTAGAAATTTTTGAATCGTTCGATCCCCCCGTCGCCGGCCCCAACCTCGACCAATTGGTCGAAACCGTTGACCTGGAAACTGCGCAGGGATGGCAGGCCTGGATTCCGAACGCGCCACGCGAATTTACCGCGCCGGTGCTGTTCATGGTCAGCCGCCTGAAAAAGAACCCACGCGCCAAACCGCCTGTTTCCAGCAGCCGCCGGTCATCTCGCTCTCCAGAATCCAGCTCAGAGCCAACTCGGAAAACCTTTGGCGATGAGTTGCGGGAGATGTCCGAGCGCCAGGCGCGCCATATCGAGCCGGTCAACGACCCAGCCGCGGCAGAAGATGAGCCGGCCGCCGAGCAACCGGTTCCCGTGGCCGTCGCGGAACTGGATGCGCCGCCCGCACAACCCGGGTACCTGAGCGTGCTCAGCACGATTGACGCGCCCGCGGTTTCCGCCGATCAAATCTGGAAAGCCGCCCTGGGCGAGCTGCAACTCCAATTGACCAGAGCCACGTTCGAGACGTGGGTCAAGCCAGCATTCGGGATCTCGTTTGTTCCCGGCACACTCATCATTGGCGTGCGCAATACATACGCCCACCAATGGCTGGAAAACCGCCTGCACGGGATGATCGAGCGCACGGTCAGCCATATCGTCGGCAGACAGACGCAGGTTCAGTTCGTCATCAAATCACACGCGGACCAATTAAACGGACATATGTCCGCTTAATTCGAGAGGAGGAACCATGGCCGCTAAATCGCAAACTGTCATCACCAACGCCGTCGCGCTCGCGAGAGCCAACGCGCAGTTGCGAAACCAGGCGAACCTATTGATTGAAACCGTCGCCAATCTGGATACGCAAATCACCGGCCTTGACGCGGAAATCACCCGCAATCGGGAGACCATCGCGGCGCAGGCCGCGGAGTCGTTGCGCCTCAAGCAACTCATCGTCGCCGCCGCGCAACGCGCCGTTGATAACGGCATTGATTATGAGGAGCTTGACGCGCTCGTCGCTGCTGCGGGATTGTGGCGCTCCGTTCTACCCCGCTCATCACTACCCCGCGCGATACGCGCGCTCGACCTAGCAGAAACCGTCGAACAGTTGCGATAGCCGAGGCTTGCCATGATTAAAACCTATTCCGACGCGACGACCCATTTGCTGATGCACGCGCTCATCATCAGCGGCGAAATAAATCTGTGGTTATGCCGCACAGGTTACTATTCCAGAGAGGCCCGCCCCGCCCACAAGCGTAAAATCTGCGTCCAGTGCGGCGCAACGTTTTACCCGATAGCCAAAAGCCGGCGCGTGCTGTGCAGCGAGTGTAGAGACCGGATGCATTATGGACTGTGAATCGATAAGCCAAGAAATCATACCGCACGAGCATGTTTGGAAAGAGACGTATTACGGCTACGAATGTAAGTGTGGCGCGTTCATGCCGGACGCTCTATTGTGCACGGATGAGGATGACGACTATCACTATTATCGTACCTGCGCAACGTGCGGCGGCGAAATCACAGATAGCGAGTCATCGTGTCAGTGCGACCGAGAGGATGAAACATGACACCGCGTCAAATCACACGGCGCATGGCGCTAAACGCGTACTACAAACGGACAATGGCCTTTGCGGATATGTATCAGAAAGCATGGAAGGCCGACAGCGAACCGACGACTTGCCCCGAATGCGGCGGGGATGGCGAACTGCACACCTGTTGGGATGATTTGTGCCAGGATGGTTGCATTCACGGCGATGGGGATGTGATGTGCCCGCGCTGTGAGGGAGAGGGGATGATATATGTCTAATTGTGAATGGTGTGAATTGCCGACCGATAGACCGCACATGGACCGGAACGCGTGTATCGCGGCGCTCAAGCGCAAACTCGCAGAGGCGGAGCGCGAGTGTGCGGAGATACAAACAGACCTCAGGCACGAGAAATTGGTTTGTGCGCTGGCTTTTAGAGACGCCGAGAAAGCCGAACGCGAACAGGAGCGTCTCAAAAGAGAGCGGGATGCTTTCTTTGAATTATATGAGGAGCACAAGGAGAAATGGCGAGCGGCGCGCGTGTGGGCCGGCGCATGGAAAAAGGTTGCACGGCGGTATCAGAGCGAACCGCGCACTTATAGAATGCGCCGCATTGCGGAAGCTAATTTTGTCCTATGCGCCAAGCTCAATTCCGAAAATGCAAATCTCAAGCGCGAGAACACCAAACTGCGCGGCGCGCTGGAAGAGCTTGCACCGTTCGCGCGGTCGCTCCTGGCTGAGGTCGAGAAACGCGGGGAGGTGACATGAGCGCCACGACACGTTGCCCGATTTGTAACCGTAACATTACGCGAATGCGCGCGCATTACGCCGTGTGCAGCACGTCTCAGGAGGGCCAGCGCATCCTGGAATTACAGGAGCGCGTGAAAGCATTAGAGGCCGACAACGTAAAACTGCGCGCGGTGGTCGCGGCGGCGCGGGCGTTCGACGCAACAAGTTTCGTGTCAGACCATCGGCGCATGAGCGACGCGCTGGCCGCGCTCGAAGGGGAGGAGCAACCATGAATCAGCAAATCGAACTGAAACACATTGGACCGGATAATTTGTTATACGTTGTGACTGTGACGCGGTTCGAGGACCATATTTTATTGAGGGATACGAGCGATGACGAGGCGGTGATGCTCTATCCAGACCAGGTAGCACAACTCAAAGCCGCGTTGGGATCGCTCGAAGGGGAGAAATAACAGACGCATGTCCAGCTATTTCCGCAATGACCGAGAGCAGTTGGTGTTGTCGCTTTTCCCTGGCATTGGACTTTTGGATATGGCTTTCGAGGAGGCCGGGTTTTGCGTGGTACGCGGGCCGGACCTGCTATGGGGCGGAGACATCAAGAAATTCCATCCGCCGTCCGGTCGATTCGACGGCGTCATCGGCGGACCGCCGTGCAAGGCGTTTAGCTCGCTCGCGCCGATAGTGCGACAGCGATACGGACCACAGGCGGTAAAGGCAAACCTAATCCCAGAATTTGAACGGTGTATCGCGGAATGTCAGCCGCGATGGTTTGTGATGGAAAACGTGCGGCGCGCGCCGTTGCCGCAAATCGAGGGCTATGCCATCAGCGCGCTATTGCTCAATGCCCGGCATGTCGGGAGCGAACAAATGCGCGTGCGCCGTTTCAGTTTTGGAATTCGCGGCGCAAAACCGATTTCGCTATTACCATTCGTCGAGTGCGTGGCGCTCGAACCGTTCAAAGTAGAGCCAACGGTGCTCGGCGGGCACGCTGGGAGTGGAACGGGGCTTAAGTTCAGCGGAACACCGAACAGCGTAGGGAAACTGTATAAAAAGTCTGAATCAGCCATTGCGCGAATGAATCTGGTCGCCAAACGAACGCTCGACGACTGTGTTCGCTTGCAGGGCCTACCGCCCGATTTCCTGAATGGTTCACCGCTCACACTAGCAGGCAAGCGCGATGTGGTGGGACAGGGCGTGCCGCTCCCGATGGGGCGCGCGATTGCCAACGCCGTTAGGCAAGCGTTGCAAAAAATGTAAGTGAACATGGATACCACTAAAGACCCACGCGCGAACATGCGCAAGCGCGCACGCATTATGCGCGGCGGCGCGGTGGAGAAACCGGGCGCGCCATTCCGCCACATGTTACAAGGCGGCCTCAAGCTGGTCATCCAGTTCAAGGACGGCGATTGGAGTCTCGGCCTATGGCGGCGTGACGGTGCGCCGTCGGCAACAGAGGTCGAGGTGTGCGTGGATTGTTTCGGCGTGCCGGCCGATGCGCTGCGGTCGCCCGAGAAGGCGGTTCGCCGCGGCACAGGGGACGCATCCGAGTTGTGGAAAGGGTTCGTGTTCGCGTGGACCGGCCCTGCGCGGGCAGAACCGCAACCGGAGTTAGTTAGAGAGCAACCTTAAAAACCAAACGAGCGACCTGTGAGTTATCACCTCACAGGTCGCTCTGACCCCGGCGTGTGCGCGCCGAAGCTGTCCGATTCTAACACAGCTTTTCAATGCGCGCATCCTCGCCGGTGCGCGCATTTGTTCTATGAGGAGACAGAAAGTTCATGGACCCGTTTTGGATTTGCATGCTACTCGCGTTTCTCGTTGGCTTTCTTGCCGGCTTTGCGCTCGATGTGCGGCTCAAGATCGCCTTGCTCCAACGCATTGAGCGCAAAACGGAAAACGCAGAGGATTGAGGCAGGATGTCACCATTCGTCAGCAGCAGCGTCAGCGTTCGTCACCACGCTTGTCACCACGCGGCACCGGGCCTTTTGCCCTATCCGGCGATGCTCGACGGCACGCGAACGACCGTTCTATGAAAATCTAGCTGAAATCCGATGAAAAAACCGACCAGGACAAAGGCACCTTTGAGGCATAAACACCCGGCCCCCAAGCCCCCCACGCGATCAGTGCGCCGTGTGAACCGCGTCACCGTCCGTCACCACGTCACGCCGGAGCGGGTCAAATGGTTGCGCGAGCAGCTCAAGGCCGAATGGGGATGGGGCGTGCGCAAGATGGCGAAGGAACTTGGTTGCGATCACTCGCTCGTCATCCGCATCGAGCGCGGCGAGCGCAGTATCTCGCCGGAATTCCGCCAGAGGTTCCATGAGCTCGAAGAGGCTTACCAGTTGTCGCGCGCGGATGAAGAGCAGCGACAATCCGGCCTGGTCGTCCTCGTCGATTTCGAATTGAACTGCAAGCGGATCAGATTGTTTGAAAACGGACGATGGAGGAAGGAATGAATACTCGAGTATGGATTCTCGCAGTGCTCTTGCTCGGACTTGTCGGCTGCGACACCGTATCCAGCCGGCTGGATGCTGAAACGGCAACCAACCGCGCCGTCCCAACGCAAATCGCCCTCGACCAACGTCGCCAACAATCGACCATCGACCTGGCGCAACAGGCTGCTGCCGATCAATCACGCGTCGCCGCGAGTCAGGCCGCGCTGAATGATGCGCAGGCCCGCGAGTCGGATAGCCGAGCGCAGTTCAACGCGGCGCTCGCGTCCGAGTCCGCCAGCCGGTCCGCGCTCGTCGATAGCCAGGCGACGCTTGTCGATTCCGAGCGCAAGCTCGCCGAGCAGATGCGCAACTTCCAGGACCTCACGCTCACACTCGTCGCCGTGCTCGGCACACTGGTCGTCATTGCGGTGATCGTGTTCGGCGGCATGTTCCTGATGCGCCAGCGCGAACCGGTTATCTATCAGATCGAGCGGCCCGAGGTGCTCGTGCTCCCGCCTGGTGCGACCGAACGCTCCCTGGCTGTGCGACCTGACCGCGATATCGTACGGCGTTGATCTGTGAGGTGCTTATGAATCGCTCGCTCATCGTTGTGCTCGGGTTTGTGCTAATCATTATCGGGGTGGCCGCGTGTACCGCCGTTGTCACGACGCCGCCGGCATCTCCCACCGCGCCGCTACCCGACGCCGTGCAATGGAGCGCCCAGGCGGCAGATGCACGGCAGACCGCCGCCGTCGCCAGCACCAACGCCGCGCAATCGCTCGCCGATGCCAAGTCGGCTGAGGCGCGCCTGACCGCCGCTGCACAGGCAACCATCATGCAGCAAACCGTTCTCGCCGCGGCGAGTAACCGCCAGATGACGATGGAGGCCAGCCATTGGCAGGCGACGGCGCAAGTGACCTACATTGCCATGACCCAGGCCGCCGTGTCGCAAACATCTGCCGCCGATGCACGCCACGATCAGGAGACGCAGACTGCGGCGTCCTACACCGCGATTGCCGTGCACCAAACGCAGACCGTCGAGGCGATGACCGCGGCCGCCGAGCAAGCCAAGCTGCAAGCGCGGCTCGATCAAGAGAAATTTTGGGCAGACTTTAACGCGGGAATGGCCGGGGCTGCGCCGGCGCTGGGCATGATCGGGCAGGCGCTCGTGGGGCTGATCGTCGTGGCGATGGTCCTCATATTCCTGTATGCCCTGGGCCGCCAGGTGCTCGAATACCTGCGCGCCCGCACCGACGCCAAGCACGCCGAGACGGCGCATCAGCTCCTCATCCGCGATGGGGTGGGGGATGTGGCCGGGGTGCTAGAGCCAATCGCCGGTGGGGGTGGGTTCGTGTTTCGCCCGGTGCAGCGCGGTCTGCCTCCGCCCGAGCCAATTCCCGCGCTCCCGCCCGGCCCCACCATCGTCGATCAGAGAATGCCACCCGTCGAGCAGAGCGATCAGACGGTCGAGCAGACCGCGGAACTGGAAACCCGCTATCTCGACCTGGCGACCAAGCCGCGCGGACTCTACATTCCCGTCGGCATGACCTACCGTGGGGAGCGGTGGGCCAATCTCGCCGAAATCGGCCACCTGCTGATCGCCGGGGCCAGTGGCTATGGCAAGAGCACGCTCCTCCATGCGATCATCCTCTCTCTGCTCGATGACGGTCGAGCAGAGTTGCGGCTGTGGGACGGCAAGCGCGGAATGCACTTTGCGCGCTATGCCAATCAGCATCGCGCAAGCGTCGAGGAACGCGACCTGCTCCCCATCCTCATGGAGTTGGATGGGGAGATGGAGGAGCGCTTCGAGCTATTCAAAGGCCGAGGGGTCGTGACACTTCGGGACTATAACAACCTCGTCACCGGCGCACAGGCCAAGCGGCAGATTGTTCTGGTCGTCGATGAGGTGGCCCAGGCGTTGGATGAGGATTACGGCGAGGTCAAAAAGCTCCTCGTGCGCCTGGCCCGGATGGCGCGGGAGGCGGGCATCTCGCTGGTCCTGGCGACCCAGCACCCCAGCGCCGAGGTGATCCCATCCGCGCTCCGCACCAACGTCGGCGCGCGCATTGCCTTCTGGCTGCCGACCATCGAGGGCAGCCGGGCAATTTTCGGCAGTGGTGCAGCTCGTACGATCCCGCAAAAACGCGGGCGAATGCTCGCCATGCTGCCCGGCACGGAGATCCATGCGCAGGGCTTCCTCGTGCATCTGCCGGATATGCCAGGCGCAAAGGCCATTAGCCAGGGGGATGCGCCCGCGGACCCCGTGGCGCAGGGGCCATTCAGCGACCTGGAAACCAAGTGCATCCACTTCATGCTGGCGCACGATGGCCGCTTCCTCGTGACCAACATCGCGGGGGAGGTGGGGATCGACGACACCGAAATCACCATCATCGGGCGCCGGTGGGAGCGCGCCGATCCGCCGCTCCTGGAATCCTATCGCGAGCGCGGCAAGATTGCGGGCCGGCGATGGACGCAATCTCTGATCGACCAGATCGACCAGCTCGGTCTAATCGACCGCTCGACCAGATCGACCACTGCTCGACGGGTGCGGGCTATTCCGTCGAGCAGAAAAAGCACCTTGCGCGAGGCGTCCGCCAGCTAGGATGAGCATAGAGCTGCCCGGGTACGATCGATCGTACCCGGGCAGAGTGGGCCTACCCTGCCCCTGGTTACCTCCACATCAGCGGAACCGCGGAGCGCCGTCCACCGGCTAGGACGCTCCCGCCGGCGCAATCGCCAGTCAGCGCGAGCGCATCCCCACCCCGTCCGTTTGTTTTTTTCATTTATGCTCCATATAAATCACCCAATGGGTGAAGGGGTGATTCTCCGCGTAAACAGCGAGCGCGACCCCGCTACGGCCAACACTACGCCGAGCCAGGTAGCCGCCCGCCGCAACCACTCCTCGTACCAGCGTGTCATCGGATAGGCGTACCAACCGCCGCGCCCGTCGCCCCAGACAAAATTACCCTTGCCATCTGGATTCAGCGGATTCCCGCTGTAGAAATCCCACTCGTGCATCGTGCGCGCCGCGTCGAACACGTTGACCCACACAAAATAGACGTTCTCCGCCAGCGCGAAGCTCAGCGGCGAAATCCACGCGGCTTGGTCGTTCATCGCCCGCCGGTAGTCCTGGAACCAGGTATATTCATACGCGCGGAAAACCTTGATGCTCGCGAAATCGCACAGCGAGAACAGGAGCGTCCATCCGACGATCCACAGCGCCAACGTCGCGAGGAAGCGCCGCATATTATGCCTGATACGCCAGCAGGACACTGCCGCCTTTGGAAAAAATGCCACTGGACGTATCCGCCGTCGTCCATTTGGCGGTGATAATCAGCAGCTTGTCCGCCGCGCTCGTATCCTCGGCCCCCGTGCCATAGTCCGCGCCCGTGCGGTCCGTTGACCCCACATACGTAACCAGGTCTGCCCATGCGTTTTGTACCGCGACATTGCCGGCGTTATCGACGTGCACATTCAGCACATACGCCCCAGTGCCTGCGCCCGCGGCTGGAACTGAGCGCGTGATAGTACAGAGGGTGGTTGAACCGAATTTCACCTTGAACGTAATCGTGTTGGTCACATTGTTCTGATACTGGCCGCCGTGCGAAAACTTGATGATGCCATTCGGCCCCAACGCATTTTGCTTGATCGTGACCGAGAAAATGGTCGTCTCAACCGCTGTATTCTGAACGGTTACGCCGCCGGTGGTGTCCCGCGCGTAAAAACTCGGGATGACGCCAATGGTTTGTCCATTGCCGGAATTGAGAATCAAGCGCAACTCGCTGTTGCTTCGCAGGTTGATGACCGCCAGGCGTGTCCCGTCCTTGTCATAGGCCGCCACGCCGGCAACGGCCAGATGATTTGCATTGTCCGGTCCGTAGGCCTCCAGTGCCATGATGCCCTGCGTGTTGGACCCGTCCACGGACCCGACTAGGTCGCCGACCAGGGTTCCCGCGCTCGTGACCCACTTGAGCCAGGCCGTGCCGGGCAGCGCCGCGGCCAGCATGGTCAGCGTCCCTGCGATTCTGCCATAGAGCACATAGAGAAACTGCGCGACGAGATTGCGCGCCGCCGCGGCGTCAACCTCGGTGTTCGCCCCGAGCGCGCTCGCTCGCACGACATCGCCCTGTGCATTTGCCTCTGCCGCGAACGCAATCGCCTCGTTGGTATAGGTCGTCTCGGTTCCGTTGTCATAGACGGTGTAGTTCACACGATAGGACGCATAGCCGGACCAGTTCGGGCTCGTTGCGTCGTCTTTGAAATCCCGTTGCCAGCCAAAGCCGGCGGTGTAATTGACATAGTACTCGCCCGCGTCGATGGTGACCCATGTCCCACTGTTCCCCTGGAGCGTGATCGAGTCGGGTTTGATGAGCTTGCCTGCTGCGGATGCGCCGAATGAGGCAAATACGCCGAGCAATCGTTGTGCGTTCATAGTCGCGTTATGTCCCCTTGATCGTCTTGACCCCGCGCCGCACGCGGCCCAGGAACAGATTCAGGTCCACCTTTTTCTGTGGCGTAAAGCTATAGCTCCCGGTCAGGTCATCGTACTGCGTCTGCTCGATCAGATAGGCGCGCGGGTCGCTATTCACGTCGGCATACAAATCCAGCGGCGCCGGATAGTCCTCCGCCAGCAGGTATTGACCGGCCCGCACCCGCCACGGCTGGATTGCGGCATGGCCCCCATTCCAGATGCGCGTGTCGTCGGCGCGAGCATAATAGCCGGCAATCTTGGGCCGCGCCGCGAGGGAGGGGACCCGGTTCTCCCAGATTTGCAGCAGCAGCCGCAGGTTACTGGAATTGCCGTATTTGGTCACGTCCTTCAAATACTCGTCCACCTTTTTCCAACTGCCGCCCGAGTTGTAGGTGATGTTCACGCCGGTCGTCAGGAGGTTGGAGAGATCCGCGATATTGATAAACTGGACGTGGCCGCTCGCCGAGAGGATCGTCGAGACGATGGTCGCAATGTCGGTCGTCTGTGTGAACTTCGTGTTATCCTGCTGAAACGCCAGCGTCGAGCCATAGCCCCAGAGCGTGAGCTCGACCGTGTGTTCTGCCGCGCCGCTCCGCCGCGCCCGCAGTTCGGGCATCAGCGGTTCGTTGACTTCGCCCAGGATGGTCTGCGCCCGCTGCACCGCCTGCGTGCGAGTAATAACCCCATGCGCGTGCAGGTCCTCCCACAGCTCCTTGATGCCGTACTTGGTCAGCGCGCCGGTCGCGTCGTCCACATAGGTCGAGACCGCCCGTGTGCCGTTGCCGTTCGGCGACACCTCGGTCCATTCCACCCGCACCCGCGAGGCAAAGTCATCCACCGACAGCGTATAGAGATAGCTGTCCACCGTCGCCTTGACCACGGCCACGAATCCCTCGTAGGCCACGAATCCGCCGCCGTCCGTCGCGGTGACCCGGTGTAGCATATAATTATTCAGGACTTCATAGGCCAGGGACTTGGGGACATTGCGCAGCGTAAGCGTCGCCGGACCATAGCCGGACGAGGCAAGCGTCTGAAACGACGCCGCGCCGATGTCAAAGCGCCGGGGGTCCACGTCGAGAATCAGATTATTCGAAGCGAGGACGTTATCGAAAATGCGCCATTGGAGGTTCATTACGTCCCTCGTGCGATCCTATATCGCGGGGTATAGCTCACGGTCACCGTATTGTTGTTATTCCACGCCTGCGCGCTGCTCGCCGCGATGCTGGCCAGCACGACTAGCTTTTGCGCCCGTCCGGGCCATGCCAGCAGCGCCCCGTCGCCCCGCAGGTCCTGCGCAGCAAAGAGCAGGTTGCCGCTGTTATCCAGTTCGTACGCCCGCGCGACCCGGTCGTTCGCGTCGAGCACCCCATCCGGCGCCGCCCCACTCCCGAGCGCCAGCGGCAGCGTGGCCGTGAAATAGCCGGACTCGCGGCCCCCCTCATAGCAAGGGAGGAGGTACACATTGTCCAGGGTGTAGGTCGCGAGCGCCGCCGTTGCCGCCGCGCTCGATCCACCGCCCGATGGGAACGAGAGCGTCGGCGCACTGGTATAGTTCTGGCCGCCGTTCGTGATGGTGATCGACGTGACCTTGTTCCCGGTGACGGTATAGGTCCCCGCCGCGCCGGTTCCACCGCCGCCCGCAAACCCGAGCGCATAGGTCCCGTTGGTGTAGCCGCTCCCCTGGTTGGTGATCGTCGTGTTCGGCGAGATTTGTCCCTTGACCGTGGCCGTGCCCCACAGCTCCAGGCAGATACCCTGTACCGCCTGGCCGAACGTATCCAATGGAGGATTGTCCAGGATGCCGCAATCGACAAGGACGCGCGTCCCCATCGTCGCCGCGAATTTGGTCGCATCGCCCCATGCGCCGTAGGCCTGCGCCGACCCGATGCTCGAATAGCTTCCCGAATAGATGCCCAACCGCGCCCGGAGTTTGACGTTCGCGGCCACTGCCTGTTCGACGACCGCCACGAGCAGCCGCAGTTTGCCCTGCTGGTCGAGCAGGTTCGTCGTCATCGCGATTCCGACGAGTCCCTGCTCGTTCGTGGTCCCCGGCGTCCACTGCGCGCCGCTGTTGCCGCTTCCCGGCGAGAGTGTCGCATCCGCGACGAGCGCGACGTTCGTCCCGAGCACCCCGCTTTCCGCTTCGAGCATCGCGGTAAAGTTCGCAACCGTCCCCGTCGCCGGGGCTTTGAGCGCGGCCGTCAGGCGCGTAATGCCCGCCGAGCCGGCGCGCACCTTGATTTGCAGCGGGGCCGGGAGATCGCCCCGCAGTGTGTTGGGAATGTCGATCGATGCGCCATTGTTCGAGAACGTCTGTGCGTTCTGCAGGACGACCGCCGCGGTCTCCTCGAAATAATCGCGGTGGTAGAGGTCGATCTGGGCATCTTCCAGGACGTTCCCCAGGAACGACGTTTCGAGCAGCTTGTCGAGGTTCTTGATGACCTTGTCGTCGGCGAATAGTTCCGCTTGCGCCAGCGTCCCGGCGTTGGGGAGTTGGAGTTGCAGCCAGATCGGCGCATAGGCATAGCCAGCCTGCGCCCGCTGGAGGTTGTCCTGCGCGGCCAGCATGACACGGTGCAGCGCAATCAGGTTTTGGAGCACGGCGCTCGCCGATGCGCCGAGAATATCCCCCTGCCACTGCGACCGCACCAGGTCCAGCGCATCGCGTTGCAACCCGCGCTTGAATGAGACGGTTGCATAGTTCGTCCCGTCGATGAGGTTGACCAGCGTCGAGCCGCTCTGCGTGATTTGTAATGTGAATGCCATCGTTACACTCCGTGCGCCGCCAGGTTGTTCGCGTTTTGCAGCGTGGCCTCTTGCGCGCTGTAGATGAGCTCGTGCGTGTGCACGTCCATGACCGAGACCAGCGCGCCGGGGTCGAGCATCAGCGTGAGGCTGCCCTTGACGATAATCGTCCCGTTTTGCAGCGTGCTCCCGCTGCCGCCTCCGCCTCCACCGCCGCCCGACCCACCTCCTCCGCCCCCACCCCCGCCCGAACCGCCGCCGCTGGATGCCGATCCGCCCACACCGCCGGACGCCTTCGACGCCGCGGATGAGGTGAACTTTTCGCCCCCTTTCATCCAGTTCATCAGGAAATCGTACCAGTCCGTATAATTCCATCCCGGATGCTGCGATGAAACGGCGTTCCAGAAGGCGGGATTCTTGTCATAGAGGGAGCGCAACTGCGTCGAGTTCGTCGCGGCCCATGCCTCGATCTGCGCCTCGTTCATAATCACGCCGCTCGCGGGCGGCACGAACAATTCCGGCCCCAGCTCGCCGACCCAGTACGGTTTCCCGGTCATCACCGGACCGCCGGCAGCGCGCGGCTGTGGCCCGATCTGTCCCGTCTGCCCACCCTGCGCCGCCTGACTGGCGACGGTGGCCTGCTGTGTTTCCAACGACGCGGTCACGTTGACCGATACCCCGCCAAAATGTTTGATCCAGTCGTCGAGGTAGGTTTTGAAATCCTCAAAGTCGGTCTTGGCCTTGTCGGTTTTGGCCGAGAGCAGCGTCTGCACCTCTTTCGGCAAGCCCTTGATGACATCGCTATAGTTTGCAACGGCCTTGGTGGGAGCGTCGAGCCCCTTCGCGACGTTGCCCCATGTCTGTTTGGCCGCCTCTGCCGCGGTGGTGTCCGGCGCGAGGTTCTCCGCCTTCAAGAATTCCTTGTACTGTTCGGGGTTCTTGGCCGCCAGGTCCTGGAGCGCCTGCGCCGCGGCCTCTTCGCCTTTGGTCAGAAGCTCATACTGCCCGATGATGGAATTGATTTCTGAGGTAACGCGCGCCTTGAGCGATCCCATGTCGATCTGATTGAGCCGCTGGCCGTTGTAAAACGCTTGTTCTTCGGCCTGTGCGAATGCCTTGATCGCCTCTTCGCCCTTGGCCAGCACATCCCCCGGCACGAGCTTCGCCCACGGTGATTTGGCTCCCAGGGATTCCACATCCTTCATCCGGCGCGCGTATTCGTCCCACTGGTCGGTGTAAGTGCCCGCTTTCGTCGCCGCCATGTCTCCCGCGGTCACGCTCGTCGGCGTCAGCGCCTTGGACGCCAGGTTTTTGAGGATGCCCTCGGCGGAAGAGATGCCCGCGTTATAGTCATTGACGTACTGCGTCTCTTGCTGGAATGCCGCGTCCATACTGTGGAACCATTGCTGCATCGGGTTCGAGTAGGTCCCCGACAGGTTCATCAAGTGTTCCATGAGCTGGTCCGAGGACTGGCTCATCTGTTGATTGACGGCGGCGATCACCTCGCCGGATACGTCATGTCCCTCTTGCGATGCCGCCATCGCGTCATCCATCTTTAGATAGGCATCGCCCGCGGCGGTCGCGGTCACGGCGACCTGTTGTAACGCGACCGCTTGTTGCCCCTCCTGTGCGGCAAGCCACTGCGCAGTATATCCCGCCTCGTGCTGCGCTTCGTCGAGCTGATGAATCTTCGCGGTCGCCTGCTCGTACGCGTACTGCGACGCCGTGTCGCCCATATCGGTCGGATGGATGTTGGCGATGATGTCGCGCTGCTGTTGCGCCTGGCTGCGGACCTGCGCCAGTTTCTCCTCCTGGCTCACCAATTCCTTGAGCCGGTCGTTGAATTCGGTTGAACTGGCCGCGGCGTCCTTGAATGCTTGCGCCTGCTCTTTGGAAACGCCGAGCGTCGCCTGAATGGACGATACCAGCTTATCCTCAGACGGCGCAATCTGGTCGATCTGTTTTTGCAAATCGTCGAATGGCTTGGCGACATCTGCCGCCATGGCCTTGGCTTTGTCCGCCGCTTCCTGCATTTGCCCCACGATCAGACCGACGATGACGCCGAGCCCCGCGATTGCGCCGCCAATCGGTCCGCCGTAGGCAAACGCCATGCCGACCTCGGTCACGCGCTTGCCGAATTCCAGCATTTTCTTGGTGGATTCGTCCACCTTGCCATCGACCGCGGCAATCGCCACATCCACGCCGACGAATGCGCCGGTCATCACATGCCGCAGGTCTCGCATCCGAATGCCGGCAATCTCGCTCGTGTGAATAAGCGAGCGCAATCCCTCTTCCGTCTGCCCCACGTCGCCCGCGCCGCCTGGCGTCACGTCGGGCGCGGGCGCGTTCTGTGCCGACTGGGCCGCCTGTTGCGCGGCCTGCTGCGCCGCTTTCTCCGCCTGGACCGAGGCCTCCGCCATGCGCCGTTCTGCCGCCTCGCGCTTGGCGAGCGCATCCTCCCACCATTTGGTGTAATTGTCCGCGGCCTTTTTGTCCGCCGCCGACATTTCGGTCGTCGCGCTCTCGGACGCAGTGGCCGTGCCCTTGAACGCGGTCCCGACCTTCGCGGCCGCGGCCTCTGCCTGCGCGTCCATCTGTCCCATGGTCAGGCCGATTTCCGCTGCTTGCCCCTTGAGTTGGGTGAGCGCGGCGGAAACCTGCGCGGCCACCTCGGGAATGTTGGTGGACCAGGTTGTCTCGAAAGAAAGTGGCTCTGTCATTTCGGATTCGCCTCACGGGCGCACAACAGGATCACGTCGAGCTGGTCAGCCGGCATCCGGCGAATGTCCTCGACGGCATAGGCCGAACCAAGAAAACTATTGACCATGCGGGTGGTCATCACCCAGTACACGCGGGAATCATCTGGCGGACGCGGGGCGCGGGCCCGGCCCTCCCGGATCGCGGGCTTGCGGCTCAGCTCGAAATAGGCTCTGAGCCGCTCGCCGAGTTTTTTTGCAGTTCCTCGTGGTACGCCGTATAGAGCTCCCATCCCTGATTGAACAGCCACAGGAGCAGGTTGTCGTCGAGCTTGCTCACTGCCGCGAGCGGCTGGTTATAGAGCACGCACACCGCGGCCCGATACCGCTCATACTCGGCGCCGGTGGGGTCCGGGGTGTAGGTCGTCTCGGTATGCGTCGCCTGTCCCGCATTGTCATAGTCGGTCTTGACCGTGCGCCCGCGGCCCCGGTTATACGCCTCGATCACGCCGGGCGCGTTGACCCGCACCGGGACGATCTGTCCCTTGAGTTGCGCCGCATAGCCGCCCAGGTCGAGCGGACGTGTCTCGGGCTCGGCCAGCGCGACGAGCGCGTCGAAGGCGCTCTGTTTTCCATCTTCTGCCATGTTTCTTCCCCCTATAGTAGATCGCCCAGCATCCGCCGGGCGCGCTCGCTCAAAATATTGACAATGGTTTCCTGCGCCGCGTCGAACCGTTGCGTCGCGGGCGTCCAGACATTCTGAAACATCCGGGCTTGCTCACCCGCCGCGCCCATCACCATCGGCGCAATCGGCGAATCGGTCCATACTACCCCGCGCACGCCTCCGGAGATCTCCTCGACCCGCTGCTGCCACGATCCGGCCAGCTCCCCATTCCGCACATACGGCACGGTGATCGCGCCGCTCTTGAGCGCCCAGAAGAAAAAGCGCTGTTGCTTGGGGCTGTAGAAGGGCCGGGGATTGTCCCCCATCAGGTGATAGTTTACGCGTTCGGGATATTCCGCCTCGGCCTCCCGCAGTTTGGTCATCGCCTCTTCCATCCCCGCCTGCATTTCCGCAGAAATGGTCTCCTCTGCCGCGCCCAGCCGCTCGAGCATGGCGTCCCAGCCGTCAAAGGTTGTCGTGACGGTCATCGCGCGACTCGCTCTCCGGTCCGGTCTGCGCCACCGGGTCCGGGAGCGGCTCACCCTTGCCCGCATCCCAGCCCCGTGCGAGCTGCACCGGGGTCTCGCGGTAGAGGTCGAGTGCGATAGCCGTTTGCCGCAGCTCTGCGCCCAACGCCTCCCACTCGTGCACTTCCAGGTCACGCGCCGGCACGCCGTTGATAAAGCGCCCGTTGCCGATATAGATCACCATGTTTCCCACCATGATGGAGCGGCCCGCTCGTATTCCACCCGCTCCCGCGTCGGCCAGAGGATCAGTCCATCCGGCCGCTTGTGTCCGCACACGACCGCGGTATCGCACGCTTGCGAAAGGCCCGCGGCCCGCACATCCTGCATCCAGCCCCAGTCGGGCGGGTTGGGACTTGCATCGCGGAACCGCACCGCTTCGAGCACGTGCCGCCGAATGAGCAGGCAGCCGTGGCACGCGCCATCGGTCAGGACCGGTTCGCCCCAGCGCTCGCGAATCTCGCTCCAGGCGAACGGCGTCAGCCCCGCCGCGCTCGCGTGCAGACAGTTCGGTGTCGGGTCGCTGTGACGTGAGGCGTAGAGCCCGCTCACCGTGTCGCCCCGCTGCGCCATCAGCCGTTCGAGCGCATCCCGCGGGGGAATCACATCGCTCTCGACGATCCAGGCCGCTTCATAGCGCGGTTCAGCCTGCATCAGCGATTGCAGCTTCTCCAGGTTGTGCAGGATGTTCGCCCGGTCCGCATCGGCGCTGGCGTGCCCGTATGGATTATCCCGTGTGAACACGACGTCAACCCCGTGATAGGTCTGCTCGAAGAGCGCCCGCACCGTCTCTGGTTCCAGCCGGTAGGTATGACAAAAGACCAGCACCCGCCCCGTGTCCGTCATGCTAGGGCAGGGTGGCCACGGAGTTGGTGGACGAATAGGCGGCGTAGTTCGCGAGCGCCGTGTTATACAGCCCCATCAAGGTCAGGTCCATCGTCTGGACGTTATTGTCATACGTCCACAGGTCCGGCGCGGTTTCGTTCACCCCGGCGCCGTCGAGCTGCAAGACGTTCGTCCCGTTCGCGGCCTTCAAGCGCAACTGCTTGGCGAACGTGCTCCCTGGCGTGATCGCCATGAGCGCGGTCAGGAGCGCCGCCGAGTTCGGCGAGGCGGCGATGAACTCCATAACCGCCTTCATGGTGAGCTCCCAGGTATTGGGCTCGCGATAGCGTCCCGGCGTGACGGCGCCGAGGTAGTAGCGCAGGTCACGCTTGGTGTCGATGGTCCAATCGAGGCTGTAAATATTCGCGGCGAACGCGGTCGAGCCGATGGTCCCGCCCACCGCGTCGATATACGGCGTGATGTCCGAGGCCATGATCGGCGTCACCGTGCGGTCCGAGAGCGCGGCCAGGGTGCCCGCGCCATCGACCTTCAAGCCGATGAGGTCCACCGTAAAGTCGAGCTTGTCGGCGTTCTTGACCGTGAACGCCAACTTGCTCGCCAGCATCCCGTCGAGTTGATACGGGCCGTCCACCGCCTCGCCGACGGTCAGGGTGAACATGCGCGGCGAGGCGACGACCGCCGTGAGCGGGGCGTTCGCCGCGCGGGTGTAGGGGCCGGTCCCGCTTGGCGTCGCGACGCCAAAGATGGATTCCAGCCAGTAGCAGATGTCCTCGTGGGTCGCCACGCCCTTGATCTGCGCGGTCACCGCCTGTTTTTGCAGAGCGGCGATATAGGCCGGGGCCAGCGAGCCGCGCATGTCCGGCAGCCGCTTGACTTCCAGGATCGGCTTGACCGTGATGTCCGTAATTTCCATGAACTTGACGGTCATCGGCGTGACCGGCGTGGCGAACGCCGTTTGCTTTGCGCTCTGGATCTGGATTAGATTCTTGTCACTCATTTAACCTCCGGGCGGATTATCCGCCAATGACTCGGGCCTTGATGGGAATGACGCGCATCCGATATTTGTTCGAGCCGACGACCTTGGCGACCGGCGCGGTCGCCGGGCCGGCCGTTTGAATGAAATCCCACTTGCCGGCGCTGCGCGGGTTGTCGTCCAGGCAGTCGATCACTTTCTTTTCGATGAGTCCCATCTCGTTCTCGACCTGTTGCGAGGTCCACGCGGGCGAAGCCTTATCGCCGACGATGACCCACGTCTCTAGCTGAAAATAGAACCAGACGTGGGGCTGTGTGCCGCCGATGAACCGCTGCGTGCGGTCGATGCTCCCCTGCTTGTTGATGACCACCGGCGACTGTCCCTGCATATTGGCGATGTCATAACCGAACGTCGCTTGCACTCCCGCCGCGGTGAGATAGGTCCCGAGCAGGGTGGTCAGTTGATCGCGGATGGTTTGCTCGCTGGTTACATTAGATGCCATGCTCGTTCCTTAGGGCGTCGGCTGGCCGATATATTCGACGACCAGGACAAAGCTGTTCGTGCCGCGCCACTGGTACGGCTGATACCCCTTGATCGGATAGTCCTGGCCGACAATGGTGAGCGGCGTCGCGACTCCCCGGTCCACGCTCGTCACATTGAGCACGTCGCCCGCCTGAATATCATAGCTCCCCTCGACGAACGTCTGGAGATAATACCCCGCCGCTTCCAGTCCGAGCAGCAGCACCAGGTCTGCGGTCGCGGGGTCGAACGGCGTGCATTTGATGCCGGTCAGGTAGGCCGTGGGCGCGGGCTTTTTCCCGCCGCTCACAATCGAGCGCTTGGTCGACGCGGTGAGGGTAGCCATCCGCGCAAAGCTCGGGCTCAGACGCTGCGCCTGTGTTCCGGCTGGGCCATACAGTAAAAGGAGCGACATTTATCCCTTCGGCGCGAGGCTCAGCCAGTTCTTGAGTTCCTGCGCAATCTGCGCCCGCGTCCGCCCGTTGACCTGTTGCCCCACCGCGTCCTTGATTTGCTGCTGGCTCATCTTCTGCTGCGCGAGAAATGAGCGCAACTTGCCCCATTCATTCGCGTCCGGCTGTTGACCCTTTGGTTTCATGCCGCCTCGCTCCACAGCACCAGATACTTACTGTCCCCCTCGATGCTGGCGGCCACCGTGTCGGCGCACACCGCCTCAACCGTCAGCAGGTTAGGGTTTGGCGTGATATTGGTCGCCGGCTGGCTGGTCACATCGGCCCACGACGCCAGTGTGTAATCGTCGGCGATCTGCGGATGATTGCACCGCTCCGGCCAGGCGCAAGCCGATGCGGGAACCCAGGGCGTCAATACCTGTAGCCGTGTCATAATCCGAAACCTGCCTTGTCGCTCATGGCGTTGTCACCTGACAGTTATCGTAGCTAGCAGAGCTAGCGGCGTAAATCCCATGATTTGTGTTGCTTTGGTTAAGTGTTGCGCTCCCATAGCTGATCTGATTTGCCCCGGCGAACTTGGCCGTAATGGTTGCCCCGCTCGTATTGACGTAGATCTGTCCATTGCCGGTGATGCTGCTCGCGCTCGCCCGCGTCGTCGGCGTGCCGGCGTTGACCTCCACAATGAGTAGGTTTTGTCCGCCTACCCCGCGCGTGATGCGCCAGTAATTGTTTGTGTCCAGGATGCGCACGGCGACGCCCGAAATACCGCCCGCGCTCGTCCAGTCCATGGTCAGCGTAATGTCGGCGTGGCCGGCATCGGCGCTGTACAAATCCGGCGTCCCGGTGGACTGCGCGGCGTTGGACTGGATTGTAATGGACCCCGACTTGGCAACCCAGCTCGTCGCTGGCGTGTTGATCGGCGCGATGATATGCGCGGTCAGGTTCGTCCCGTTCGTGCCGGTGAATTGATCGAGGATCAGCGTGATCGGCCCGGTCAGAGCCGCCTGCGGCATGATCTGCTGCAGCCAGCGCCGCCGCTGGAACGTGCGCAACATCTATTCCTCGACTCCGTACAGCGTGCCAGTCACATTTGCCGCCGCGGAACTTGTTGCCTTGAGCACATTGTTCGCCGCCGCGCTCAAAAAGCCGTTGCCGAGGTCGAACGAATATGGCGTATCCGCCAGGAGTTTGGGCGTGCGGAAGACCGTATTCCCTCCGCTGTTATCCTCAAGCAGGACCGAGGCCGCGGCGCTTACCGAGATCGAACCGCCCATGATGCGAAACTTTTTGCCGCTCGTCGGCGTCCAAACGGTTGCAATCGTGCCAATCGCGGCCGCGTTCAAGTCCTTGAATACGTTCGGGATGCGCAGCCGGTCCCACGTCGCACCGTTGTAGGCGCTCACGTCCGCGCCGATGGTCGGCGTCGTCGGATTGCTGGCGGCGTCGGCGAGCGCGGCCGCCGCGGGTAACTCTGTGTCCACCGTCCCAATCGCATTGCTGCCAGCCGGGAGCGGGGACGAGAGCGCCACGGCGCTGCTGACCGCTGAGGCATTATAGGAGACCGTGATGGTCCCTGTGCCGGTGGCGCTCACTCGCACCCGCACGCCCACGCGCCCCCCCGTGTTAACCCGGAATTGCTGGTCTGTCGTGAACGTCGAGAACAATGCGCCGGTGCTCGGGGCGATGCCGTTCACCCCGGCCCAGTTCGAGCCATCGTCGCTCGCCTCGATGGTCAGGGTTGCGCCAGACGCGGTCAGCCCGGAGACCGCGAAAGCCGTTACCCCCTCCCCGTTATTAAGTGTGACCGTGACCGCAGCGTTGGAGGACGCGCTGTTGAGCGTTTGTCCGGTGGCACGCGTGTCCGGTTGCTTGATCGCCAACAGGTGATTCGTGCTGTCCCACACATCTGCCAGAATCTTGACCAATCCGCGCAGTTTGGAACTGACCGAGCCGTTGGCGTCCGACGTGACCGCCGCGTCCGTCGTCGTTCCCAGGTTGGTATTCAGTGGACCGTCCGCCGCTGTAATCACGCGCAGGGTCGTCGCGTCCACATTGCCAGAGTTTTTGGTCAGCGCGGCGACATTCGCATCGGCGACATTCAGCCGATGATTGACGGAGTCCCACGCATCGGCGAGCATTTTGACGAGGCCGCGCAATTTGCCCGAGACGCTCCCATTCGCGTCGGAGGTGATTGCCGCGTCGGTGGTCGCGCCGAGGTTGGTGTTGAGCGGGCCATCGGAGGCGGTAATCACGCGCAGCGTCGTCGTGTCGGTCGCCCCGGCGTTCGTGGAGAGCCCCGTATTGACGGTTGGCGTATTGCCGACATTCACGTCCAGTCGTCCGCCGACAAGCGCCGCCGGCAGCCGGTCGGTGAGCGCCTTGCGAAGCGAGGCCAGCCAGCCCAGCACCCCAGATCCGCCCGCTTCCAGTGATTGCCCGGTGATTGCCGCGCCGGCCAGCGCGAAATCCTTGGCCGCGAGGGTCGCCAGGTTCCCGCCCTCCCGCGCGGGGTCCGCGGGCAGGTTGTCTGTCTTGCCCTTGATTCCGCTCAGAGTGCTCTCAGTCGCTGCGCCGGTCGGCAGGGGTAGGGCGGAAGCGGAGACCGCGACGGTCCCCTGCACGCGCGTCACATCCACGGTAAGCCCGTTGGCCGCACTGCCCGGGATATTGGCCGACGAGTCGGGCGTGCCATCGACCAATTTGACACGCTGATAATGAACCGTCCCCACCTGGTCGGTAGCCACAACCGGCGTATTGTCCCCGGACCCGGTCGCTGGAATCGTAATATTGTCAGCCATGCGCTTTTCTCCTACGCCGTGGCGCCGGTCGCCGTCGGCAATGCTTCAAGCGGTCCCGCGGCGAGTGTCACCGCGTCTCCGGTCGTTAGGATGACTTTGAGATCGTAGAACATAAATCCAATGGAGAGCTTGACGGTCTCTGTCCCGGTCAGCGTGAGGGTGAGCAGGCCGTTTGCCGCATCGGTCACCGTCAGGACGCCGTTACCGGCCGTCCCCGACGCGCCGCCCGCAATATACTTGAGCCCCGCGCTCTCCTCGATCTGAATCTGCGCCGCGCTGTCGGCGTCGGTCTGGTTTATCTTGGCGGTGAAATAGAGCTTGCTGCGATTCGCGAGCGAGCCCAACCCCGAAAACGCCAGACTGAGCAGCGCGCCGGCGCGGACGGCCAATTGGTCGCCCGGCGTGACTGCCACGGGATTCGCGGCCACGCCCACCGCGGGCTCAGCCTCGATGTCGGCGGAGGGAGCGAACCAGGCATTGAACAGATGCAACCCCTGTCCATATTGCGACCGCAGCGCCGCGCCCCGGTCGGCAAACGCCTTGCCAATCGCGCCCAGGTCCTCGCGCCGCGCCCCGACCACAAGGTTGGCGAGCGTCGCGTACTGCGTCGCGAGGGTCTCGCACGCGAGCGCGCCCGCCGCGCCAACCAGCCCCTCGACTGAGAGGAAATAGGTCAGCTCGGCGTCCAGGAAATTCGAACCATCCGGGCGGATGCCGCTGCCGCTCGTGGTATCTCCGAGCAGCAGGCGGAGCTTGCCCAGGTCGGTTGTCAGGTCATACGTGAATGCCATCTAAAATCCCTTCGGGATAAAATCCTCTGGCCACAAAATTGCGCCATCCGGTTGTTTGTGGCCGCAGCGCACGTCGAGGCGGGCCATCTGCCGGAAGCCGTTCGTCCAACAAAATTCCATGAGCGGCACATCGGGCGCGCCGCGGCTCGACGTGATGAACTGAAACCGTTCGAGCACCGGGCGCCGGATCACCAGACACCCCATGCACCCGCCGCTCACCGGGATCGTCTGGGTCCCGAGCGCTCCGATCGCTTCCCAGCGCATGGCGCTCCCGGCGCCGGGACTGCATCCATATTGCATCAGGTTGGGGATGCCCGACCCATGCCGCAGCGCATATAGCCCGGAGACAATCGGCGCATCCACCGCCAGGAGCTTGGCGAGCGCATCGCGGGGCGGGATGGTGTCCGACTCGACAACCCACACCGCGCTATAGTCCTCCGCCAGCGCGACCCGGCGCATCTTTTCGTAGTTAAGCTGGATATTGCGATAGACCTCACGCCACGCCGCGCCGTATGGATTGTCGCGGGTCTGCATCCAGTCGTAATAGCCGGCATAGTCCTGATTGAAAATCGACTCCCGAACTTCCGGCTCGAACCGCGGCGCGGTCGGCGTAAATATCAGGATGCGCTCGCGGGACTGGACCTCTTGTTCGCTTTTTTTTTCGTCTCTTCGGCAAGCGGTGCGCCGGTCTCATCGACCAGGACTGCCAGACCGCCCCGGATCAGCGACTCGGCGACATTGGCGTCGAGATTGACCACCTCGTTCGCCCCCGCCGCGCCCCACAAGCCGGCGCAGCTCTCTCGAATCAAGATTCTCACCTTTGGTTTTTCCTCCACACCCAGGTCCGTTTGCCAGCGCATACCGTAATCGGGCAGATACGCGTGCCATGCCGTCACCGCGGGATTGCAACGAATCGCGAGCCCCATCGCCCGCGCCGCCTGCATCACATTCCAGTGCTCAGTGCGCCAGTCGTCCGCCTGATACCGCGCCCCGGCCGGCTGCCAGTATCCCCGTGCGTCCATGTGCGGCCGATATACCTCTGCCGGGATGAGATAGCACGTCCCGACGCTATCCAGTTCCCGCGCCGTGTCAAAATAGGGCGGCCACATACTCGCGCGTTGCCCGTCCTGGATAAAGGCGCCGATGTCGTAATAGCGATTCGCTTTGTCCAGCATCACCAGCGGGGCGGCGACATCCGCCGTCTCCGTCAGGCGCTCGATGAGATCCGCGGGATAATCGACCAGGTCCACATCCACCCACAGTACGTGGGTTACCTCTTCCGGAAGGCACTGCGCGAGCAGATCATTCCGCGCCTGCGCGTTTGTCGCATAGTCCACAGAGTAGCCATAGCTGTTCGGATACAGCGCCCGCGTCTTTTGCGGAAATGTCAGCTGCGCATACAACTGCGCCGCACGTTCCAACAGGCGCACATCCGTCCCCACGCGGTAAGGTGTGGCGACTAGAACATTCATGCTAGTTCCGGCGCGACGGGGAGAGGCCGGGCATGACCATGCCGGGCCGCGCAATCCGTTGTCGCGCCTGGGCGTCTAACTGGGTCTCGAACGCCCGCGACGCAAAGACAGTCAGATAGGCTGCCAGCGCGGCGCACTGTGCGGGCGTCACCACGCCAAACGCCGCCATCGAGAACTGCGCGGACCCGGGCCCCTCGAATTCGATAACCAACCGACTCGGCGTGGACGGTGTCGTCTGTTCGTCGAGCGTGTGCTGCTCGTCCGTGTTTGGGTCAGCCATTCAATCTCTTCCCCTCTTTATGGTCAGGCAGGGCAGGGGCGGGGAAGAAACGCCTGCCCCACCTGACCATCCGCATACGATTCGACTATCTAATTACTCGACCTCCCAACCCTTCATCTCGCTTACGCGCTCGGCGTGACCAGGTTCTGGATCGCCGTCGCGTTGACCACGCCGCCGCTAAAGCGGGCATAGAACCAGACGTTGACCAGGCCCTTGGCTGCCTGCGAATACGGATCGCGCAGCACGGTCAGCCCCTTGCGGTCGACCAGCGCATACCCCGCCGAGGGGTTCATCACGCTGATCGGCTTGTGTGAGGCCGCCAGGCTGTCCATCGCGCCCGTCGTGAATACCTTCGAGCGATTGTCCACGAGCCAGCCGGACCCGTTCGGGAATCCGCCGTCGCCCGCGCCGCCATTGAATCCGCCGTTGCCGGCGAAGGCAAAGCCGTACGCGGGAGCGCCCAGCGAGCGCACCGCGCCGTGCGTGGCCGTGGCCATCGTCCAGATCACGCTGTCCTGATATTCGGTCGGGAGCTTGTAGTACAGGCTCATGACCTCCGCTGCGGTCACCGCCGTCGCGCTGGCCGCCGTGACGCCGGTCGTCCCGGCATACACCGCGCCCTGCGGCTGGCCCGAGCCGGTGCCCATCAGGAGATAGGTGTTCTCGGTGATCGCCAGCCCACGCGCGACATACATCGAGCCCCAGCCCTCGACGTTGAACGTCGCGTCGTCGATGAGCTGAATGTCGAATGGCAGGTTGTACGTGTACATGTAGAGGGTCGCCGCCAGTTTGTCGATGGGCTGCTGGGTGAGCGTGGTGAAGGTATTGCTCCCGTCGATGGTGGTAATGCCCCAGGCCTGCGGGCTTGCCTTTTCAATCGGGATGGTGATCGCGTTGGATTTGGCGTTGATGACCATCGCCTTGCCGGCGCGCATCACGGAGAGCGGATCGCGCTTTTGGACGATATTGTCCCAGACCTCCGTGGGCACGGCTTCCTGGCCTTGATACTGGGTACCTTCCAACAGTTGATAGTTGGTCTTGGTTTCCAGGTATTGGAGCCGTTGCGCCTCGGCATAGGCCTCGCCGGTGCGGATGCCCGAGGCGTCGCCGGTTTTCAGGAACCAGTTGAACGCCTTGAACGCATCGTCCCCGCGCGGGGTTTTGTTAAAGGCCGGGGCGCCCTGTGCGCCCGGCGCAGTCATCGCGCCGCCGCCGTTCACGGGCGGCGCGCTCAGCTTTTTGACCTCATCCGCGACGAGGCCCGGGATGGTCTGACCTTCCGCCAGTCCCAGCGCGTCGCGCATCGCGGTTTTAATCTCATCCGGTGTCATTTCATCATCTCCCGCGGCGCTGCCGCCGCTTGAATCGCGCTTAACCTCAGCGCCTTGCGCCGTCGCCGCGGGCATCACCTGCCCCTGTGCATTGACCTCTGGCAAAGCCTCGATCTCGATTGCCTTCAAATTCTTTAACGGCCGGATGTTGTTCTTTTCATCCGACTCGGCCGGCGTGGGGGTGAGACTTGCGTCCAGTCCCAGCGGCCATTTCAAAATCTCGCCCGTGCTGTCGTCCCGCACAACCAGGTGCGGGAGCGTGCCGCTTGACCAGGAGAGCTTGCTCTTGGCTGCCATCTCATACAACATCTTTTCGTACTCGTCGCGCATGTCCAGAATCGTCTGCGCGAACACGCCCACGTCATCCCTGGTCAGGTCCGCCTTTTTGAGCACGTAGCGGATCGCCACCTGCTCCGCGCGCCGCCCGCTCCGCTTAACCGTCACCGGCAGCCCGTGGTGGAAATAGACATCGCTTTGCGCGGCGTCGCCATAATCGGTGCGCGGCGAGAACCAATCGACCCCGGTCAAGTCAGTCTTGACCGGTGAGCCGTAACTCACGAGGTAGCCCCCCACCCTACCATCGCCCAGCGCCTTGATTGCGCCGCCATACGCGATCAACGTCTCCGGGCTCGTCTTGGCCTCCGTCGTGCTCCCCGCCCAATCGGTCGGCAGCAGATCCGTCGCGTCGAGCTCTTTGGCGCGCTTGACGATCCATTCCTTGTCCGATTGCGTCGCCCCGCCGCGGCCAAATGAATCAATGGCGTCTTGCAAATCCTTCTTGTCCACGATCGGATAGGACCCGTCCGGCTTGGCCTTGCCATCTGCGGCGAGCTTCTGGCGCTCTTCAGTGGAATACGCGCGCTTGACCGACTGGGTTGTCACCGCGGTCTCCGCCGGTTCCGCGTCAGCCCCGGCGTTCGCGTTGCACGCCGCCGCGCAGCTCGCGCACGCGTCGCCGCACGCCTGGCACGCCGTGGCACACGATGCGCAATTGCACGCCCGGCACGCGGTCAGGCAGATCGTGCACGCCTTGGCGCATTCGGCGCAGGCCTCGACGCACTCCGCCGCGGTGGAATCGCCCGAACAGGCCGCCTGGCACGCGGTGCAGGCGACAATCGCCTCTTTGCAGGCCGCGATGCCGGCCGCGTGCTCAAGATTCCCCGCGTCGGGGCAGTCCGTCAGTTCCTCCAGGCACGCCACGCACGCCTGGATACACCAACCGCACTGCTCATAGGCATCCACCTGACTCTTGAGCGCCGCAGTTTTTGCTGCGCCCGGCGTCGTCGCGCCGGCGTCCATCAGGTGCTGCGCCGCCTGGTCGAGATGCTCCTGATCCACCTTCGAGTGTCGCGCTCCCGCT
Source organism: Anaerolineae bacterium (assembly GCA_049694275.1). GTDB lineage: Bacteria > Chloroflexota > Anaerolineae > UBA4142 > SHND01 > JBAVQS01. Next base: position 17,390 of record JBAVQS010000030.1, on the reverse strand, counting down.
TTAATTTGCATCGCTTAATCCTCCGCTAACTCATGGTCCAGCGCGATGAGCGCCGCCCCGTCCCCCTGCGCCAGAGTGACCCGCGTCACCCGCTCGGTAAACTCCTTGATGGACGCAATCTGCTCGTCGAGGATCGGGAAGAGAAATGATACCGTCGCCGGGTCCGCGGATACCGCATTGCTGCACGCCGCGTGCACCAGGTAGAGGCTGGCGAGGTTTTGCTGCTCGGCGGACAACGCCGCATTGAACATCGCCAACGTACTGGCGAATAGGTCCGTCCCGACCATGACGCCGACCTCTGCCAGCGCCCGAATTTGCGGCTGTTCACCCACGTCGGCAAGATAGCCAAAGAACTTTTTCGCGTGGCCGCGTTCCTCATCGCCGTTGCGCGCCATGAACCGGGCGAACCCCGAGAGGTTCAGATACTCGAACGCCCCGGCGAGCGCATCATAGACCGCTCCGTTCTGCCGCTCTTTATTGAATTGGACTTGCAAACTCTCGATCAACTGAGGATTCATCGCGCTCCCTCATACGCCACGAGCTCGTGCTCGCAATTCCACCCGCCGCATTCCAGCCCGGATCCGGGCACGCCCGGCAATAGATTACGCTCGACGAACCATTGGCGCGGGTGCGGCTCGTCCTTGAATTTCTGACAATCCGTACAGGACTCGTTCCCGTCGTGTCCGCCGAACACCACCAACTCCTCCGCCCGGACCCTGGCCAGGGCGACCTGGCGCGCCGCCTCGATCGTCGATTCCCACAGCGCGAGGCGCTGGTTCCGAATCTGGTCCTGCGCCGCGGGGTCGTCCCGCGCGGCCCGCACATCGCGCGCAAAGTTGGCAATGAAATCGGCCTGCCGTTTTTGCAGTTCGGCGATATTGGCCGCATCCTCTGCCGTCAGCTCGTTCGGTCCGACCCCGGCCGCTTCCAGTTCCGAGAGATACGCCCGTTCCAGCGCCCCGTTTACCAACTCGCGCATCTGCTCGATAATCGACTCATCCCGGTCCCACGCCAGGAGCAGCAGCAGCAGCATGTCCCGCCGAAAGTCCGGCGAGTCGTCGCCGGTAGAGGGCGAGCCGTTCGGCGCCGGGTCCGCCTTGGCCGCGAAAGGGGGTGGGCGTGTCGCTGCCCCGCGCCTCCTGGAAAATGGCCTTGACCTGGTCGGGCTCGGTCGCAGACGCGAGCCGGGTCTGAAGCGTGGCGACCATTTCAGCGGAAATGGAATCGCTCTCGAAATCGCAGCCGGGATTTCGGCCGGCGCTCAAGCGCTTGAGCGCCTTGCGCTCCCACTTGTCGAGATCCGCGAACCGTGCGGCCTTGGCTGTCTGTGCGGGTCCAGTCGCCACGGGTTTCTCGTCGGCCTGCGCCCCGTTCGCCGGCGCACCTTCCGCCCGCGCGGGCGGTTTCCCTGGCTCTGCTGCCGGTTGGATCGCAGTGGGCGGCGCGGGCGGTTTGTCCGCTTGCGCCCTCTGTTTTTGCAGAAACGCATCCCAGGCCGCCTGCGCGTTCGACGGCACGTCGATCCCCAGGATCGCGGCGGTCACCTCGTGCGGCATCCCGGCGCCGACATAGAACGCGTACGATTGCGCCCGTTGCTGTTCGTCCTCTTGCAGCTCCGTAATCTCATCCGGCGCAAAAATGACGCGGTAGGGCGAGCCCGCTTCCGCCAAAAAGCGGTTCATATCGTCCTGATACCATTCCGCCCGCGGCACAATCGTCTGCGTGAGATAGTGACGGAATTCATTGTCTGCCGTGGCCCGGTTGGCGCTCCCTGCCGTGAGCAAGGTCTTGGGCACGTCGAATGCCCATGCGATGCCGTCCACCGCATCGTCGCGCAACTCGGGCGTCTCGTATTTTTTCAGATCCGGCGAGAATACGACCGGCTGAAGCAGTCCGTTGGGTCCGGTGCGCAGCGCCAGAATACGAAAGGCATTCCGCACGCCGGTGAGCGCGCGCTTGAACCAATCGTTGATTTTCTTTTCGGTCTCCGCGTCGGTGCCCGGCGGGAGCGGCACGATTGCGGCCGGCATCGCGCCGGTCTCGAAAAAGGTCGAGGCCATGCGGGTGAGATAGAACAAGAGCCGCGCGTCCTGGAGCGCATTCGCCGCGGCAGAGACGCCGAACCGCACATCGTCGGTCGGGTGATACTCCCGCCAAAAGTGCATCTCCTCGTCGGTCCAATAGCCCTGCGCGGTTTTCGGGTACTGCTCGACCGCCTCGGTCATGTAGCCGTTGAGCACCTGGTAAAACCGGCGCTCACGATTGACGTAAATAATCTGCATCGAAAAGGGATTGAGCCACTGCAAGCCCTTTTCGATCTTGTACTGATTGCGCAGGTGCAGCCAGAACCCGCCCCCCGAGAGGAGCAGCCCCATCTCGGTCTTGAAAATCAACTCCTTCGGTTGGATGACCCGTCCGTTTTCATCCGGGATGTCCCAGGTTTCGGCGCGCGTCCCGTTCCGCTCGATATGGATCGGCACGCGCCGGAGCGAGTTCGCCCGCAGCCGCGCGGCGCGAAAGACCAGCGGCACGCGGGCGTAGGCATCCGGCACGCCGGTGATCTTGTCCGCGTGTTCCAGCGCTTTCAGCCACTCAGGGCCAATGACGATTCCGGGATTAGAACTCACTCCCTATACCTCAAAAGCGATTGAGACGCCCACGCCATCGGCCAGGCCGCTCGCCACATAGCGATAGGCGTCCAGGCGGTGAAACTTGCGTTTGTCGATAATCTCATCGGTTGGCTGTCCCTTGTCGTCGAGCTTGCGCCGGTAGGTGCCGAGCTCATCCCGCAGTCCGGTCATCGTCGAGAACACATACATCCGCTTTTGCGCAAAGAGCCCGACGCCGCGATCAATGCCCGCCTCCACGTCCGCGATGGGCGGCGGCTGCGCCGGCACGCCTTCGACGGTCCAGTCCGCTCGCTGTTGCGTCTCCCCTGGCGCGCCGCCCCAGACCTGCGAGACGTTTGCGGCCACGCTCGCCGCCGCGAATTCCGCGGCGTGCTCGCGGGTTGACTTGCCACCGCTCAGCGATTCGCGATACGCGTAAAAAACGCGCTTGAGCGGATTCTCGGCGATCCAGAGGAGCGCCGTGTTTGCGCCCCCGAAATCCACCCCCACATACCGCGGCCACTCAGGCGGAATCGCGAATGGCTCGACCAGGTGTCCCCCGCGGGCGATGTCGTCGTCGTTGAACGCCTCATAGATGAGGCCGGGCGGCTTGCCGAACTCGCCTCGGTAAAACAGCTTGAACCGGTGCGCTTGCATCGTGCGCCGCGCCCGCTCATATTCCGCGGGCGGAAAAGCGGGATTTTGATACGACGGAAACTGAATGACCTCAAAGTCGTCGTCGTTCCGATGGTCGAATATCTCGGTCTTGAGCCAGCCCACATTATAGGGCGTGGTCGTCCCGAGCACCCGGCCCTGCGAGAGCGAGAGCCGCCGCAAGATTGCTTCCCAGGTCTCGACGGTAAATTCATCCTGCCCGCATTCGTCCAGGAGCGCGGCCAGCGCCGTTGACGATTCGAGCCCACTGTCAGCGGCCGCCGAGCGCAGAATAATGCGCGCCCACATCGGATCATCGGCCCGGCTTGCCAGAAACTTGCCGGATGGATCGGCGATCTCGATAATGCGGTCGCCGGACCAGTAACGCCCGCGCCGGAGCAAATGCTCGAACACCGTGCGCATCTCAGGCAAGAGCTTGAGCTTGAACAGGTCATACGAGCTCGTGACGGCCAGGTAATCGCCCGGGCCGCCGCGCTCGATCTCGCGGCTGAGCCACCAGGGACCGAAAGACGTTTTGCCGGACTGCGTGCCGGCCATGACGAACGTAAAGCGCTTGGTAGAGCGCCAGGCTCGGGCCTGTCCAGGATGCAGTGCGAGTCGTATCTGTCCATTTTCAATCCGCCATAGGTTCATGCGTCCCCGAATCCCCCGGGGGATTACCCGCATCGTCGGGTATGACGCTCGGCATTCCCATCGCGGGCGGTTCGCTATCGACCGGCGGCAGTTCGACGATGATCTCGCGAATCGGGAGCGGCGCACCGTCCTTGCCGGTGATCTCACGCCGATCCGCAAAGAGCACATGATGCCGCCCGAGCTGCACCAGCGCGGCCTGGGCATCGTAGAGCTCAATCGACGTGCCCTTGTCGGTCACCGCGTACCTGTGCAGCAGGTGCATCCGACTGGCCTGGCGCGCCTTTTTAAGATCGATCACACCCCCGGCGCCGATAAAGTCGTCGATGCTCCCCCGCGCCTGGTCGGACAGCCGCGCCAGAATCTCGTTGGCGCTCATCGCCAGTTCACCAAATCTGGCTTGAATCAGCCCGAAAATGACATCATTTGACATCATCCGCGCGCCGGCCGTGTTGGCTCGGGTTCGATACCCCGCGCGCCGGGCCGCCTCACTCGCATTCCAGCACATGAGATAGTGCTCGACAAACGCCCGCTGTTTGAGGGTCAGTTCGGCGGCGTTGGCCGGGAGCGCGTCGCCAGATGCGCCGTTCGCCTGCGGGGTGCGCTTGCGTTTCTTATCCGTCCCCGGTCCCACCGTCACCGTGGAAACGCGGGAACGCTTGCGAGCCGCAGCGCGTTTGTGATTCGTTCCCGATCCTTTTGCTTGAGCATGTGCCATGTGTATATCGCAATCCCGGTTGCCAGGCGCTGCGCGGCGAGCCACGTCGCCCGCTCCCGTGGCGTCATCCCGTTCCACCAGCGCGCCGGCTCAACGTTCAAGCCGCGCTACCCGCTCGGACGTGATCCACAGCGCCCGCGCCTGGACCGACTGTTGCCGCGACAGCAGCCAGACGCGGAACGCCAGGAGGAGGAAGAGAAAGAGCATTGCGAGTCTCACCTGCACGCCTCACAAAACGCCATGAGCATGATGCCGCAACCCGCACCGATGAGCACACACAAGAGCAAGAGCGTCAGCGTTCCCGCCTGTCCGCGAATCAATGACCTCATCGAATAATCCCCATCTGCCAGGCCGCAATCACCGCCAGGTGCGGCGACGATACCGCCAGCTCGCGGCAAATCCGCGTCAGTCGCCGGTGCGCCCAGCCCCGCGAACGACAGAGCACGCGCGCCATGCGCTCGATCCGCCAGCCATCGGCGAGCAGATACAACAGCAGCCGGTCCTCATCGCTCATCCGCCCGGCTTGGTTGGTTGGACCGGCGCAAGCGGCGGGAGCGGCGGAGGGATGGGCGCAACCCATGCCGCGCTCTTGATCGGGCGGATCAAAAGCATGTAGGCCCCCTGATTTGCCATGAGCGCTGTCACCAAGTTTGTAATGAGCGTCGTAATCCCCGTCTTGGTGCAGGTGATGCCCACGTCGAGGAGCTGCGCGCACGTCGCGCCCAATGCCCCCACCGCCACGAGCACGAGCGTTAGGCCCATGATGCCGGCCTTTTGCGTACCGGTCCGCCCGTCGAACCATTCACGCAATCCCGGAATGTAGGCAAAAGCCAGCGCCGCGATCACCGCGGCCACGCCACTGATTTGATCTGATGTCAGATTCAGATTCATTTCCGTCTCCTGCTTTCGATCCACACAGCCTGGGCAATGCAGAATGCCAGCACCCACAGCACCAGCGCAACCCCGAAGCGCAGAATCAGCGCATTCAGGTCAATCTGCCCGGCGAGCGTCGCCAGCAACCCGAACCCGCCAACCAAGGCCCACAATCCCACGAGCCGCGGAATCACGCGATGGTGCGGCATGTATCCCGCCGCGCCCCACGCAAACAACGTCACCGCGAAATAGGCCATCAAGCGAAAATAGTCCAGCAGCGCGGTCACTTGAATATCACCGCCAGCGCCGTCGCAATCGCCGTGCCGAGCGTGGTATAGCCCGCCTGGAGGAACTGCCAGGTCGCGACTTGGGATTTGACCTCGGTCAGAGTGTTGCGCAGCTCCGGCACCGATCCCTGTTCGATATTGCGCACCCGGAGCTCAAGCGCATCACATTTCTGGTCCGCCTTGTCGAAACGGGTATTGAGCGCGGCAAAGCCGTTGGTCAGCAGCGACTCGATATTACGGACGCTCTGCGCCAGCAGCGCGATTGAGACGTCGGTATCCGCCGATTGGGCGGGCGTGTCGTTTGGCATAGAAATAAAAAAGCGGCTCTAGCCTCTTGCGAGGTAGAGCCGCGTCCATTTGAGACATACGACTAGATGGATATGTGCGTGGGGCTATTCGAGACGGACCTCCGCCTCACGCGCGAGCGAATCGGCCTTGAAATTCCAGACGAACTGGCCTTTGAGCGCGAAATCGTTAAACGTGCTGGCGTGCTGCGCCAGGTCCGCAATTACCAAAGCGACGCGCCCGGAGACGGTGATCCGTCGCCGGTCGGGCATCTCGACAATGATCGGGCTGGGAGTAGGTTGATCCACGTCGGTCGCATCGCAACAATCAGCTAATTACGACAACCAGACAACTGTTCTAGCCGCTATTATAGCATATCCGCGCGCGCGTGTAAATGATTCAAAAAGTACCGATGGGAGCAAGCGTCATTCTGAGTAAACGAAGAATCTGCGCTACTTCTTCGGCTTGCCCATCGGCAGTTGTGCAAACGGCGTCCCCAGGCTCAGCCGGTAACCGGTCGTCGGCGCCGCATCCAGGATCGTCATCAGGGTCAACGTTTGGGTGTCCGCGGGCACGTCAAACACCATGATGACCCCCTGACTCTCGCCTGGATTGATGTCCGAATAGATCGTATCACAGCCGCAGAACTCCCACCGCGCATATTCGTCGGGCGCAAACGCGGCCGGATCGTGGTCATAAGTGCGAACGGCCTGGTCATACAAGCCAAAATCAATCGTATTCGCCAGATAGTCAGTGCCCAGCCCCGCGTTGGTCACCTGAATGAGCACGACCGCCCACAGGCCGTTCGCAACCTTGGTCTCGTCATAAAACCATACGTTCTTGTCCTTGTAGGCTGCCAGCACATGATAGGTCCAGTGGCCAAGCGTCACATCCTGGCCCACGGGAATGGCCGGGCGTGGGGTGGAGGTGGCCGGCGGGGGACGCGGGGTAAATGTCCTGGACGGCAGCGGCGTGCGCGTCAGTGTGGGCGTATTCGTCGGCGTGTCGGTGATGGTCGGAGTATTCGTGGGTGTGAGCGTGGCTGTATCGGTCGGCGTAGATGTCGCGACCGGCGTATTCGTCGCTGTGGGCACGCTCGCCGTTTGTGTGGCGAAGATCGACAGGGCCACGCGCGTTTCGATGGCCGCCTGGTCCACGGTCGGCGCCGGGGTGAGCGTGGGCGCCGGGGAGCCCGTGCACCCAATCAGGGCGAGCGCACACAGGACAAACAGTGCACATAAGACAATCTGGGGCAGGGGACGCGTAGCGAGCATAGCGAGCCTCCATTGCGATGGGAGTATTTCCGCGCAAATGATCGCGGTGGCCCCATTATCGCGCCGAATCGAGTAAACAGAGAAATTTCAATTGACACGCAACAAATTCGCGCATAGAATGTGAGACAGTCTAGCACGCCTGTTCGTACGATAAAACACAGCCCCGACCGCGGCGAACGGTCAGGGCTGTCACAACAGGCGCAGGGCGCGCCATTCAACTGCGGCAATTATACGTCCGAGTCGTTTCCTCTGTCAAGTGGCACGGAAACAGGTTTGACTCTGGTCTCTATTGCTGCGCGTGGAGCACAAGGACCGCGCCCAACTGCCCGCTTGAGTTGGACGCGTTTTTGTTACCTGAAAGGGGGTGATGCCTATGCGATCGGGAATGAATCGCCGAAATGAAGGGACCAGGGCTGCGATTCGTTGCTTGCAACAATGAGCCCTGGCCCTCACACAAACCGCCTCGAGCGGATTACAGAGATAGGTGAGCTGGAACTCACCTATCTCACGATCGGGGCATGAATCTAAAGAGGTAATTCGTATGACTGCTCGACATCAAATTCGCTGTATCAACAAAGGCGACCGCAGCAATCCGCACACGCGGATTGTGAACGTTGGTGGCCTCAACGCCGACGGCACGCGCTGGAAACTGAGCCAGCAAGCCGCCATTCAGGGGATCGAAGACGGCAGGTGGGCATTCTTTGTGAGCGTAGGCACACGCGAAACCAATGTCATTGTTGAAACGAGTCGCTACGGTCACAAGTATCTCAAGACCGTGGCCGATGACGCGCGAACAGACAATCTGCTCAGTTTGCCCGAATGCCCCGCGTGACATCCGGTAAGCACAACTAAATAGCGAGGGTGAGTTAATCGGATGGATGGGCGGATGCGCCTGTCCATCCCTTTTTTATTGGGGCACCGGCCCGCGCAGCGCAACGAAATCAATGATGACGCTGTCCAGTTCGACCCGCTGCGCCGATGACAGGGCATCGTAGCAGGGCGCGTGCACCCGGTAAAAATAGCTCCGCGTGTCGCCTTCGGCCAGCAACGAAATTGTTTTCAGCGGCCGCGTCAAGCGCCGGTCGCACACCGGGCAATCCACCGCCAGGCCCGGATCATAGGCCGGCGCGCTCGCAAAGGGGTCGTCAAAATAGCCATAAACCATAGTCCCTACGCTCAGTCGCCCAACACCTCGCCGCTCCGCTCTGCGGCGCCGGCGCATTCACCGTCGGACCAGAGTATAGTCCAAATGACGACGAACTGTCAACCGCGCGCCCCGCGCGCAACTCGCCCCGCGCCGCTCGCCAATCCGTACCCCGTGAGTTTTCACCAAACGCGAATTAAACGGACAATCGTCCATGAATTTCCAAAACTCGTCCCCAAACCCCTTGACAAACCTCAAGCATTTGATGTATAATAGGGTCATAGAAATGAAACGACGCCCACACGGGTTCACGGCCCAAGTGAGCGTCTAACCGGAAGAGTAAAGCACTACTCAAGCGGCTAAACGGATTATAGCATATCCCGCCTCTTGAGTCCATAGATTCAGGAGGTTTTTCATGTCACGCGATCTCAAACTCTCGACCGCCCTCGCCCTCACCGTCGCAATGGATGAGCTCGTCAAGCTCATGCCCACGTCCGATAGCGACCGGCTGGGCAAGGCGCTCCATATCGCCGCCGACAACGCCATCCGCTACAACGCCGATCTGCGGCTCTATTTCTACCAGTCCCCCACTTTCGCCACGCCCTACGCAATCAACATCAATCGCACCCTGACCACCGGCGACTTGCACGACGCCTCTTGCGCCTGCCCCGACCATGAGCAGCGCGGAGCCATCTGCAAACACATCCTCGCCGCCTGGCTCGCCGGGCGCGTGCGCGACATCCTCATGGCCGCCGCCCAACTCCAAACCATCGCGGCCATTGACACCGCCGCCCGCTATGTCCAGTGGGCGCTTGGCTAGACAGAGCAGGGGAGCGGGGCAACTCGCTCCCCACTCAAGGGGGAAACATGGCAGAGCAAACTTTCACCATCCAGCTGACAGAGAAACAATTGCGCGTGCTATCGTGCGCGATGGAAACTGCGTGTTGGGAATTGACCGAAGACATGGACGCGGACGAAATCGTCAAGTATTCCAAGTTCACCCGCGAGATCGCCGGCGACGTGTGGCGCGCGGGGGAGGCCATCGACCGCCCGCTCCGCGAAATCTATGCCGAACGCTTTGGCAAACGCGATCAACCCCAACCCGTCTCATTTTTGCTCCCGCTGTAATGCGTAAACGCCTGAACGATTGATCGAACAACTAACAGGAGGAAATAGAAATGAGTTTCAAGAAGATGGAAGCAAACAAATATCCAATCCGGCTGTGGGGACTCGTGGGCTATCCGGGCGCCGGTAAATCGACATTCGCCGCCCGGATGCACGGCCCGTTCCTGGCGATTGACGCCGATCACCGTTTCTCCGAGGTCCGGCACCTGGCGGGCGACGTCTACCAGATTTCCGACCGGCCCGAGGACAATAATGACCCGGACCGCATCGCCCGGTTGCTCGACGACAACATGCCGAACAGTGGCGTCAAGACCATCGTCGTCGATTCACTGACCGCGCTCATTGCGCCGTTCGTCACCGCCGCGATCCAGGACAAGGAGCACGGGCGCGAAAAGAATCTCTATGCCGCGTTCAAGGACAAGGCCCTGGCGATGCGTCAGCTACAGGACGCGGTGACCAAGTGGGGCTGCGATGTCCTCTGGATTTATCACCTGAATGACGCCCGCGACGGGAATGGCAAAGAGGTCACGAAGGCCACCGTAAGCGCCACCGAGCTCGTGCGCCTCACCCGGTCAGTCAACCTGCAGCTCCAACTCATGCGCGACGGCGACAAGCGCGGCGTCAAGGTCATCTGGGCGCGCCGGGGCCGGTTCGGCATGACGCTCTGGGACGAGGCGGGCGAATGGAAGGGGATGCCCGAGCGCATCGAGAGCGCCGTCTACGACGGACTCACCCCCGCCGATCAAGAGCGTATCGCGAACACCGTCCCGAACGTGTTCCCGAACGAGGAAACCGCGCTGGCCTGGGGCGTCGAGCGGGGCGCATTCAAAAGTGTCCAGCACGCCCGGAACGCCTGGGCCAAGTTGCTGCGCGAGCACGCCCCGAAGGATGACGCCGAACGCGCCGCGCTGTGGACCGCGAACGTCACCGCCCGCCTCGCCACACACGAGACCAACGGCGAACACGAGGACGACCAGATCGGCGCACCGCCTGACGGCCAGCCGCAACCGGAGCAAGCGCCACAGGTCCCGCCGACCGGCAACGGACCGACCGAATACCACGTTGGCCCCACCGAGTTTTGGAAAGAAGTCGCGCGGAAACGATTCCCGCGCGAAAATGCAAACCAGATCATCGCCGCCTACACGACCGCAGGAAAGACCGATTGGGCCTACGCCCTGGCCGAACTGCAATCGAAATAGACATATCCCGCGGTGGGGGATGGTGTGCGCCGTCCCTCACCGCACTAAAACAACAAGAGGGAGAGAGGATAGAATCATGCCTACCCAAAACATCAATCCACGCCAGAAGCGTCTTAATGCGATTTGCACCAAGATTGCAATGTTTATCGTCGAGGAAACGTACACGGACGAGGAGGAAATCCAGCAAAAGCTGGTAGCCGCAGTCAAGCTCCTGGAAGACGCCGGGAACAGGTGCGCCGCGAGCGACGCGAAAGCAGCGGAGGCGAAATGAACAACGTGTTAATCTCCAATGTGGAGCGGGAGCAACCGTATCGCCTGTACGAGCAATGGAAAGATGCTTTGCTGTCGCCGACGTTTGACGCCGATCAATTGCGACAAATTCACGCCGAATATCAAGCCAAGCTCCAGCGCGACGCGGAATGGGCGCGGCTGTGGGACGAGTGCGACGGCGAACGGCGCGCCGAAGAAGCGGAGATCGAGCAACGTGTCCGGGCGGAATTACAGACCACACCAAAATCCGAGGTGTTCAAGCGGTGGGAACAGTTCTGTGATTTCGGCGATGAGGCCGGGAGGGTCTACGCTCACAATACGAAAGAGGACATGCTACACACGATTGTCCAACACGAGCAGCGAGTTGTCGTCGGCACAATCGCGCGTACCCGGGCCAAGTGGAACGAACTGCACCCGGAAGCACAGCAATAAACGGACACGTGTCTATGAATTCCACAAACGGCAAGTATTTGATCCTGTGGGACTTTACCGGCCGCCCGCTCTCGACCTTTTACGAGGTCCTCGCCGAGCTCACGAACGGCGGAGGCCTGCACTATGTCCAAAAGAGCGTCTATATCGCGTCTGACGCCGATCTTGCGCAGGACCTGGTTGCGCTCTGCCGCTACTATGGCGCCGGGACAATCAATGCGGTCGCACTGGCGGACGGAAGCCTTGACCAGGCCGCCGACCGCAAAGCCGCTGAGGGCCGCATCGCCGATCTGCACGTCGCCAGGTTGCACCGGCGCGGGCGCAAGCCGGGTTTGAAAAAGAAGGGGAGAAAATAGAATGAGCAAGCAACTTAAGTTACCAGGCATAGACTCGCCGGTACCGCTCGTCTTGGTCAAGTTGCCAGGCGATGAAATCATCTATCGTGGCAAGCATATCGCGGCCCGGATCGTCCACGGACAGCGCGGTGATTACATCGGACTCTATCGGCTCGGGTACGACCACGGCACTGCCATTATTGACCGCTATGAACTTGACGAGCGTGAGCTTGCGATCAAATGGTGCGAGTTTATCGACCAGCGCGGCGGAGCCATGGGCGGAGACGCCAAGAAAGAGTTTAAACAGCTGCTCGAGGCCGAGCGCACGGCGGTCCAGACGCAAGCCCAGGAAAAGCGCTCTTCCGCCCAGACGCCCGCAGCGACTCCGTTCATCTATTCATCGCCGCACATCGTCGCCGAGTGGTATATTGTTACAAAGCAACCGCTCGACCGGCGCATCCGGATCAGGCGACCAGGTGAGCGCGTGGCGCTCAAGCTCTGCTATCGCGACATGGACCAGGCGCTCCGCGTATGCAAAGCCGTCGATGCCCACAACGGAGATTTCGCCGCGGCACAGGCCGACGATTTCAAGGGGGACGCCGCTCACGCACCCCAAAAAGCGTTAGAGTCTAAGGACTGATAATTTAACGTTATCAGTCCTAGCACACCCAAAGGACTGTAAATGGACGAAACCGCTAGTCTGCAACCGTACAACCAAAAAGCCCGCGAGCTGATCGAGCTGGCGCGTGATTACGCCGACAACGCCGATGCGCCCAACACGACGCGCACCTACGAATCGAACTGGAATGAATTTCGGGCGTTTTGTGCACGCTTTCACGCCACGCCCCTGCCCGCGTCGCCGGCCACTGTCGTCGCGCACATCGCCGAGCTCGCCGAAGCGGGATACAAGACCAACACGCTCAAAACCAAACTGGCGGCGATCCGTCACTACCATAACCTGGAGCGCGTCGAAGACCCGACCCAGGATCCCGCGGTCAAGCAAACGCTCAAGGGCATTCGCCGCAAGCATCCGGCCGCGCCCGAGCGCAAGGCCGGCATTGAGGAAGCGGACATGCGCCTCATGCTCGCCGCGCAACCCGACGACATCCGGGGCGCCCGCAACCGGGCCATTCTCCTGGTCGGATACGCCTGCGCACTGCGCCGGAGCGAGATCGTTGCGCTCGACCGGCAGAGCATTCGCTTTCGACGGGACCGCGTGATCGTGCACATTGCACAATCCAAGACGGACAAATCCGGGGAAGGTTATGACATCCACGTGCCGGCGGCCGCCGATCAGCGCATGTGCGCGGTCCATGCGCTCAAGACCTGGCTGGTTGTCTCGAAGATCGCAGATGGCCCGCTCTTTCGCAAAATCGACCAATGGGGCCACGTTTGGGAGCACCGGCTCACGGACCAGGTCGTTGCCGATATTGTCAAGCAATCCGCCGTCGCCGCTGAGATCGATCCCACGCTCGTCTCCGGACACTCGCTCCGCCGCGGCGCAATCACCAACGCGGCGAGCAAACAGCACGAGGCGAAGGACATTCGCAAGCTCTCGCGCCACAAGTCCGAAATCATGCTGGATGTCTATATCCAGGAGAGCGCCGACGCGCAGATGCGTGTGATCGGCGACAACCTGGGCGGCACCCGGCGCGCGCAATAATTTGATAGCAAATGTTTAGAGGAATACGGAGTATACTGAATGCCAACCTCAACCGTGTCTCCACACATCAAGAAACCCAAGCCCAACCCAATCCCCGGCTATCTCACAACCGGTCAGATTTCCGCGCTCACCGGTCTCAGCCAGGAACACGTTTCACACCTGATTCGAGACAAAAAGATCGAAGCAATCAAAGTTGGCACCAACTGGTTGATTACAGAGGAGAGCTGGACCCGGTACATTGCGACTAAAGATCCGCGTGGAGCCAAGCCAGGGCAACGGGAGGATAAAACTGGTCCTTGACATGAATGGAGTACGGGTGTATTCTGGTAACACCTTGTAACAGCTTATTCAGTCTAATGGGAATTGTAATCATGCCAACGGCCAGCATCAAGCGCGAAACGATAACCGTAGAGGAAGCGGCTCAGCGGCTCGACGTGCATCCTGCGACCATCAAACGATACCTGCACCGGGGATGGCTGAAGGGCCGCAAAGCGGGGTTGGGACTAACCAGCCAGTGGCTTGTCTACATCGACAGCATCAAAGAATACCAGGAGCGGGTAGAAAACCCGCCACAATAACCTCACAAAAATAGCCACGCTCATCCCCTGAGCGTGACCAGATGACCAAAAAAACGGACGGTAGCTGTTGGAAGCAGCGACCGTCCTTACCAGCGACTCGTCCTTTAACAAACTCGCTGGCAGTCGGGGTGAGAGGATTCGAACCTCCGGCCTCATCGTCCCAAACGATGCGCGCTACCGACTGCGCTACACCCCGACGCAAAGTGCAGTATAGCCCAGTTTCCCTTCAACGTCAAGAAAAATCGGTCATCTGGTATAATAGAGCGCATTATGCAGATTGAAACCCAACCGAATATCCATACGGGCGTGAGAACCCGGACCAGACGACACTCCCGGCACCAGGACAAGATCGTCGATGCCCTCCTCAAACTCCCCATCCAGGTGCTCAACGCCCTGCCCTTTTTTGCGATGGAGGCCCGCCGCGAGGCGCGCTGCATCACGCTGACCCGGATGAGCCTGACTGTCGACAACCTGCCGCGCCCCTTTGAGGGCCTCAAGCTCGCCTTCCTGACCGATTTTCACAGCGGGCCGACCACGCCGGCCGACTTTCTCAAACGGGTCGTCGACGAGACGAACCGGGAGAATCCGGACGTGGTCCTGCTTGGCGGCGACTATATCACCCTGGAGCTCGCGTACCTATCCGAGATCGGCGAGGCGCTGCGCCGCCTGCACGCGCCACTGGGCGTCTATGGCGTCCTCGGGAACCACGACTATTGGCAGGATGCCAACGCGGTCCACCACATGCTTGAAACGGCAGGCGTCGTGGACGTGACCAACGCGGGGCGCTGGCTGCACCGTGAAAACAGCCGCATCCGCATCGCGGGGATCGGCGATCTCTGGGAAGACCTCCCGGACCTGCACACCGCCGTGGGGGGCGCGCACGAGACCGAGCCGGTCATCCTGCTCTCCCACAATCCCGATTATGCGATGGAGCTCCAGGACCCGCGCGTCAAGGTCGTCCTGTCGGGCCATACGCACGGCGGGCAAATCTGCCTGCCGAAAATCGGGCCGGTCATCACCAACTCGAAATATGGCAAGCGCGTCGCCAGCGGGCACGTGCAGTTTGATTCGTTCCAGGTCTATACCTCGCGCGGGCTCGGCACGGTCGTCGCGCCCTTCCGCTACAACTGCCCGCCGGAAGTCGCCGTATTCACGCTCAGGGGATCGCCGCCGAATGAATTGCGGCGTCTTAGCAAGGCGCAAATCGGTTAGAACCCGATTCCGCCAACGGCGTCTAAATGGTGTAGATTCGCCTCATACACGCGCAGGGGCCGCGTTCTTACGATTTACCTTCAACCTCGTTCCGGTCGCCGGTGATGATGATGTTCCCGTTCATGTTTTGCGCGGCCACGCTCCGCTCGCCCGATGCGATGATGGTCGTCCGGGTCTGCTTGCCCGACTGCACCAAGCGCGCGATTTCTTGCGCCAGGGCCTCATCCTCACTCAACAGCTTGGTAAGCTGCACGCGTAGCGCCGCCTGCCGATCTGCGTTCATGGGTTGCGCCGCGACATCTTCGGCGGCTTCTTTGGCCGCCGGCCGGGCCTCGACCCTGGGCCACAGCCGTTCCCAGAGCGCCTTGCCCTCCTGCCACGCCTCTTCCCCAAACTTTTTGCCCGCCTCTTGCGCCACCTTCTCCCCCGCCTGAAGCAAATACGGGAGCATCGGCGCAAGCATCAAGGTCACTTGCGGAACCAACATCGAAACATCCATGACAATCCTCCTTATTCCATCCAGTATCCTCTTCGCGCCCTTCGCGTCCTTCGCGGTTCAATCTTTGCCAGCCGCCGCCGCCCGCACCACGACCAGGCCCCGGAATTCGAAATTCCGGGCTGAAAAAGGCGCGGCTATCGAAACAAGGCCCGCCGCCCAGCCATCCTTTTTTTTGCAGCCCCCCCTTTTTTCAGCCGGGGGATTTGCAATCCCCGGACCCGGCCAGCCGCCGCCCTCGCTCCGCGCCGCGTCCAGAGTCCAGAGCCCAGAGTGCCAGAGTTCAGAGTCGAACAGTGGGAGACAACACCACCCGAAAACCCTGACCGTTGCTCGCGCCGTCCGGGTCATTGAGGTAACGGGAGGCGCAGCGGACGAAGAGCTGACTGGCGCCGAAGGACCCGCCACGCACCACACGGCGTCCCTCCACTTCAAGATTCTCGCGGCCATCCTCCGCACGATAGGGATAGCCCCGATAAAGCGTCGTCGTCCACTCCCACACATTCCCCGCCAGGTCATGCACCCCATCCGGCGTGGCGCCATCCGCATAGATACCCACCGGCGTCGGACGCAGGATATGCGACTCGGACGAGTTGGCGCGCCCCGCATCCCACGCGTTGCCCCACGGATAGATCCGCCCGGCCGGCCCGCGCGCCGCCCACTCCCATTCCGCTTCGCTCGGCAAGCGGACTTGCCACTGCGCAACTGGCAAGCGCACCTCGCGCGCCGCTTGCTTTTCCCACAGTAGCCAACTCCAGCCAGCCGCCTGCCACTGTTCGTTCAGCCAGGTGACGTAGGCCAGCGCCTCGAACCAGGTCACGCCGACCACCGGCTGCGAAGGGTTGTTATAGTCCCCATCCTCCCAATACGCTGGCCGGTCGCGCGGGCGCTCCGAATAAGCCTGATCGAATGTCTGGCGCGCCTGCGCCTCATCCATCCGGGCCAGTTCACGCAAGGCAGCTACCTGCGGGACAGACCATCCAGCGCGGCGGTACTGCTCAATCAGTTTCGGGTCATTCTTGACCGCACGCCAGAGGTTCATCGAATCTTTTACCGCGCCGCTCTCGACCACCTCGCCGCTGCGCCAGGCGCGCGCCGCCGGTGTGGTCCAGTAGCGTTCCGCCGCATATCCCCCCGCCGCGATAAAGCAGGCAAACTCGGCATTCGTGACCGGGAACCGGCTGACATAAAAGGCAGGGAGCGTCACCGAATGCTGTGGAGTCTCATCCTTGGCGAAAGTGAACCCGCCAAGCCGGAGGCGCAGCTCCTGCCAGGCGGTCGTGCCCATGCGCAGGATCCCGGCCGGCAGCGCCACCAGGGGCGGGAGCAGGATGCGCACCCCGTTGGCCTCCACCGCGCGCCAGCGCGAATCCCCCAGCCGGCCGAGTTCAAGCCCCGCCGCGATGCGATAGCGGAGATGGAGGTGCGGGTCGGACAGGTCGCGGCCCAGCGCCGTTTGCGTGTCCGTCCGCGCTTGCGGCGGGACCGTCACGCCGGACTCGGTGAGACACCGCGCGGCAAGCACCGGGTTCACCGCACGCACGGCGGCGACGAACGCGGCGGGGTCAGGCGCCAGTCCCGCGGCCAG
>JBAVQS010000029.1:0-9307 GCA_049694275.1 Anaerolineae bacterium | reverse complement strand
CCCGACGACATGGTAATTGCCACTACAGAGATTGGAGTATTATCGGCCGCGAACCCGCGCAAGACCGTGGTAGATATGGCAGGGTTGAATGAAACAGGTTTTGCTCATGATGGCTTTTCAGCCAACCGGCTTTTTCAGGAATACAACCCGGACGTGATCTATATGCCCCATCCGGATTACGATGTCATGATCGCACAGATCACGACGAATCCCTACTTTATCGCCCATTACGAATACCTACCCGGGCCATCACTGCACACATTTCTGGGGGTGGCAATACGCCGGGATGGCCGGTATTATGCCGCTTTGCACCAGGCGTTGGAAGAGGTGCGCATCCGCGCGGCAAGCTCACAATAGCCACAAAATGATGGGATTGATCAAAAAGCATTGGCCTTTGTTCGCAGCCCTCGGTCTGTTCTGGATCACCCTGCTGTGCCTGCTAGTGCTTTCGCTCAAAGAGAACAAGGGACTTCTCGTCTATGCACTGGACGATGCCTATATTCACATGGCAATCGCCAAACATTTTGCGCAAAATACGACCTGGGGCGTGACACGGTACGCGTTCTCCTCCTCCTCCTCATCCCCGTTATGGGTCCTGCTGCTTGCGTCGGCGTATGCTCTCGTCGGGGTCAATGACTGGGTCCCATTCATCCTCAACCTGGTATCATCGACCGGCCTCGTGCTGCTCGCATATATTCTGCTGCGTCAATACCGGGCAACCTCCCGGGCGACCGGAGCGGCGCTTGTCACCATGATTTTTGTCGCACCCCTGCCCACGCTCGTCTTTATAGGCATGGAACACACCCTGCACGCGCTCTTGACGCTGGCGTTCGTCTTTTGTGCGGCCCAGGCGCTGTCGCCATCATCCGATCAAAATCACCGCGCCGCTCTCGCATTGTTGGCCCTCACGCCACTGATCACCGCCATTCGCCTCGAAGGCCTCTTCCCAATCGTGGCTGTCAGTCTGCTATTTATCATCCAGCGCCGTTTTATCACAGCCTTTGCCCTCGTCGGGCTGGGGGCGATGCCGGTTGTAGCTTATGGCTGGGTCTCGATTGCACACGGTTGGTATTTTCTGGCCAATTCCATCCTCTTGAAAAGTCCGTTGTTCGATGCAGTTGGCATCATAGACAAGCTCAAGCTCATCGCGTTTCAGATGCCGGAGCGGATCGAGTTCACCCCTCATCTGTTATGGCTTGTTTTGGGAAGCGCACTCCTTGTCATTCGCCAACTCTTTGCCAAAACCCCAAGAGATGCGCGTATCCTTTCGCTCAATGTAATTTTCATCCTTTCGACCCTTTTCCATCTTATGTCGGCCGGGCTCGGGTGGTTTTACCGCTATGAGGCCTATCTCGTGATCCTCGGCGTGATGGTTATCGCAGCCTCGCTGGTCTCAAGCATCCCCACCTCGCTTCACCTGCCAGTTGAGCGCAAGTGGATGCCCGCCTACCCGGCTATCCTGTTAGTCGCATTCCTCGTTCTTGAACCGTTTGGCGATCGAGCGTGGAGCGCGCTCACCCAGACCCCACGCGCCACCACGAATATCTATCAACAACAATACCAGATGGGGCTTTTCCTCGAGCGTTTTTACCCAGGTGAGCCGGTTCTCGCCAACGACATTGGGGCTATCGATTACCTGGCGGATATCCATCTGGTCGATCTGGCCGGTTTGGGGACGCGCCAAATCGGAGAATTGACTTTGACCAGCAAGATGGACATGCCGGCGCTGGAAACAATTGTGAGCACAGAGCAGGTTCGCATCGCGATAGTCTATACCGATTTTCTCGCGGCGCGTGTGGGAATACCTTCCAGGTGGGTCAAGGTCGGAGAGTGGAAGATTCGAAACAATATCGTCTGCACCGGCGACACGGTTTCCTTCTATGCGGTCGATCCCGGGCAGGTGAGCTACCTCCACTTCAGCCTGCAACAGTTTGCGGAGCAGTTGCCGGCTGAAGTGCTCAAGAAATGAGGATTGAGCTACCATGTCATCTTTTGCCGGCCACTGTCTTGCAGGGCTCACCGCATACGTGTTTCCAAAGCGGCAATCTCGCGGTCCCGCCTGGTGGGGGCTCGCGCTCGTCGGCATCTCGTCGGCGCCCGACATCGATTATCTCATTCGGGGGCTTCGCCAGGATGTCCTCGCACCGCCCGATCCCGTATCCCTCGCGCTGTGCAACCTGATCCAATTATGCCCCGCTTCAAACGGCGCCCCGGCGCGTATCACCCACTCGATCATCGGCGTACTCGTCGTCCCGGTCGCCGTCATGCTCTTGCTCTGGCTCTCAGGCCGCTTTCGGGGGCAATGGTGGACCATGAGTGCACAAGCGGCTGCAGCCGGGCTATCCCACCTCCTACTGGACCTGATGGTCGACGTATCCCCAATGCCGCTCTTGTGGCCGTTCAGCTACACCCTGCTCAAGTTGCCGTTCGGGATTCTGCCCAGCGCCCCCTTAATCTCGTTGACCAACTTTTATTTCTACCGGAATCTGTTGATCGAGCTAGGGGTGCTCTTGCCCATTGCATTCGTTATCTATTGGCTGCGACACAGGTATAATCATAGCTACCGGCAGACCCTATTTATTGGAGCACTCTCGCTGGTCTCGTTGGGGTTCATGGCCTGGGGATATACCCTCGTCAGATAGAGTCCTTTTTCAGTTTGGAAAATAGACGCAAAGGAAACGCTTGTGAAACTCTTTGTACCCGGACGGATCTGCCTTCTGGGAGAACATTCCGATTGGGCAGGCGGCTATCGCCGCATGAATGCCGAGATTGAAAAAGGCTACACGCTGATCTGCGGAACCGATCAGGGTATTTATGCCGAGGTTGAGCCGCACCCAACGTCGCTCGTCCTCACATCGACTACCCCGGAAGGCCATTCGGAAGGCCCGTACGAAATCCCGATGGAGCCTCAGGCGCTCATGCAAGTGGCGCAACGTGGCGGCTTTTGGAGTTATATCGCCGGCGTCGCCTACCAGGCGCTGACCCACTACCACGTGCGGGGTCTCGTCATCAACAACTACAAAACGGACCTGCCGATCAAAAAGGGGCTCTCCTCCAGCGCTGCCATCTGCGTCCTCGCCGCACGCGCCTTTAACCGGGTTTATGATCTCAAGCTCACGATCCGGGGCGAAATGGAGCTCGCTTACCAGGGCGAGATTACGACCCCTTCGCGCTGCGGGCGAATGGACCAGGGATGCGCCTTTGGCAATCGGCCGGTGTTGATGACCTTTGACGGCGACCGGCTCGATACAACCGAGTTGCAGGTGAGCCAAGCGTTGTATTTTGTCGTCGTAGACCTGCAGGCGCAAAAGGATACGCTCGAGATCTTGAACCGCTTGAACCATTGCTATCCACTAGCCGAGAGCGAGGTTGGGCATAGAGTCCAAGAACTATTCGGGCCGATCAACAAGCGCATCGTATTCCAGGCCGTGGACGCACTGAAAAACGCAGATGCAGAGAGACTGGGCGCACTGATGATACAAGCGCAGGACCACTTCGATCGCTATGCCATCCCCGCCTGTCCGGAGGAGCTCACTGCGCCGGCCTTGCACCGTTTGTTGGCCTATCCACCGCTCAAGCCGCACATCTATGGCGGCAAGGGCGTCGGCTCACAAGGAGATGGAACGGCGCAGTTCCTCGCTCGGAGCGAGGCTGACCAGCAAGCCGTCGTCGAGATCGTTATGCACGACTTACACCTGCCTGCGTACAAGCTGACACTCCACCCCAGCCTCAAGGTGCGCAAAGCAGTCATTCCCGCGGCCGGGTTCGGGACCCGTCTCTTTCCGGCCAGCAAAGCAACGAAAAAAGAGCTTTTCCCGGTCATCGATCGCGACGGCATCGCCAAACCCGCTATCCTTCTGATCGTCGAAGAGGCGATCGAGGCAGGCATCGAAGAGGTGATTATTGTCGTTCAGGAGAATGATTTGGAGGATTTTCGCTCGTTCTTTAATCAGCCGGTCTCTATCGAGAATTACAACAAACTGCCGCCTCATTTTCAGCAGTATGCGAAACGCATCCTCGAATTGGGCCAGCGCGTGCGATTTGCGACGCAGCACACGCAGGAAGGGTTCGGCCACGCGGTGCTGAGCGCACGCGAGCGAGTGGGCGAGGAGCCCTTCCTCTTGATGCTGGGCGATCATCTCTATCGCTCAACCGCGGACCGCTCTTGTGCGCGCCAGTTGCTCGACCTCTATCAACAGTACGGGACGAGTGTTGTCGGCCTGCGACTTGCGCCAGAGGACCAAATCGCCAGCTTTGGTACAGTGACCGGCGCCTGGCTCGCCGGGGAGCGGGTGCTGAACATTACCGAGTTTGCCGAAAAGCCAACGATGGATTACGCCCGGGCCCACCTGCGCGTCCCCGGCCTTGACGATAAAGGCTACCTGACCCTCTTTGGGCAGTATGTCCTCAAGCCCCGGCTGTTTGACTATATCGCCGAGCACGTCACACATAACGTGCGCGAACGCGGCGAGTTCCAACTCACCTCGGCGCTGGATCGCCTGCGCCAGGAAGACGGCTTTCTCGGCCTCGTGATGGAAGGCCAACGCTACGACATCGGCATCCCCGAGCACTATCTCGAAACGATCAAGACCTTTAATAACAATTGAGTGACTAGACAATCGCCTCTTCGCGGTATTCGCCCCATTCCTGGCGGAGAATGCCCATGATCTCGCCCAGAGTGGCGTAGGCGTTGACCGCGTCGATGAGACAGGGCATCAGATTTTCTTTCGGCTTTTTGGCTGCTGCTCGCACGGCATTCAAGGTAGCCTCGACCCTCGCCCCATCACGCTCGCGCCGGACGCGATTCAGGCGTTCGAGCTGGCGTCGCGCCCCCGCTTCGTCCACCCGCAGCAGCGGGACCTGGAGCTTTTCCTGGATCACGTATTCGTTCACGCCGACAATCACCCGCTTGTGTTCGTCGGTCTCGCGCTGGTAACGGGCGGACGCATCGGCAATCTCGCGCTGTTGGAACCCACGCTCTATGGCGGGGAGAATACCCCCCAGCTTGTCGATCTTGTCAAAATACGCGTAGGCTTCCTTCTCCATCTGGTTCGTGAGCGCCTCGACGAAATAGCTGCCGCCCAATGGGTCCACCGTGTTGGTCACTCCCGACTCGTGGGCGATAATCTGCTGTGTGCGCAGAGCAATCTGTACCGCCCCTTCGCTCGGGAGAGCCCATGCTTCGTCCAAAGAGTTGGTGTGCAGCGACTGAGTGCCACCCAGCACGGCCGCGAGGGCCTGGATCGCGACCCGTGCCACATTATTCATCGGCTGCTGCGCCGTGAGTGAGGCGCCCGCCGTCTGTGTATGAAAACGCATCAGCCAGGAACGCGGGTTTCTGGCGCCGAACGTCTCTTGCATCTCGCGCGCCCAAATGCGCCGCGCAGCGCGATATTTGGCGATCTCTTCAAAGAAATCGTTGTGGGCGTTGAAAAAGAATGAGAGGCGCGGGGCAAAAGAATCGACATCCATCCCCCGGTCAATCGCCCAGCGAACATACTCCATCCCATCCGAAAGGGTAAAGGCAAGCTCTTGCGCCGCAGTCGAGCCCGCTTCGCGGATGTGATAGCCCGAGATCGAGATCGTATTCCACAAGGGCATCTCCTGGGTGCCAAACTCGATGGTGTCGACTACCAGGCGCATCGACGGCTCGGGCGGAAAGATAAACTCTTTCTGCGCGATGTACTCTTTGAGAATGTCATTCTGGAGGGTGCCGCCGAGCCTGGCGCGTGGGATGCCGCGCTTTTCTGCCGCCGCGATATACATCGCCCAGATGATTGCCGCCGGCGAGTTGATAGTCATGGAGGTCGTCACCTGATCGAGGGGAATGCCTTCGAACAGCGCCTCCATATCAGCCAGGGACGATACGGCGACGCCGCACTTGCCAAACTCTCCCTCGGCCATCGGCGCATCCGTGTCATAACCATAGAGCGTGGGCAGATCGAACGCGCAAGAGAGCCCGGTCTCGCCATGCGCCAGGAGGTATTTGAACCGCTCGTTGGTCTCCTCGGCAGTGCCAAAACCGGCAAACATGCGCATCGTCCAAAAGCGTCCGCGATGCATCGTCGCATGGACGCCGCGGGTATATGGATATTCGCCGGGGAAACCTAT
Organism: Anaerolineae bacterium; assembly: GCA_049694275.1. Taxonomy (GTDB): domain Bacteria; phylum Chloroflexota; class Anaerolineae; order UBA4142; family SHND01; genus JBAVQS01. The sequence goes on along the minus strand of JBAVQS010000029.1, from coordinate 3,196 downwards.
ATCGCGCGTATAATCCATATCGGCGACATCAAGCGGCGTATAGAGACGCTCGACCGACTCTGACGACGTGGTCAAGAATTTCTCCGCCCGTTCGGGCGTACGCACCAGCGTCTTGTGCAGAGTAGTCTCTTCCCACTTGTCCTGCGCCTGCTTGATCTCTTCTAACTCTTGTCGGTCAAACATAATACCCCCACGCAATTTCAGATTGTCCCAAACTCCCTACCGACCCACTCCATAATCCAGTCCCGTGCCCAACGCCGCAGATTGGGTATGTCATGATCCCCATGTGGAATCACCACCAGCTCTTTGGGCTCGCCCGCCGCCGCATACAACTCACGTCCCTGCTGCACCGGAATCAGCAGATCAAACTCGCCGTGAAACATCAAGAGCGGCCGCGGGCTGATCTCGTGAACCACCGCCAGCGGCGAAGGCAGACGCAGATCGGGCGATATGCAGCACCGGCGCACAACTCGCGCCAGGCTATCAGCGAAGGGATAGCGTGACAACCACAATCCCATTTCTGCCAGCAGGGTCAGCCCAGGATGTGCAAAGGCGCCGATGGTAGCAACCCCTGCCACCTCTCGATTCATCGCCGCATAGCGGAGGACTGTCGCGCCCCCCATGCTGCTGCCGACGAGCAGGATGCGCCGGTATCCGAGCCCTCGGGCATACCCCATCACCGCGTCAACATCCAGCACTTCCCGTTCGCCCAACGTGGACAATCCTTCGCTCTCGCCGTGCCCGCGAAAATCAAACGCAATGACATCGACCTCCTCGGCCAGCATCTCGACAAAGCGCGGAACAACCGTATAGTTCTTGCCTCCCAGAAAACCATGGCAATAGATGATGAGCGTATTGTGTTCCGCAGCAAGATGGACGCCAGCCAACGTAATCCCATCCTGCGTCCTGATCTTGAACGGCTGGTGCGGCTTGGTATACGGCCGATACCAGACTCTCTTCAAGAGATCGTGCGACGGGTGTGCAAGGCTCATTTCTGGTATAGCTCGATCAGGACGCCGTGCGCGCTCTTGGGATGGATAAAAGCGTACTGCTGACCACGCGCATTCGTGCGCGGCGTCTCGTCGATCAACTGCGCCCCATGCACCTTGAGCCGCGCCAGCGCCGCTTGAATATCGTCCACTTCAAAACAGATGTGGTGAATCCCCTCGCCTCGCTTGGCCAGGTATTTCGCCAGGCCACTGTCCGTATCTTGAGGCTCGACGAGCTCGACATCACTCTCGCCAACCGGGAGAAAGGCAACGTCCGTCCGTCCCCCTTCTTCGGATTCGATCCGCTCGAGCTGGACTCCGAGCGCGTCCTGGAAAAAGGTCAGCGCGTCCTGAATATTCTGAACAGCAATGCCGATATGATCGATTCGGGTGAGCATAATCTTGTTCTCAAAATGCAGCGCTGCCGCGATATTCGCCAAAGACGCCGCGCAGGGTGTTTGAGATTTCCCCGACGGTCGCGAGCGCCTCGACCGCCTCCAGGATTACCGGCATCAGATTCCCCGTGCCCCTTGCCGCCTGTTCAAGGCGCTTGAGCGCCGCATCCACGCCGGTCGCATCGCGGCGATTGCGCAGATCCTGCAAGCGCACCAGTTGATGCTCCCGGGCGCTAGGATCGGTGCGCAGGATACGCGGCTTGACCTTTTCGGGCGTCACATATTCGTTCATTCCCACAATAATCCGCTTGTGCTCATCAACCTGCTTTTGGAACTTCCACGATGATTCCTGTATCTCGCGCGGGATAAAGCCTGTTTCAATAGCTTTGAGCGCGCCGCCCATCCGGTCGATTCGCTCGAGGTAGGCCACAGCGCCCTTTTCGATCTCGTCTGTCAGATGCTCGATATAATAGCTCCCGGCAAATGGATCGACCGTGTTGGCCGCGCCCGATTCCTGGGCGATAATCTGCTGGGTGCGCAGCGCCACCTGCACCGATTCCTCACTTGGCAGGGAGAGCGCCTCATCGTACGAGTTGGTGTGCAGCGACTGGGTTCCACCGAGAACCGCCGCCAGAGCCTCAATGGCCGTTCGCACAATATTGTTCTGCGGCTGCTGCGCAGTGAGCGAGACCCCCGCGGTCTGGGTGTGAAAGCGCAGCATCATCGAGCGGGGATCCTTGGCTTTAAACCGCTCTTGTGCAATCCTGGCCCAGAGCCGCCGCGCCGCCCGGTACTTGCTCACCTCTTCAAGGAAATCCATTTGTGCGACGAAAAAGAACGAGAGCTGCGGCGCAAACTCATCAAATGTCAGCCCACGCGCAAGCGCCGCCTTGACATACTCGATCGCGTTGGCAAAGGTAAAGGCAACCTCTTGAATCGCGGTTGCCCCCGCCTCGCGAATGTGATAGCCGCTGATCGAGATCGGATTCCACCCTGGCAGTTCACGCGCGCAGTATTCGATGACGTCAAGGGTCAGACGGAGCGATGGCTCGGGAGGATAGATATAAGTGCCACGCGCAATATATTCCTTGAGGATGTCGTTTTGCGTCGTCCCCTTGATTTTGCTCTTGTTCACACCCTGCTTGTTCGCGACGGCGATGTACAGCGCGAGCAGGATCGGCGCGGTGGCGTTGATCGTCATCGAGGTCGAAACGCGGTCAAGCGGAATTCCCTCAAAAAGCTGCTCCATATCTGCAAGCGAACAGATCGGCACGCCAACCTTGCCCACCTCTCCTTCGGCCAGCGGCGCATCCGAGTCGTACCCCGTCTGCGTGGGCAGGTCAAAGGCCACCGAGAGCCCGGTCTGACCCTGCGAGAGGAGATATTTAAAGCGGCGGTTCGATTCCGCGGCGCTCGCATAGCCGGAATATTGGCGCATCGTCCAGAAACGGCCACGATACATGGTCGGCTGGATGCCCCGCGTAAAGGGATACTCGCCGGGAAACCCCAGATCGTTCAGGTAATCTCCCCGCTCGCTATCCGGGGAATAGATCGGATCGACCGGAAGGCCAGAGAGCGTTTCAAATTTTTGCTGGCGCTCTGGCATCCGCTTGAGTGTGTTTTCGTAGATCTCTTTTTGCCAGCGTTCCTGTTCATCCATCAACAAGACCTTCTTTCTCTTGGGATTGAACTACAGAGTTTTGATTAATTAATGTCCGCGCTTGTGCCGCCACGGCAGGTCAGAACCAAAGATGCATGCCCAGAGACGCTTTTGCGAGCGGCGCGTGCGTGCCAGTCCAGCCATCACGTATC
>JBAVQS010000028.1:0-6119 GCA_049694275.1 Anaerolineae bacterium | reverse complement strand
CGCTTTAACCGGGTGGATGGAATCTGGCGTTTTCTGCAACCGGGCCGCGCCCAGGCGCTGGAGCGATTTATGCGCGAGTATGAAACGATCCGCGCAGCCGAGAGCCGCGGCAGCCAAGACCCAGCCTATTACCGCGCCCTGCCCTTTGCCGATCTCACCGGGCGATTTACGACGGATTGGCAGGTTCGCGCCAAGAGTTACCAGGCGCTCGTCAACAATCTGATCGTTCCTCTGGAACCGACCCGCACCCCATTGCGCATTCTCGACCTGGGCGCGGGAAATAGTTGGCTCTCGTACCGCCTGAGCAAGCGCGGACATACCCTTGCCGCGATAGACCTGCTGGTGAATGCGCATGATGGACTGGGCGCCCGGACTCGTTATGACGTAGAGTTTACCTCCATTCAAGCCGAGTTCGATTGCCTTCCCCTTGCGGGAAAACAGGTAGACCTTGCTATTTTCAACTCGTCCTTTCACTATTCCACCAACTATGAATCGACCCTGAGCGCAGTCCTCCCGGTCCTTGTGCCCAAGGGGGCGGTGGTCATCCTTGACACGCCGATCTATTCGAATGCGGACAGCGGGTCGCACATGGTTGCCGAGCGCGAGGCCCAATTCACCCAAGCTTATGGATTCCCCTCCAACGCCATCGCCAGCGAGAATTACCTTACCTACGACCGATTGAAAGTATTGGGAAGGAACACCGGCATCACGTGGGAAATGTACAAGCCTTATCGCGGATGGCGTTGGGCGGTGCGGCCATGGATCGCGCGGGCCAGGCATCGGCGCGAACCCGCAGAGTTCCTGTTGATCATAGGCCGGGTAAGTTAATCATGGGCACTGCCATTCCCGTCGAAACTATACGGCCCCTCAAACACCTTGGCCTCAACTCGCTCTGGGTTTTGCTGGCGCGCCTGGGCGCCCAGGCGCTGTCGGTGATCTTTACCGCCCTCATTGCGCGCCGGCTGGGCGCATCCGGCTTTGGAGAATATGCGCTCATTACATCGATCGTGTTCCTCGGCAATGTGCTGACGACCTTTGGGACCGATTCACTGCTGATCCGCCAGATCGCCCGCACGCACGCCACCGAAAGTAATCTCCTCTCAACCATCTTTTGGACTCAAATCGCACTCTCGGCCCTGTTTATTGCACTGGTCGTCCCGTTTGGCAGCAACACCCCGGCATTACCGCTCTATACGCTCGCGCTCTTGCCGCTCGCCTTTTACTCGATCTATAGCGCCATACTGCGCGGGTTCGAGCGGATGGACCTATATCTCTTGCTCAATCTGGCAGCTGCCGCGCTGCAACTGGTTTGCGGGGTGATTATCTTTATACTGGGAGCAGACCTCGTCGCGCTGATGCTCGCGCTATTGGTATCCCAGGCGCTCGCGGCGGCGCTTGCCTGGGCGCTCGTTCGCCGTTCCACCGGCGCCAGCCGGATAGTATGGCGCATGCCCCATACATACAAATCCACGCTGCGCGCCGCGCTCCCTTTTGCGCTTTTGACCGCCTGCGCTCTAATCTATCAGCGAATGGGAATCTTTGCGATGGGAACCATCAGCGGGAATGATACGACGGGGTGGTTTTCAGCAGCGGCCCGAATCGTCGAGGCCCTCAAGATTGTGCCACAGGCGCTGCTCGGCGCGCTCTTTCCAATGCTTGCCCGTTCGGCCGTCGGCAACCATTCAACCCGGCTCACCCGAATGTCGATGGAGCTCTCGGTGGGGTTTTGCCTGATTGCGGCAGCGCTCCTGGCGCTCCTGGCCGGACCGCTCGTCTATTTCATCTATGGCGATTCATTTTCCACTGCGATCCGCGCGCTCCAGATCCTCGCATGGAGTCTCGTTCCCTATGCCCTGACCGCCAACATCACACTCGAAATGATCTCACAAGGGCATGAATGGCCGGTCTTTCGTCTCACCCTCATCGCGGTCTTGATCGCGCTGCTGGCCTTTGCACTCCTTATTCCAGCCCTGGGGCTCATCGGCGCATGTTGGGCATCGTTGATCGCCGAATCGGCGCAAGCGGTTTTATTTGTTGCAGCAAATCGAAAAGGAGTACGCGCAGGTTGAACACCGAAAGGCGCCCGGAGAAGGGACTGGACGAACCGGTTTTAACCGCCGCCGACGTGGTCCGTTGGAAGCTCAAACGCGGCATTTTACCACGCATCCCTCCACCGCGCAGCGTCATCCTTTGCTACCAATCCTCGCTCATTTCTATAGCAATCAAAACCTACCGCGCGAAACAGGTGAAAGGTTTTATGGGGGATCTGTATATGCTGGGCAAGGAGAACCATGGGATTGTCCTGATCGGGAATTTTGGCATCGGCGCGCCGGCGGCGGTTGCGATGATGGAAGAACTCGCGGCATTCGGCGCTCGGCGTTTTATCTCGATTGGAATGGCCGGGGCTCTGCAATCCCACCTGCGATCAGGAGCCCTGGTCATCTGTGACCGCGCGATCCGTGACGAAGGGACATCCCGCCACTATCTTCCCGAAGAAAAATGGGCTACAGCCAACCCGGAACTGGTGCAGGCCCTCAGTCACACACTCCAGACCTCCGGGCAACCGGCAAATGTGGGCAGCAGTTGGACCACCGATGCCCCATATCGTGAAATGCGCCGCCAGGTCGAGCAGTACCGGCAGGAGGGAGTTTTGACGGTCGAGATGGAATCGGCGGCGCTATTTGCCGCAGGCCGGTCTCTGGGACTGTCCGTCGGTGCAGCGTTCGCCGTTGCCGACACCCTGGATGGATCACGGTGGCCTCTTGATTTTGACCAGGCCCGCGCCCAACGCGGCTTGCAGGTTTTATTGGCAACTGCAGTCCAGGTGCTCACAGAGGCCAAATGAATCCCGCCATTGTCATTAGCGCCTACAATCGCCCCCACACCCTTCGGCGGCTGCTCACCGCTTTATCCCGGGGCGAATATCCGAACCGGCAGGTGCCGCTCGTCATTTCGATTGACAACGATGAGCACGGGACAAACCGCGAGGTCATTCAGGTCGCCGAGCATTTTGCCTGGAATTTTGGGCCCAAACGATTAATCTGCCATCAGGAGCATCTCGGACTGGTCAGGCATGTATACTTTTGTGGCGGCCTGGCGGAAGAGTACGGCGCGGTCATTTTCCTGGAAGACGATCTCGGCGTCTCTCCAATCCTCTACGCCTACGCCTCTCAAGCGCTTGCCTTTTATGACCAGGACTCGCGAATTGCCGGCCTCTGTCTCTATGCCCTCTGGTTCAATGGCTATACACGCCAGCCGTTTGTCCCCTGGGCCGATGGCGCAGACGTGTTTTTTGTACAGGTCCCTTATACACAGGGACAGGCCTGGACGCGCGCCCAATGGAAACGATTTACCGACTGGCGGACCGCGCAAGCGCGCACGCTCTCACCCGCCGCCCCCATCCACGACATGTTTCTGCATTTCGACGCGGAGGATTGGTTCCCGCTCATGACCCAATACGTCGTAGAGACCGGCCAATTCTATGTTTACCCGCGCGTCTCGCTTACAAACGCCTATGGCGACCCGGGGACCCATTTCACACACACGACGCGATTTTTGCAGGTCCCGATGCTCTATGGCAAGAACTCGTTCACGTTCACGCCGCTTGACAGCTCTCCGGCGGTCTATGATTCTTTTTTTGAGATGTTACCTGATCGGCTCAATCGGCTGACAGAGGCATTGCGCGGGTTCGAATACGATGTGGACCTGTATGCCACTAAACGCCCTCGCCACCTGCGCGCCGAATATACCCTGACCTCACGACGCTGCGCCCGGTCCATTCGCCGTTACGGTAAGAGCCTGTGGCCCCAGGAGGCAAATATCGTCGAGCAAACGGCTGGCGAAGAGATCGTCTTGTGCCGGAAAGAGGACCTGCGCTGGGGTTGGCTGGACGAGATCGAAACCCGCAGAATCAACCACGATTATTTCACGCGGCAGCAGCGCCTGGGGAAAAGAACAGCGCTGCAGTTTGCCCTACTCGACCTGATTCGCCGGCCATGAACAAACGGGTACTGACATTATTTGCCGCGCTCACCCTTCTGATGACCATGCCGCTTGCGCTGGACCTCTCGCGTCAATTTGCGGCGAATGCAGGAGACCCTGCCTATACGATGTGGACCATGACCTGGGAGGCTCATGCGCTGGAAACTGCTCCAGACCAATTCTTGAACGCCAATATCTTTTATCCGGATAGGGGAACGCTCGCCTACTCGACGTTGAACCTGTCGCCGATGCTCGTCGGCTTGCCCATCTGGCTCGTGACTCGTAACTCCATTCTCGCCTATAACGCCGCCTTTTTATTTGCCTGGCTTGTGATTGGCTATGGCACATTTCTACTGGCACGCACGATGGGAATTAGCCCGGTGGGCAGTGTGATTGCCGGGCTCGCAGCCGAATTCTCGTCCTTTACGTTTGGACAGATCGATCACCTGGAAATTCTCTGGTTCGGGTGGCTGCCGCTCTTTCTGGCCGCGTTGGGGAAACTGCTCCAATCGCGGAAAATTGACAGCGTTGTGAGCGCGCTGATTTTCTTTTTGCTCGGGTCGCTTGCCACCTGGTATTACGCACTCTATCTAACTTGTACAGGACTCGGGCTTGCATTCTACGCTCTGCGCCGAACGAGTTGGCAGCAAGCAGCTCGCATTGTCGCCGTTATTGCGCTGGGGTGGCTGATTATGTCGCCATTCGTCTTGCCCTATCTACCACTCGGCGGTGAATATATGAAATCGCGCCCCCTCTCGGTTGCAGAAAACCTTTCGGTCCTGCCGTTTTCGTTCTTGCGCGTCCCGTACTCGAACGATACATGGCGCAATATCATCGGCACGTATGATGGCAAGGAAGGCTACCTGTTTCCAGGCATTGCCTTTCTTGTCCTGATTATTTCGGGCGCGGGTCGAATGTGGCGGGACAACGCAAGGGGGATGGGGGGTCGATTTCTCATTCTCCTAGGAATTGTGACGCTCGTTCTCGCATTCGGCCCGAGCCTGCAGATTAATGGTCAGCCGGTTGCACCGCTGCCGGAGCGCATTCTGCGATTATTGCCCGGGTATCCATTGACGCGCGCGCCCAAGCGCTGGGTCTCCTTCTCGACTTGCGCGTTCGCCATCATTGCCGGCGCCGGCGCGGAGCGCATTGGAAAGAAACGCTTGCTGGCAATCGCCGGGCTTGGCGGCCTGATCCTGCTCGAAAACGCCGCGGCGCCATTGCCGGTCTCAACGCTGCCCACACTCGCGACGGTCGAACCCGTCTATCGCTGGCTGGCGTCACAACCGCCGCGTGTCGTCGTCGAACTGCCGATGGCAACCGAAGACCGGTTTGCTGTGCAGCGAATCGGCTATATGTACCGCTCCCTGTTTCACTGGCAGTCTGAAGTGAACGGCGTGGGGGATTATGTTCCGGATTGGTACGAACCCTTTGTCATCGCAAGTTTTACCTTTCCAATGCAAGAGGCGCGAGTCGCTTTTGAACGCCGTGGCGTCCAGCTCGTGATACTGCACACCGACCAATTGGAAGCGGACCACTATCAATGGATTCAGGTGGAGATCGATCATGGAGAAGCAAGAGACTGGCTTGTCCCGGTTGCCCGGTTTAGAGACACAATCGTTTATCAAACGCGCAGTACGAGTGACGTGGCAACGAGAACATCTCTCACCCCTCGCGTTGACCCTCGCACGTCTCTCGTTCGGCGCAATGATCGTACTAATCCCCTTTTCGTGGCGCGCGGTCCTGGAAGCGCGCCCCTCTCCTCCGATCTACCGGGACTATACTGATTTTTTGCTTACCGCCAGTGACTGCCTGCTGCTTGCGGCTCTGATCCTGTGGGGAATCAGCCTGGCCCTCGCGCCTCGACGCATTCGGTTTGGACCGTTGCTGGTTACAGCGCCGCTTGTGGGGCTCACCATCGTCGGAGCCATCAGCAGCCTCTCATCGGTCGATCCCGCTCTCTCGATCTATCACACGGGGCGGCTGATATTGCTTGGCCTGCTCTATCTCTATATTAGGCGTTATCCGAAATAGCGATCAAGCTCATCGCAGCAATGGCTGTGGTCGTTGCTGAATCCGCAAGTTATGCAACCCACAGGCAACAACCATGGCGAGATCAGAGAATCCTTCCTTGGTAT
>JBAVQS010000027.1:0-3232 GCA_049694275.1 Anaerolineae bacterium | reverse complement strand
TGGAGATTCTGTTGGAAGAATTCACTCGTGCCTTTTACTGCTGATTGCGCGGCCTCTGTGACCGAGGCGTCGCCGTAAAACGCGCGCTCGATTTCATTGTTTACAAAATCTTCAACCTCTCCCCACGTCGTCATCGTCGGCACGCGGCGAATGTTCGGCGCCATATCGAGATAGACCTTGCTGTTTGCGGGGGCGAGCGTCGTGCTCAGGAACAGCGGCGATTCGGCGACGCTTTTCAACGAGGGGACTGTGCGCCCCGTCGCGGCAATGGTTTTCTGGCCGTCCACGCCGTTCGCAAATTCGACAAAGGCCCACGCCGCATCCTTGTTTTTAGAGTCGTTCGTGATGCAGTACCCGTCGCTGTGCAAAATGGTCGCGGTGCTCTTGTCGCTCGGCAGCGGGGCTACATCCCAATCAAAGTCCTTGATGGTGTCGCGCAACTCGGGCGTAGCCGCGCGGGACATTAAAAACATTCCCAGGGCGCCGTGCTCAAACCGCGCTTGCAGGCTTTCGGTCGCCTGCGCGGCGCGCGAGGGCGCAACGTGCTCCTTGACCTGGAGGTCCACAAACCATTGGAACGCTTCGAGCGCGGCGGGGGAATCGAGCGTTAATTTCGTCGGGCGAATCGGGTCGTCTACAAATTCGCCGCCGTGCGCCCAGATGAACGGGACCAGGCGGATGGTTTGCGGATCGACGCCGACGCCGTACTGATTACCGTGCGTCAGCGCACGCGCATCGCTCAAGAATCCACTCCAGTTCCAGCCCGCTTTCGGCAGGGACAGGTTCGCGGCGGCAAACAGCTTTTTGTTATAGTACACCTCCAGCGACGAAAGATTCATCGGGATGCAATATTGTTTGCCTTTCAAGCTGAATGCGTCCAATGCCGCAGGATAGAAATCGGATCGGTGGATGACCGTGCTCTTGGCCAGGTTGTCGTCCACCGCTTGCAATGCGCCTTTTGAAGCGATCTCCCCAAAACCCGGATAATCGAAAACAAAGACATCGGGCGGGGTCTTGGCAGCAAAATCCGAAGCCAGGCGCTTGCTGAATTCTGCATCGTCGGGAATGTTTTCCAAATTCACTCGGATGTCAGGGCGCACCTTGGCGAACGCATCGATGACTGCCTGAAATGCCTTTTGCCCGACCGGGTCGTCGGTAATGAGAAACCGCAAGGTGATATTGGGCAGGGTCGGTACTACGGTGGGGGGACTGGCGGTCGGGGCGCCGCTGCACGCGGTGGCCGCCAACGCGAGTACGACCGATATCAAAAGCGCAAGTCGAGAAGTATTTTTCATGATCTCCGCCTGGTGAGAGGATTCACTCCGACGAGCTAATTTTACCGCAACCAGCGTGCAAGTTCAACTTGCGCCTGGAAGAAAAACCTCTGCGCGAACGCAAAGAGAAGTACCACGGGCGCAGTCACCATCACCGCCGCCGCCATTAGCAGTGGGAAATCTGACACTTGCATCTGCTTGAGCATTTGCAGTCCAATGGGCAGGGTGTAATTGACCTGTGACCGCAGATACAACAACGAATCGGAATAATTGCCCCAGTAATAGGTGAACGCCAGCAACGCGACGGCGATTACGGCAGGGCGCGCCAGTGGCAGCGCAATCGCGTACCACGTGCGCCAAAGCGTCGCGCCGTCGAGCCGCGCCGATTCAAAGATCTCGCTCGACGTGCGCGCGAACGTGAGATAGAAAATCAAAACGTAGAACGAGCTGGTCCCCATCAGCGCGGGCGCGATGAGCGCGATGAGCGAGTCGATCCACCCGAATTGCACGAACACGATAAAGCGCGGAACCCACAGCGTGGGCGTTGGCACAAGCATCAGCGCGATGCAGAGCGCGACCAGCGCGGTTTGCGTGCGGCGCGAAACCTGGGTCATGGCAAATCCGGCCCACGAAGCGGTGAGTAGGGTCAATGGCACGGCGCACACGACCACGATGAGCGAATTCAGCGCAAAACGGTTCAGCGGAATCAGCTCGGCGACGCGCGCGAAATTATCAAAGGCAAGCGGCGGCGCAAAGAGCTGGAATTCATTGGGCGGGGCCAGGCCAACCGGTCGCAGAGAATACGAGAGCATCCAGATGAGCGGAAATAGACACGCCGCGCTCAGGACGGCGATGAAAAGATACCGGGGGAGGCGATCAAATTTCATCGGGCCGACTCCACCGGCGCATCATCGCGAATTGAACCGCGATGAACAATGCCGTCAGCACATACATCACGACGGTGACAGCGGATCCATAGCCGTACTTGAACAGGCCGAATGATTCGTCAAAGGCATAGTGGGGCAGAAAATAAGTCGAATAGTACGGCCCCGTATCGCTCGTGAGCAAGCCGGGCGCGAATGTGCCTTGAAAGCTCAGCACGGTATCCCGAATCGTCAAGAGCAACAACGCGGGCGCCATCAGCGGTAGAATGATGCGCTGGAATACCTGCCAGCGGTTTGCGCCGTCGAGCGCGGCGGACTCGAAAAGCTCGGTGGGAATCAACTGCCGAGCGGCGAGCAGCAGTACCAATCCTTCGCCGAGTTGCAGGCCCCACATGACGACAATGCTCGCACGCGCGGTAAAGGGCTCTTGCAACCACGCGTGCGTCGGCAATCCGAGCGTGGATAGCGCGAGATTCAGCGGGCCAAATCCGGGGTTGAGGATGAGCAGCCATACGAGCGCATAGGCGACATCGGGGACAATCGTCGGCAAATAGACGAACGAACGCGCCAGCCCCAGCGCGCGCCCGCGCCCGTTCAATGCCAGCGCCAGGCCGAGCGCGGCGGTCACGCGCAGTGTGACCGCAATCAGCACGAACCAGACCGAATTGTAGAGCGCGCGCTGAAAAAGCTGGTCGCCGAAAAAGTGAAGGTAATTGGAAACGCCGATGAATTCGGGCGGAGAGAAAATGTCGTACTGGGTGAAACTGAGCGCGAGCGTCATGACCATCGGTAGTACGACAAAGACGGCGCTGCCGGCGAGGAACGGGGTGAGCAATAAGAGAATCTCAACGCGTTTGGGGACAAATCGACGGGACATAGCGGCATTCGGACAGACGTATCCATTATAGCCCAGGCAGGATATGTTTAGCAAATGCGTAAAGCGATAAGGGTGTCCGTTAGACTTTTGCGGGTGACCGCTTTTTGCGAGGCAAGAAGACCGCACGCCCCACGGGCATATGCCGCCACGGATGATCTGCGGCAGGTGCATGCGCCTTGCCCACCGGCGTGGGCACT
>JBAVQS010000026.1:0-12825 GCA_049694275.1 Anaerolineae bacterium | reverse complement strand
AAGGATACGTGATGGCTGGACTGGCACGCACGCGCCGCTCGCAAAAGCGTCTCTGGGCATGCATCTTTGGTTCTGACCTGCCGTGGCGGCACAAGCGCGGACATTAATTAATCAAAACTCTGTAGGTCATCAATTATAGCTTCGAGTAGTTTGGCCTTGCCGATAGTTGGGTTTGGGACCTGTTTTTCAGTTATGTGTGTCTCTTTCTCCAGGCCAGGTCCGATTCTTATTCGAATTTGGGATATAAAGGCTTCAATGAAATTGAGGGGCGCAATCCGCGTCTTTGTTTCCACCACGCGATCAATTGGTTTAAATTTCTCTTCTTCGTAGCGTGGTTTGTACTTATCGTAAATACGTCGGATCTCCCCGCGAATTGCATCACCTGATCTTGCGCTTAATTGCATTCCCATGTCACGCACAAGATCCGACAACAGCTTATTAGGCGCCTTCGTATAGCTGGCACCTCCCAAGTCAATCAAGACCGCTATATGTTTATTCTTACCACGCCGGACCATTTCCTTCCGTACACGTTTCAAAATCTCGGACGTGCCGGTTCCAGGAAAACTACGCAACATAATTGTCGTGCCTTCTGAGTAAGAATCTCGGTTAAGGATGAACCCAAGGACCGCCTTGACAATCGCACTTCGCTCTCGCATGAAAGCCGCGTTCTTCACCCTTGAAACAGGCTGCCTTAGTGTGATTCTTAGGTCCTTCTTCGGTGGCCTCAAGAAACCTGGTCGATCTATCCCACTCAGATCGCGAGGTAAAACTGAAGAGTGGGGATTTGCCGACGAAGTAAAGACCTCCGACAGCAAGCGGATTGTTACGGACGCCGGATTCTGGGGCGCAAGCGCTTGCATTACCTCCTCAATCCTTTGAAATCTCTTATTGGGATCGAGCTCAAGCATCCGAAGGATAGCATACTCAGTATTGGGAGATAGGCCCCGATTCACCTCACGTGGGTGACGTAAACTTTCATGACTGAGCAACCTATCCATTGCCTTGGCCGGGATTAACCCGGTCAGCAGAAAATATATCGTAGCGCCGAGAGAGTAAATGTCCGACCGCGTATCGGTCCCGGACGTATATTGTTCGGGCGGAGAGAACCCTTCTGAAACGCTCCGTGCAGATGCAATAGTAGTCTTCGAAGGCTCAAGGACCTTGGCGATCCCAAAATCAACCAGGAACAGTTGCCCATCAGGCTGCAGCTTTATGTTTGCAGGTTTAATGTCTCGGTGGATAATTGCATAAGGTTTATGATTGTGTAGGTACTGAACCGCACTAAATACCTGATTCATCCAGTCCAGAACTTGACCTTCGCTTTGCGAGCCTTTCTGCCCGACAAGGTTCCCAAGGTCGAGGCCCTCAATGAATTCCATTACCAGGTATTGTCTGCCATTTGATTCGAAGAAATGATCTATTACCCGTGGCAAGTTGTTGTGCCGCAGGTTGGCAAGTATTTGGGCTTCTAGCCTAAACTGTTCTTTGTCCTCGGGCATAGTGCCAAAGTTTTCCTTAATGGCCACAACTTGGTTAAGCCCGAGATGCATGGCTCTATATACTTGGCCCATACCTCCTGCGCCAAGGAGCTCAATAATTTGATATCGGTCTTGCAATATAATGCCTGATGAAAGCTTGGTGATCATAGCTCAGGTCCGGTTCCTGCAGAGTAAACTCGCGGTCCATCTTCCTATAGCCAGCCAGTGTTGTCATGTAAGCATAACTTGAGTATGCAAAACACAGGCCCTTCTTCAAAGGCTAGCTGCTGAGTGAAATTCGGGTATTTGACGCGAGCAACACTTGGTTGTCGATGGCTACTTTTCAGTTTCTCCTATTTCAGCTCGCGCCCACATCGACGAGGATCAGGCTGATATTGTCCGGCCCCCCCGCCTCGTTGGCCATGTTGACCAGTTCCTGGCAGAGCGACTGAAGGTCCTCTTTGGGTCTGGACAGAGTTTTGCGGAGATCGTCAGGATGGACCAACTCCCATAGTCCATCACAGCACAGGAGCAAGCGGGTCCCGGGTTCCAGCTCCAGTGCGCCGCCCTCTTCCGGGAAGAGGTCCACTTTTAACGGAGGCTTGTCCCCCAGGCTGCGCGTAATGACATTGCGATCCGGGTGGTCATATACCTCTTCAGGCTTGATCTGCCCGGATGCCACGAGGCCTTCGACCAGCGAATGATCACGCGTGATCCGGTCCAGTCGATCATCGACAAAACGGTAAGTACGGCTGTCCCCTACGTTTGCAATATAGGCCCGATTGTTGATGACGAGCGCCAATGTGATTGTAGTTCCAGGTGTCTCGTCCGGTGCGCCGCCCAGTTCGAGAACTTGGTAGTTTGCCTGCTTGATTGCCCGTTGAATTTCCCCTCGGACAGTATCATCGTCGAGTACCTGCCCTCCAAGGATCGGGAGGGCGACCCGCTGGATAAGTTCTCTGGATACCGTTTGCACGCACAACCTGCTCGCCACTTCTCCGCGCTCGCTCCCGCCCACTCCATCGGCTACCATAAAGAGCCCCATGGTGGGAGCTGTTATGGATTCGTAGATGGAGGACAAAGCCATCGCAAAAAGGCTGTCTTCGTCCGGCGCATTTTGGGCGCCCCGCACCAGGCCCACATCCGAGAGCGCGCCGAACTGCAAATGTACGCCCCGCCCAAAAGTGGCGGGCCGCTTTGGCTCTTCGCGCGTTGCCACATAACTGCGCCCCCCCTCGATAAAACCGTCAGGTAAGGGTGGCATATTTTCCTCAAGCAGTGGTTCTTCCTTGAGCAGCGCTTTCCCATGAATCTTGAGTTCGTATCCACAGTCTCGACAAAACTCTTGACCGCGTGGGTTCCATTGCCCACAGGAAGCACACCCTTCTTCATCCTCTGCCCGGTACAAGTTACCGGTATCGGTAGAAGCAACTAGTTCCAGGATCGTATAACGTCCCAGCAGATTGGTTCCCACGGCCAGTGGGGTTAGCTTGACCGCCAGAGGCGCCGGCTCCGTCGCGCTTGTACCAAGCCCAGGCAGAGGCGGCGTAACTGTGCCTGTTTGCTCTTTGCCGACTGCCTCGGCTCCGGTTTGATCCTGGCCTGCCGCTTGAGCTAGCGAAGTTGGAATCTGTCCCGGCTCAGCGACCGTGTCCTTGCCGGAATCTGGAAAAGACTCGTTCGCCGGACTCACTGTGGCTGTCAAGGATGACATCCCGAGCATGTCCTCTGGAAATTTCGCCGGGAGTAACTCGAATTTGTCCATCTTGTTTACTGCTGGCGTCAATTCCTCCACGACCGACTTTGTCATCTCGTCGGCTGAGTCGATGCGACTCTCAGCAGTAAACACTGCTTCCTCGGTCATCGTGGACTGGGAATCCCCGCTCGATTGGGCAAATCCCTCAAGGCTGTCGCGATATTCAGCCTCTCGCTCGGTTTCGCCAGTGGGGTTCTTCGCGCTCTCTGCAGGTATTGCCGTGGAAAGGGATTTGCCACAGTTGCCGCAGAATCTGGCACTCGGACGATTCACAAAACCACAATATGGGCAATTCATGGGGTACTCCTTGCCGCTTCCACCTTGATCAGGATGCCAGTAATATTATCATCACCGCCGTTCCGGTTCGCGGCCGCAATCAAGGCCCCGCACGCTTCTTGCGGGGTTTCGCATTCTGTCACGATGCGATGGATCTCTGGATCTCGGACCATTTCCCAAAGCCCATCGCTTCCCAGCAGAACAAACTGCCCCGGTTCAATCGTTTTCACAAAGAGGTCGACAATCAGGTCGCTCTTTTCTCCCATGCTCCGCATGATAATATTGCGCTGAGGATGGGTATAAACATCCTCCTCGCGAATAGTCCTAGAGTCGACAAAAGTCTGGACGAGCGAGTGGTCTTTGCTAACCTTTTCAATACGGTCGCGGCTGATGAGATAAGCCCGACTGTCGCCAATGTTGATCACATACGCCTGACCCTCAACCATCAACGCCGCAACCAGGGTGGATCCCATATCGTTGCGCAGCTCTCGGCGCGCGTCGAGGATTGCGCGATTAGCCGTCTGCGCCGCAGCCTGTAAGATGGCGCCATAATCGAGCTGCGATTCATCGTCCTGGCCGAGGCGCGGTTCAAATACCTCCTTGAGAGCAGACCGCGCGACAATCTCGGTGACGATCTTGCTCGCCACCTCGCCCGCGGCGGCGCCGCCCATGCCATCTGCCACAACATACAGGCCCAACGTTCGTGTCCCTGTCTGGAACTGCTGGTCGAGCTCGACCACCGCGAGCGCATCCTCATTCAGCTCGCGCCGCTGGCCCACGTCCGTTAACCGCCCGGCGACCAGCCGTATGTGCTGCGGTCGACGCGCCGCTTCCAGCGCATCTTGCAAGTCACTCCCGAACTCGCGCGCCGTCGCATAACGTTGTGCCGGGTTGGGTGCAAGCGCCCGCTGCATTACCTGCGTCGTTCCTTTGGAAAAGGCGGGCATCTTTTGGCCCGGCGGGGTGGCTAGCCAATAGAGAGTCTGCGCCAATTGATAAACATCAGTTGCTTGCGCTTCCGGCGTCGCTCGCTTGATCTGGCTCCACTCCCCAAGCTTGACATTGTTGCCAAAAAGGAAAATGCTCTTGGGTTCGATGTTGCGATGGACCAGGTTTTGCTGGTGCAGATAGGCGAGTCCCCCGGCCAGCTGCGCACCCCAGGTCAACATCTGAACTTCTGATACCGGCTTGAGATTGCTTTCGGTGATCGGTTTGTCTCCCGGCTCGACTACCACATAGCTTCGCGGTTGCGGGCCATACGGTTGCCAGGTAAAAGCATTTTGTACCGCAATCAGCGCCGGGTGATGGATTTGCTTGTCCAGCAAATATTTCCCATACTGAAAGGAGGGGACTTGCGGAAGCTCGCGCATCCGCCATTTCTCCTGGCTTTTGGAATCGAATACGCGGTACTCGTTATATTCCGGGGAGTTGAACACATTCTCCAGTGATTCGTATCGCTTATCGAAAATCGCTCCGACCGGCAGTATGTCAAAAATGGGTAACTTCAAAGGCCTGGTCGCCGCTCCTCTTCCGGACACCGGTAGCAGCTGCGTTTTTACACCTGCGGGGGGCGACGGCGGGGCCTTTGCCACGGACTGTTCAACTGCCAATGGGGTTGGGGGAGCGAGGGCGATTCCACATTTGGCGCAAAACTTGGCCTGAACTTTATTCAATTGCCCACAACTGGGACAGGTAATCATGCTTGGTTGCGCATTCATGAGTTCACTCCTTGCGTCGTTTCCGATGGCGGCAAGTGAAATTGGAATTCGACATTACCGAACCCAACCGTAAAGTTATCTTCCAGGTAGTTTTCGCGTGTCCGTTTGCGATTGACCAGGATGCCGTTCGTCGAAGGTTGCCCATCCGTCCAACCGTCCAGCACAACCCACCGTGCGCCCCGGCGTTCCAACCGCGCATGATAGTTGGACACGGTATCCCAATCCGGGAACTGCTCATCGATTTGCAAGTCCGCTTTGCTATCGCGCCCAACCGTTAGCTGCTCTTTGAGCAGGTCGAACCGCCAGTCCGGCCGGGCTGCATGGCTGAGAAAAGGCCCTGGCATATGAGGCGTCAGAATCGGCTCTATTGGCTGGGATCCCTTAGAACCGTGCCAACGCCTGTACAGCAGATAAATCACCACCACTACAAGTGCCAGAGCGAGCAACCCGATTATTCCTAACTGCTCCGGTGGGAAAGATCCGGGCGGATTCGTGGGTGACACCGGCGGTGTTGGAGAAGGCGTGGGGGGGGCTGGCGTGGTAGGAGCAGGTGTAGTCGGTGCCGGTGTGGTCGGTGCCGGTGTCGTTGCAGCGGGTGTGGTGGGAGCAGGTGTCGTTGGCGTCGGTGTGGTTACAGCGGGTGTGGTGGGAGTGGGTGTCGTTGGCGCCGGTGTGGTCGGTGCCGGTGTGGTCGGTGCCGGTGTGGTCGGTGCAGCGGGTGTGGTGGGAGTGGGTGTGGTCGCCACAGCAGTCGTTACAGATGGACCGGGTGTCGGCGCAATAACCTCAAGGATCGTTTCAACCCACTGATTGTTAGGGAATTCTTGGCCTTGAGGCGTATACAATGCCCATCGGCTCGTGACCTCCCCCTCCACGATCGGCGCCGTCATTGGGACCGAGAGCGTCACCGACTCGCCAGGTTTCGCTTCTGGAAGCGGGATGACAGTTGGGGCGCCCATCGGGTTACCAGAGACGAATTTTAAGGTATAGGTATTATCCCAGGTACAAGTGCCGCTGTTCTTTACCATCCAGGACTTGGTGAATGTACTCCCCGCAACAATGTTGGACCTATCCCGGTGGTTGACGTCAACATGCTCTGGATCTATCCCAACCGTATCTGTGCAGTTCGCCACGGTGGCCGTCGCGGTGGCTGTCGACGTAACAGCTTGTGTCTCGTGCGTGGCCGCCTGCACCTCTGCGAACCCCAGGGCAGCGAACAAAGCAAACACGGAAAATGTAAGGATCAAGCTCTTGCGGAGCGAATGCATTTTGCCCTCCCCGTTTCCTTAGCTCTTATTTCAAGATCTGGTTGGTGATATCCGTTTCCAGTTCGTCAGGCGCAACCTTGTCAAGCGCCGCAGCTTTTGTCCCGTCCTTGGTAAACAGCCAATAGGTAGGCAGGCTTGATACTCCCAGTCGCTGCTTGGCAGCTCCGTCTGTATCAATCAAAAAGATAACCTTGTCCCATTTTTTGCTCTTGACATAGTTGCCCACCTTGGTGCGCGACTCGTCAGGGTCCACGACAACGGCCACGATCTTGTTGGCGCTCGCCAGTTTTTGCAGTGTGTCTATTTGCGCGTCCTGGCCCAGATCGCTTACCCAGAACGCGAGCACTGCCGGCTTGTCTTTGGCGAGCGACGCAAAATCCCGATCCTTGTTGTCGACATCCTTCAGTTTCAGGTCAGGCAAATCAGTCGTGCTCGCCCCGCTTGCCCCGCTCTGGCCAAAGAGGAGCCAGCCGGCAGCCAGGCCCAGGGCAAAACCAATCAGCAGAAGCCCGGTTACCCTGCCCACAGTTCCCCAGGGGATGCGGCGGTACCAGGGAGCCCGTGCTGGCCCTGGCCACGGCCCCGGCTGTGGGTACCCGCCCCCCTGCGGCGGATAGCCGCCCTGTTGAGGATAACCCCCTTGTGGAGCAGGTTGCGGGGGCGGGACATACCCTCCGCCAGGCACGGCACCCTGCGCTTGTCCGCCTGCTACCAGGTTATAGCCACAGCGGCTGCACACCTTTGCTCCGGGACGGTTCCACATCTGACAATTGGGGCAGTTCATCTCACGCCTCCTCCGGGTATAATGACATACAATCGGATATTCTCATTATGGTATCTGAAACACGTTTTTTACCAGGCGCGTCTGTAAATAATACAACCCGGCGAGACAAGACGCCGTCGCCGCCACACCGCAGCATACCAGAGTCAGTGCAGCAAAGCGAACGGGAAATCCAAAGGGAAAGGATGAAGTTTCAGTCAGCCAGCCTGTCCCAGGAGATCCGGTAATTCCGGACAGCCAGGCCATTGCCGCAAGGGCCAGCCCGCCGAGCGCGAGAACGGCCAGTAATGGCCGCGCGGTCAGCCACCCCCAGCGGCGCCGTTGTAGCAACAATATCCCGGTCGCGGTCCCCAGTCCTGTCGGAATCAGGAGCCACCCGAGGATTTTCAGTTCTTCCGGTATTGTATGATCCCCATGCGTGAGATAGACCATCTGTGCGCCACTCAGAGTTCGCAGCACAAAAATCGCGATGAGAAGCAAAGCCAGCGGGTAAACTTGCCAGGCTAGGACGGCCGAAAGGATGGCCAATCCCAACAGCGCGCCCATCCCCAATTGCCGGCCTCTATTCTTGTCGCCGTTAAGCCAGGCGATCCGGGCGACCCACCGGGGACTCAGGCTGAGCAGATCGCGCGCGCTCAAGACCATGAGCGCCCCGATCAAGACTCCAATCAGAAAGATTTGGAAACCCATCGGCATAGCAAACGCCCATATCAAAGAGAGGAGCATGACCGGCCAGCTTGC
This sequence comes from Anaerolineae bacterium, assembly GCA_049694275.1. Classification (GTDB taxonomy): domain Bacteria; phylum Chloroflexota; class Anaerolineae; order UBA4142; family SHND01; genus JBAVQS01. The sequence continues at coordinate 4,807 of JBAVQS010000026.1, read as the reverse complement.
CAACATCAGGGTCCACCCGGCAACGGTCAGTTCGCGCGCAAACGTACTCACACTTGTGTTCAACGGGACTGTCCGCAAATACCAGATTCCCGCAACGGTTGCACCCAGAGCCGCGGCGCAGAGAGTCACGAGTCCCAACCACAGAGGTTGCACAGGCACCCCGAGAACAGTGGCCGTCCAAGCCGTCGGTACCATCGGAGATGCGAGCGTAATGATGCCCTCAATTAACCCGGCCAACGCTGCCAATCCGATTAGTACAAGCGCGGCGATGCCCGTAGGCCTTGCCCACTGTTTTGGGATCAGCAACCCGACGCCGGGCAATGTCCCTATGCCAGAAAACACGAGTAGCCAGGCAATCAGTGAGAGACCGCCCGGACGATTATAGCGCCCGCCGGTTCTTTCTACCACATCCTGGCTGAGGAGGTCGCTGAGAGCAAAGACCATTCCCACGACAAGTGCCAGGGGGAGCAATAACCAGGCGAGCGCGCTCCCAACGATGATCCATAATACCGCAGCGATTGTGCCTAGCCGGCGTCCGCGGGTAGCATCCCCAAACGCAAAATCCAACCACCTAGGCGTAGATTGTCTCCAGCCCTCCGCCAAGGCGAGCAGGTCCCTTCCGGCGATGATGCTCAGGGCACCGAGCGCCATCACCACAAGGGTCAGCGGAATAAGAGGCGCGCTCAGACTCTGCCAAATGCTCAGCATGATCGCGGCCAGCCCCGTGGCGGTCAAGATCCATCCAGCTCGCCTTTGATCCCTTTGCCGGCCTGGCGTTGGTCCCGGTTGCGGTGGGATCACAATCGGTTGTACTGGAATCGCATTTGGCGGCTGCGGGATCAAGACTGGTTGCTGTTGAATCGGAATTGACGGCTGTGGAGCCGGGATTTGTTGCGAGACATAGCCGCAGTTGCTGCAGATCATCATTCCCTGCGTAATCGGGTTCCTGCAATTCGGGCATATCCCCGTCGCCAGACTGGAAACTTGAAAATGATGACCGCAGCGCAGGCAAAAATTCGCTTGTGCTTTGTTCGCAGCGCTGCAAACTGGACATTGGATAAATGGCGTCACTGCCGCCACAGCGCTCGCCTTGCCACACTGGCTGCAATAATGTGCGAATGGACGCTTCAAGTTCCCACAATGGGGACAGGAGACCGCGCCTGGCAGGGCCTGAGCCAGCGGGTATCCACATCGGATGCAAAACTTGGCGGCGGCCCGGTTTAGATAGCCGCATTGTGGACAGCGAATACCCTGCAGGGCGAGCCGCGCGTCCTTCAGTGCCTGTGACATTTCCGCGGCGCTCTGGAAGCGGTCCGCTTTCTCTAAAGCGAGCGCTTTGCAAAGTGCTCGGACCGTCTGGGGTGCCAGCGGAGGTTGATGGTGCGAAAAATCGGGATCCCTTTTTTGGACCTCACGCGCCTGCCAGGTATCCGGCGCTCTGGTCATCAACAGGAAATAGAGCGTCGCTCCCAGAGCGTAAATATCCGTGCGTTGGTCGGTTCCCAATCGGGCATACTGCTCTTTGGGCGAGAATCCTTCCGAATATGCCTGAGCCCATCGGACGGTACCCTGACCTCTACGCTCTTCCTTGGCAATTCCCAGATCGATGAGCACAAGCCGCCCCGACATGTCAATTCGCACGTTATCGGGCTTGATATCGCGGTGAATAATCTTGGGCTGATGGGTGTGTAAGGTCTGCAAGACATCACAGAGCTGGATGCCCCAGTCAAGGACCTGCGTCTCGATGAAACCCTGGTTTTGCTTGGCGGCCAGATCGCGCAGGTCGTCCCCGTCGATATACTCCATGACGATGAACTGTCCGTCGGCATTGTCAATATAGTCAATAAAGCGGACCAGGTTAGGGTGCTGGATACTTTTGAGGGTATCGGCTTCGAATTGGAACTGACTATGGATGCCCAAGTACTCCTGATAGCCCGGGTCTCCCTGCGATCGCTTATCAGTCCAATTCTGCTTGATGGCGATTGGCTGCCCGCTGGGAATTGCCTTGCCTTCATATACAACCCCAAATCCGCCTTTGCTGCTCAACTCACGTATTACGAGGTATTTGCTGGTTTGGCTTGTGAGAATTTGCCCATGCTTGAGTGAAGTTGGCATTCCGCTTCTCTAGGACCAGATTCTACAATCTCTACTCTATATCTGATGGAAAATCGACCTGTTTTCTGTCAATGGATTTCGTCCGTCCAGCCTCATTCTCCCGCCTCGCTCCGCGCAAGCTCGATCAAGGGTTGCGCATAAAGAATATCGCGAATCAACCCCAGTTTTCCTGTCACCTTTTGGCCTGTGTTGGTAGCCGAAGCCACTCCGATCTGTTTGTTCGCCGCGTTTAGCGCCGGCCCACCGCTGTTGCCCGGGTTGATCTCGGCATCCGTTTTGATCCAATGTTCCGCTTCGATAAACCCCGCTACCTTGCCGCTTGTCAAGGTCAGGCTGTTCCCGCCGAGACCTGGATACCCGAGAATCGTGAGCTCGTCACCGGAATCGAGCTGCTTGGAATCGCCAATCGGGATGACACTCAGGCCAAGGTCAGACGGCAAGGGACTGCCATCAGCAAGCGAGGTGATTCGAATCAATGCGAGATCTTCGGCTTGAATCATCTGAACCGGTTTTGCGCGATACCGTATTTGAGCCTCCCCTTTGAGATCATCCGGAGTGAGAATGGCTATATAAATATCACCCTGGTTGTTGTAGGCTGCTCCGGTATCATCATAAAAGAGATGGCGATTGGTGAGGATATGGCCTTCATGGGTAATAATGCTCCCCGAACCGCTGACAATGTGCCCCGGGTCCGATTCGACGGGGACAATAATTGCAACCGTCGCCAGCTTGGCACGGGTCAGGCCACCCATCGTCGAGGCGGTCGCTTGAGGACTAACCGGAGCAAGGCTAGGCGCGCTTGAAGGCACAACCGGCAGAGCACCGGAGATTGTGGTCGGAGTATAGAGCCGCACGGCAACCAGGGTCGGTGACGGCGTGCCCGCGCTGGGATTCGCAACGGCGACAATGATCGCTCCTGCGAAAAAGAGCATAAACAACGCGATGGCGATCAACGCCAGATTGGGGATGCCGGTTATGAGCGGCCGCTGCAGACGAGCGGAAACCCAAGCGAAAACATGGTCGAATCGACCGCGGAAAGAAAAGGCATGTCCACAGGTTCCACAGAATCGCGCTTCTATTCGGTTAGGACGATGGCACTGTGGACAGGTCTTGAAGGTAGTCAGAAGGGAAAGCGGAGCGCGACAATTAGTGCAATAACGCGCCGAGACGCGATTGGGCGTGCCGCATTGTGGACAATTAGAAATGCTCACAGCCTTAGCTCCAGTTACATGAGCGGCCCCGCACCAAGTTAGCGCCGGACCGCTCCAATCCCGCGATTCTGTTGATTCTTGGAATGAGAAGGCGCAACGACAGTATATCATTCTTTTGCTATTATACCCAAACTCGCCTAGTACTACTTTGTCATTTCAACCGTGAGCAGAACTGATCGATGAGATTCTTGGCAACCAACTCGCGAATGGCAGCTGCTTGCAGCCAATCAGCCAATCGGCGATGGAGCTGCGGCAAGGTGATGCGACGCCGATCCGGCCGAGGGGGAAAAAGCCCCGCGCGGACGCCCACGCCGAGGTCGGTTTTGTCGTTCTTGCCATTCGCGCCACACCAAAAAACTGTAGGTGAGCAGCGTCAAGATGGCATGGCGATGAAAGCCATGCCACAAGCGGCCCTGGTATTGATCCCAGCCCAACTCCCCCTTGGCCTCTTCGTGAAATTGTTCAACCCAATGCCGTCGATGAAAGTATTCCGCCATCTTGGCCAAGGGCGTCTGGGGTGGAAAGTTGCTCCACACATATTTCCAGTCGCCCGTTTCGCCACGGACCGGACATTGCCCGATCAGCCAACCGACCCGCCGGATGCCGTGCCCATCCACGCGCCAGCAGCGGATGGCCGTGAAACGGGCGCGCAGCCAGCCCGTGGGGCCTTCCTTCCAGCGAATCGTCGTCCACTGGTTCGGGCGTTGCCGCTGAATCACCGCGTGGGCCGCTTCGACCGTCGCCGCGGCCCCCCGCGCCAGGCTCACTTGAAAATTGGCCCGCACGGCGACGACATACCGTGCGTGGCGCTGCTCCAACCCGTCCAAAAAGTGCGGATTATCGCCATAATCGGCATCCGCCGCCACGCAGCGATGCCGCACGCCCCAGGTGTTCGCCTGGTCCAACAATTCCAAAGCAATCTCGGCTTTGGTCTGAAACGGGATTGTGTCTGGAATATGCGCCTTCTGTCGGCGCCCCGCATCGGTGGCCCATTCTTTCGGCAGATACAGCCGGGTCGCGACGGGCCAGGCCAGCGTGCGCTCGGCATAGGTGCAGTTGACGGTCACTTGGCAATTCGCCACCTTGCCCAGCGTGCCCGAATATTGGCGTTTCACACCGACCGAGTCCTTGCCTTGCTTGGCAAAGCCCGTGTCATCGAAAATCATGACGCCGTCGCCTTCGGTCGGCAGGGCGGCCATCACTTGGACCCGTTGCCGATTCAAGTCCTCTTCATCCCAGACCATGCTGGTCAGCAGCCCTTGCAAGCTTTGCGCGCTGGTACCGGGGACGATCTCGGCCAACGTGTCGCAATTCTTGTTCGGGTGCTCGGTCAGCAGGCCGGTCAGGTAGCGCTCGGCGGCGATTTCACTTTCTGTGCGCTTAAAGTGCACTTGGAACCGAGCCAGAAATTCGGTCAGTTCCGGAATTGGCCCGCTCGGAGCCTGGGGTATCCGAAGGGTTTTCTTCATCCCCTTCAGGAT
>JBAVQS010000025.1:0-8287 GCA_049694275.1 Anaerolineae bacterium | reverse complement strand
TCGCCGAGGCGGCGCGCGTCTATGAGCTCTATCAAGCGGGCATCGTCCGCGAGCTGTATTTCCGCGCGGACCGCCACGAGGCTGTGCTCATGCTCGAATGTGCCGACCTCACCGGCGCGCAAGCGGCTCTCCAAACCCTCCCCCTCGTCGCCGCCGGGCTCATCACCTTTGAGCTTATCCCGCTGACGCCCTACACAGGCTGGGAGCGGTTATTCGCAAGCCTGTCGATGTTTTCCGACGATTTCATAGAGACACGCGATCAGCCGCCGGCGCAGACCCGCGAAGGGTTGTTCAAATTGTTGCCGCAAGACCCCCCTTGAAAAATTCTACAAATTAGTTTATGCTATAGCCGTTCTTCTGAGTCAGCCAGCAGTCGTTGGCCAGGGCATACGGCCAGGACTCGGTGTAACTCGAATCGTGATGCGGTGTTGTTGATTTAGAATAGTTTGCTTGATCTTCTGGGTTAGAATGGATTGACCTCTCGTCTAGTTGAAACTGGCAAGACAGGCCCTTGCGGGTGCAAGCCGAGTTAATGCGTTCTTTTCCTTGCTTGCGCTGTTTTGCTTTGCCGGTCTGGCGTGAATCATGTTGCATGGCGTTTGTGCCGTTCGGTCCGCCTGGCGATTATCTCACTTTTTCCGGGCCAAAGGCATAAATCCATTGCTCCACTCACGCTCGCCGGCATCTGGGTCTACCGTTATCAAAATGTGCCAGACCTGGAGCAAGCTCTCTTTCAGGAGGTCCATGCGTTTAGAGGGTTGACGCCCCGCTCGTGTTCGGATTATCATTTTCTCAATTCATAAGGAGCATGCAAAATGGAAAAGATCGGTTTTGGCCCGCGCCTGATCGCGGCGCTCATCGACGGCGTCATTATCGGCATCGCCGGCGGCATTTTGAGCGCAGTGGGCAATATGATTGACTCGAGCGGAACAGTGGGTTATCTGCTCTCCGTGCTTGTCGGTCTCGGATATTACTACTATTTCTGGACAACCACAGGCCAGACCATCGGCAAGGGTGTGATGAAGATCAAAGTCGTTGCGACCGACGGCACCAAGGTGACGCCGATGAAAGCCGTTCTCCGCTACGTCGGTTACTATGTGAGCGCCATCTTCCTCCTCGGCTACATCTGGATCCTGTTTGACAAGGACAAGCAGGGCTGGCACGACAAGATCGCGGGCACCTACGTCGTCAAGGCGTAAAGCGAGTGATCAATAAAAGAGGGGAGCGACAGGGAGACCTGTCGCTCTTTTATTTCTCAGAACCGAGTGGTAGTGCGCGGGGTCAACGTCTTTCCATCACAGGTCGAAAAGGCTATTCCTTACCTGTCTGCCTGTTGATCTGTGTAACTGTCTATGGGACGGCCTGTGCGGACGGCTCGTGCACGCGTGTGAGCGCCAGGACAGAGGCCAGAAAGAGCACGGCAAAGATGACAAAGAGCAGGACATAACCCAGCCCAGGGGATTCCGGCACGCGAGCCGTGATATAGTCTGCAATCGGCCCGCCGATGTACGAGCCGACTGCTCCCGCGCCGGCGCCCGCCAGATTCGAAATGCCGAGGTACCGGCCCGCTTGCCCCTGCGGCACGATGCTTGTTCCCAGCGCCCAGTTGGCCGTATAGAACATGCCGGCGCCCGCCCCGATGAGCGCTCCCCCCACGAAAATGACATTCAGGTTGGGAACGGCAATGGCGATGACCGTTCCAAGCGCGGCGATCAGGCCCGCCGCCGCCACCACCCGCTTATGTCCAAATCGATCCGAGAGCCAACCACTGGCGAGCGCGCTGACGAGAATCAGGATGCCGATGGCGACTTGAAGGTTGGCGGCCGGTCCCGCAGCCTCTTCACCGTGCAGCCCCAACCGTCCTTGCAAATAATAGAGGATGAATGAGGCGATATTGGCCACACTGGCGAGAAAGGCGAGGCGGTTGACGACCCACCACGTAAAAGAAGGGTTCTGCCTGGCCGCCGCGCCGACGCTAATTCGCACGCTCACCCAGACGCCCAGGACAATAGCCGCGCCCATCGCAAGCAGGCCGGCGGCGCCCAGGATGACCAGGAGCAGGGTGATATCGCCGATGCTCTGGAGCAGCCGGGCAAACAGTTTGATGCCCTCACCCAGGCCGAGAATGATGACGGTAAAGAGTGCCGTCATGAGCAACAGGCGCGCGACCGGCGCCCAATCGAGCGGAGGCAGTTTTTCCTCCAGTGGTTTTTCGCGCGCGAATAGCGTGAGGAGCGCGCAGACAAGGACCATTCCTGCGGCGAAGAGGAGGAGGATGCTGTTGGTCATGCTCCCGCCCTGAATCCTTCCCGCAATGTAAACGGTGCCCGCAACGACGATGACGGGGAGTGGGACTTCAAATACGGCTTTGATGGCGGAAAAGCGGCCGCGCTTGTCCTCGGGGACGAGATCGGGGATGATCCCCTGCTGAGCCGCCTGGGCCGCATTCGACGAGATTTGCAAAAAGACGACCATGACAAAGAGGACCAGGTACCCGGTCCAGCCGCTCAGGGTAGCCGAGAATGCAATCCCGCCGATAAAGATCAGGTCTATGAGCGAGCCGCCCAGAATGTAGGGGCGACGGCGGCCCCAGCGACTGGTGTTACGATCGGAGAGGATGCCCCAGAAAGCCTGGGCGAGCAGGGCCACCATCAGCGTCCACAGTCGCAGGGTTCCCAAATAGGTTCCTTTGTCTGTATCGCCCACAAACTGTTGTACGAGCAGGGGAAAGACAAAACCGGAGAGGGTCTGCGAAAGGGTCGAGAGGCCGAGAAAATAGATGTTGAACGTGATATAGTCGTACCAGCGTAGCACGTGCTTCATCGCAAGCCTCCTCGTTCAAGGGATGAGGGGCGCACCAGGTTGAGCGGATCAGGCGCCCCGACCTTCATCCCTCATAGAATAGGCTGGTCGTAAGGAACGGATGGCATCCAGTGAGGTGTGCGCTTGGGGGAGGATGAGTTTGAACGGGTCAATTTCTCTGTCGGTACCGGGTGGTCTCATCCTCCAGCCGTTCGAGCCGGCCGGCCTGTGTGAGATATTCAAGGTGGGAAAGCGCTTCCACCATGCCGAGCCGAACATCGTCCGCCGTGATCAGGCGCGGAAAGAGGACCCGCGCCACCTGATACCCATCGCAGCCTTCGCCGGCGGCTGCCCATGTTTCCTTCAGTCGCACGTCGTGGTGGTGTTTGATCTCGATAATGCGTCCCGGTAGATCATGAATAACCGCACGATGACCGGGGAGCGCGACCGAGGTGTGAAGGGGCGCGACCTTATCCAGGGATTTGAGATAGGTCTTGAGCGGATTGGGGTCGAGCTGCGGCCAGCGCGCAATGTTGGGAGTGATCTTCATCAGGACGTGGTCTCCGATAAACATCAGCCCATCGCTCACGCGATGGAATATCAAGTGTCCATCGGCATGCCCGGGCACCCAGATGACCCGGTAGGGCTGTCCCCCAATTTGCACCTCGTCGCCTTCGTGCAGCGGCGACAGGACCGGCAGCGGCTGGATCATATCCCACACTTCCTGGGAGCGTCCGGCCACGCGGGCCATCACATCGGGCGGCGCGCCATTCCGAGCGAAATACCGTGAAAGCATCGGGATGGCGATCTCTTTCGGCGGCCATTCGCGCGGGACGATTTCGATCTCTTCGTTAAGCGCATAGACCGGCGCGGAGGAAAGGTTCTGGAAATAACCCGCGAGCCCAAAATGATCGGGGTGCGTGTGCGTGAGCAAAATGCGCCGGATGTCGCGGGGGGTCATCTGGAGCGCGCGAAAGGCGTGTTCCCATGCTTCCAGCGCGGGTGGGTCGTTCAGCCCCGTATCGATCATCGTCCACCCATCCGCCTCGCGTACCAGATAGGACTGGATGTTTTTCAGGGGAAAGGGGATGGGGATACGGACCTGGAAAATATCCGGTTCAATCTCGGACATCAAATCCATGAATGGTAACCTTTTGCGGATCAGGGAAAAAGACAAGGGCGGAATTTACCCCGCCCCTTACGCGAGCCGCCAACGGTTATTATTATATCACGAGTAGGGTGAAATGAATTATCTGTTTTCGTCGCGTTCCATTGTTAGCCCGCGCTTTTCTGCTTCACCCAGTCATCATAATTGGCCTGCATCTGTTTGACATGCTCAGGAATATGTCGCTCGTATGTATCAAGCCATTCATCCATCGTCATTACACCGGATTCTGTGTGATGGACCATGTTCGACCAAACCGGTTCGGGTAGATCCTTGATCAGCGTGTACGATTTGTGTCGTAGCCATTTGAACAGTTCCAATGCGTCATCGGCGTTTTGCTCGTGATAGTGTAGGTCGTGCGCCCACTTGTTTTCGTCGTATCCCAACACATTGCTGCCGGGTTCCGCGATAAAACGGCGGCATCGAATGTAGCTGTTGGCTTCACTGTCGGCGATGTGGATGATGATTTCGTGGATTGTCCATCGATCGGGGGCTGGCCTGAACTGCCACATTTCCCGCGGAAAACGTTCTAAAGCCGCGACCAACTGCGGATGGGCCATTCCATAAGACTCGATTTTCTTGCTGCGTTCTTGAGGTATCATCGGTGGTTCTCCATGGGCAAGCAATCCATTTCTATCTTCTCTTGCTTACCTGCACATCAAGCGTATCGCAAATCGCTTACGAGGTCGTGATCTTGATCCACTTGCCGTACGTCAGGCAGCGCCATACCCACTCGGCCGGACCATACGAGAAACGGCGGAACCAGAGATTGCTGAGGATGACTTGCGCGGTGAAAATTCCTATCGCGAGCAATAGCCCGGCCGTCGGACCCACCTGATCGAATAGTTTGAATCCATAAGTATAGAATAGAGTCGTCATTACGGCTGACTGCACCAGATAATTGGTCAGCGACATGCGCCCGGCCGCGGCCAGGGGAGACATCCACCGGGCCTTCGCCGCCAGCCAGGCCGCCCCGGCGGCATACGCCAGGGCCAGGATAATGGGCGCGAGCGCAATCACCACAATGACCACGGCCCGTTCTACGACGGGCAGATTTTTTTGTACCGGCCCGGCCAGGGCATAGACGACGTTGCAGAGCAGCCCGATGGGCAACCCCCAGACAATCATCCGCTTTAATAGGGTGGTGTGGGCGAACGGGTCGGCGATGATCCCCTCACGGCCGGCGTAGACCCCAATGAGGAAAATGCCAACTAGAAAGATGGAAGCGGCGATATGCTCTCCCAGGAAATTACCGACGCTGCCGGCGCGCCATTGCAGCAACTGGAGGTAGCTGCCGGTCTGGGCGAGGGCCGTCGGCATCACGGATAGATCGACCGCGTCACTGGCGGTCGCTTGTGGCTGTGGCCGGGCTGCTGAGACAACCACCACGACGAGCAGGAAAAGCGCGTAAAAAGCGTATAAACCGACGCCCCAACTCAGGGCAGTCTGCGCCTTGCGGCGCGCAAAAGGCAGCAGCAAAAAGGCGGCAATCGCATATTCCATCAGGATGTCGCCGTCCCACAGCAAGACATAATGTAGCGCGCCGATCACCAGCAAGATTGCCGTGCGCCAGGCAAAGCGCCACAGGGTGGACCGGTCGGTGGATTTCCGCATAAAAAGGGCAAAGCTCAGCCCGAATAAAAAAGAGTACAGCGACAGGAACTTGCTCTGGAATAGAACCAGGATCAGCCAATCCACAACGCTGTCGAGTCCATGCCAGACGGGGTTGGGCGAGCGGAAGGTAGTGAGGTTGACCACCAGGATGCCGAATAGGGCGAACCCGCGCACGATATCGACGGTGGGAATGCGGGTTGCCGTCGGGGTGGTGGAAGTGTTATTTAAAGTCGCTGGCATTTAGCTTGAGCACCTGCGTCGCCCCTTCCTTGACCGATTGCCCCGTCAGCTCCACCGTTTTGCCGTCAAGGGTTACAACAAGATCGTAACTGGTATCAGATAGGAGGATGAGCTCTACCGGATTGGCTAGAGAGTCTGATGCAAAGCTCGCATCGCGTTTGCCGGCCGGGTAGGCCTGTGCACTCAGGCGATTCCCGTCAACCAACTGTCCGGAGGCGTCGTACACTTGAATATCTATCCGACCCAATCTGAGGTCAATGGTCTGTGCAGTGGATTGTCCGGCCGCGATTTGGACAGTGGCAATAGGACCCTGCTTGCGTAGCGTGGTATGGGCATAGTCGGCTATTACATCATAGCTACCGGGCAGCAGTTGGAGCGTGGCGCTGTTGACCGAGATCATATCCGCGGCCGGGGTGACGCTATTGCCATGGGGATAAAGGGTCAGGCTGATGCTCTGGGGCTCGGCGGGCTTGCCAGCGGCTTCGAGAATGTCAAGCTTGACCGCGCCCAGTTGCAGGTCATCCTCGCGGGTGACGGTTTCTCCCGGCTGGATAGTGATGCCGTTCACCCACTGTTCGACCGAGCCGATGACGTTGGGGCTCAGCGGCGCAACTGCATAGATCACGCGGATGTCATAGTTACCCGCAGGTAGCAGCAGCTTGGCCGGATTGTTAAAGACGGTGGCAATCGCAGTCTTGTGGTCTTGCGGGCTGAACGCCTGCACGGTCAAACGCCCGCCGGCGTCGGCGGGATGGCCGCCAAACGCCAGCACGTTGAGCTCTAGCGACCCTGCGCCCAGGTTGATCTCTTGCGTGGCGGTCTGGCCCGTTTCGACTCGCACGCCAGAGATGAACTGGCGCACGCCTTGATATTCGGCCTGCACATCGTACAGGCCGGAGGGCAGCACAAAGTTGGCAACCCCGGTGTTCTGGGTTGCCACAGGCGCCTGGGTTGGGTCACCGCTGCGGAAAACCTGCATGGAAGTGGGCCCATTCACCGGATTGCCGGGGGCAGCCAGCAGATTGACCTGTAGTGCGCCGAGGGCAAGATCAATCGATGCATTCGCTGTTTTTCCCGAGTCGAGTGTGACTCCGTCAAGCTCGCGGCGCAGGTTGTTTAACCCGACGAGAAGATCATATTGTCCGGCCGGCAAGTTAAAGGCTGGGCTTGCGTTGTTGTCCGCTTCGGCGGCCGGGTGGGTGCGAGAGCCTTGCGGATAGACCTGGATGTGCAAGCCGTCCGCTTGATCGAGCGGTGTGTTCGCCCACTGGTTGATGACGAGCTGGAGGTTGCCCTGATTGGCCGCATCCAGGACGCGCGCCGAGACAAAACGTGTCAGCGGCTCACTGCCGCCCGTAACCTGAGCGGATAGCTTGATCAAATAGTCGCCTGCCGGGACTGGCTTGCCGTTCGCGTCCGTCCCGTCCCAGGTGACCGCCTGGCTTCCTTTAGCTTGCGCTGCATTATCTACCAGTTTTTTGACATTGGCGATCTCGAGGGTTACCTGCGCATCGGCGGGCAGGGTATATGTAACCTGGAGCGGGGTACCCGGTGCGGCGCCAATCGCTGGCAATACATCCAGTTGTGCGAGCTGCAAATCGGCGCGCAGCCAGATGTTGCGCGCGCCATTGCGGGTTGACACGATGGCTAACGCGTTCCCACTCCGCGCGGGCGCTGGCTGCATGTCTCCCACCGCGTGCCCCCCGCTGCCCGGGAGGACCGCGTCGCTGCTGCCGTCGAGATTGACCTGCCAAACTGCGTCCGGCTGATTCTGACCTGCTGGTGAGGTATAGAGGAGCGTGCCGTCGTTCAGCCAGGCCGGGGCGCTCTCCTGCCCGCCTTTTGTGACGGAGGTGAGTTGGCCGGTCGACGGATTGTAGAGATCGATCGTCTCTTGATACAGCTTGAAATCCACCGCCAGCAGTTGGCCGTCCGGCTGCCAACTGACGGCCTGTACCGGGCGCTCCGGATAGTTCGTCAGCGCGTGCAGGCCCGTGCCATCGGCATCGACTTGCCACAGGTTCCCGTCGCGCACAAAGGCGACCGTTTTGCCGTCGGACGACCAGGTCGGGCTGGTTCCGGTTCCATTCGTGAGCGCGTGTGCGCCGCTCCCATCCGGCGCGGCCACCCAAACCTGAGGTGCGTCGTTGACAGTGGAAACGTATGCCAGCAGGGTCCCATCGGGCGACCAGGCCGGGTCAGCTTCCGGCGCGCTGCCGTTCGTCAATGGCTTGGCGCTCTTGGCCTTTTCTGCATAGTCATCCGCGCGCATTACCCAGACCCTGGGGAGGCCGGAGCGATCGGAGATGAACGCAACCTGGCTCCCGTCGGGTGAGACTGCGGGCGACTGGCCGCCGTCCACCGTCAACAAACGAAATGCATCTCCCGTCACTTGCGGACGGTCGGCGGTAAAGCTCCAGGCAAAAGGCGCCGCGACCTGGTTCCCGGCATAGTCCCGTACGCCGC
>JBAVQS010000024.1:0-30267 GCA_049694275.1 Anaerolineae bacterium | reverse complement strand
CTTGACAGCCATTGTTACTCGATCTCCTTCGGTATTATTTCACATCTGCAGATTTGACAGCCCGCCGGGGGTCAACCACCCGTTGATACATTCCAGGCGGATCCGTTATCCAAATCGCTTTTGCTTTTTCCCTCAAACTCGATGCATATTACAAGCTACCTAATCAAGCACCCCATCCATTGTGTTTAACCCTGCACATTCCTACTCGGTCCTTGTCACATAGGGTTTCAGCCATTCTATAACCTGGGTCTCAGAAACCGAAGAACCCTCAAACGTCTTGCTGCCTTTTCCCTGGCCAAAGCTTTCGCTTTCATTGCATTGGGCCGGGATATCGCCAAATAGAGTACCTGAACTCACCCACTTTCCTGTATATGCCTCAAGAAGACGTATTTGGGCCAGGTGCTGGACGCGAGATACACTCCCGCCACCAATATATGAACACGTCTGAATCGTTTTCTGTCCTTCAGAGACACATGCCACCAGCTCAGTCGCGCCGACGCGGTCTGGACGCCACTCGATAGGTATCCGTCCTGTCCAGGCATGAGACTTTCCATCTTCATTGAGCAGTACAATTGTGTGCGGCTGACGCCCATTTGCATATGGCGCTGCTTGTTGGGCTGCTTGTCCTTGACAGACTACTGACATGGCCTGCAAGATTTCATCTGAAGGCCTATTTAGGCGGAGATAGATGAAAAGGCCAAGAAAGATAACAACCGTGCTAACAACCCATACTAAAACCAAGGTCTTCAAGGGCGTTCGTATTCGCTTTTCAATAATACCGTAGCCGACCCATAGTGGAAGCGCAAGCCCAATTGCCAGACCAATAGCGCCCAATCCAATTAAGGCTAGATCGCCGGAAACCATACCGCTGTAAACGGTTTGCCAGCCCCAGATACCTGCAGTGATCCATGCTCCCAAGAGAACAAACACCAATAGACGTGGAATTGACATGAATAGACTTCGAATTGACATTTGATTCCTCAAAGGTCCGGGTATAACTCGTCCTCGAACATTGTTTGCTTTGGCGTCTCAATAGAGGACCGTAGTCGCTCTCGGTCTAGCACGCCATGTGCGCCACCCAAGTCCTGAATCACACTCCAGTGTATGACGATGATTTCATCTTCTGTGAGATAGCGCATTTACGAATCGGCAAGTCGTTCCAGGGCGGAACGATATCGCTCCATGTTCGCGCGTAGACGTGGCAGCATGGCCGGATCAACATTTTCAAGCTTTTCCAGCACGATTTGGCCATTCTCCTCACGATATAGAAGAATGCCGCCCTTACCCCCGCCAACTTCCAACCATTCTATCAAGGCTGGCGGGAGCTTGGCGCGTTCCACGGTCATGCCCTTGCTTACCATAAGACTTATAGTTCCTCTTCAAACCGCAAAAGCTCTTGAAACAAAAGTCAATTGCGGCACGGCTTTTCACCTGTGAACTTTTATCCCAGCCTACCCAGCAAAGTCCCCTTGACCTGATCCAGTGGCACGCGTACCTGCTCCATCGAGTCGCGGTCGCGAATCGTCACCTGCTTGTCTTCCAGGGATTGCACATCGACTGTGACGCAGAAGGGGGTGCCGATCTCATCCTGGCGGCGATAGAGACGCCCGATGCCGGCGGTGTCGTCGTAGGTCGCCATCATCTGGGTCTTGAGCTCGGCCGTCAGGTTTCGCGCCATCTCGACGATTTCAGACCGATTTCTCAAGAGGGGCAGCACGGCCGCTTTGATGGGCGCCAGGCCATACGGCAGGGCCAGGACCACGCGCTTTTCGCCGCGAACCTTTTCTTCGCGGTAGGATTCGAACAGGGCGACGAGCACCGCGCGGTCTACGCCCATTGCCGGCTCGACGACATACGGGATATATTTCTCTTTGGTCTCGTCGTCAAAGTACTGGAGCTCCTTGCCGCTGAACTGCTGGTGCTGCGAGAGGTCATAATTGGTGCGACTCGCAATCCCTTCGATCTCGCTCCACCCCATCGGGAACTTGTACTCGATATCATAGTTCCCTTTGGAATAGTGCGGTGGTTTTTCCTGTTCCACATCTTGCGGGTCAGGGCCAATGATAGCCGTCGCCTGCTGGTGGCGGATGACCTTGATGCGAATATGATCGTCGGCGATATGAAAGGTCCGCTTCCACCAGTTCAGCCGGATATCTCGCCAGCCGTCATGCCACTCATCCTCGGTACCCGGTTTGATGAAAAACTCCATCTCCATCTGCTCAAATTCGCGGTCCCGAAAGATGAAATTCCCCGTAATGATCTCGTTGCGGAACGAGCGGCCGATCTGCGCAATCCCGAACGGAATCTTTTTGCGCATCGACTGCTGGACATTCAGGAAATTGACAAAGATCCCCTGCGCGGTCTCCGGGCGAAGGTAGGCGACCGCCGCCTCTTCCTCGACGGGGCCGACATGGGTTTTAAAGAGCAGGTTGAACTGCTTGGGCTCTGTCATCGTTCCCTGGCTGCCGCAGTCAGGGCACACATCCCCTTGCAGCTTGTCTGCACGAAAACGATGATGACAGTTCTTGCACTCGACGAGGGGGTCGGAAAAGGTCGCCACGTGGCCGCTGGCAACCCACACGCTCGGATTCATGATGACCGCCGCGTCAATGCCTACGATGTCATCGCGCTCCTGGACCATCGCTTTCCACCAGGCGCGCTTGATATTGTTCTTGAGCTCAACGCCGAGCGGGCCGTAATCCCAGAACCCGCCGATGCCGCCGTAAATTTCAGAACCCTGAAAGACAAAACCCCGTCGCTTGCATAAAGAGACGATGGTTTCCATGTCTGGCATATTAATTCGACTCCGTTTTCGAACTGACCGTGCCGGCCCGCAAGATGTGCAAGAATTCGATCGATTTGAGATTTCGCTCCAGCCAGTGCGTGAGGTTATAGTGGAGCAATTGCTCCACCTCCGCTTCGACCCTGGGGGTAAGGGCGAGTCTATCCACCTCGGCATAATCGCGAGTCTGGAGAAAGCGCAGCACCTTGAGCCCGTTCAGCGAGACCATTTGCGAATCGCGATGCGAATCGCGGCAGCCGGGATCGAGCACCCCGCCCCCCTCCGGTGTAAAGAAATTCTCTTCGGGCGCGAGTTCTTGCCGGCAATTCACGCAATGCAACAGTTCGGGGCGATAACCGACCGCATCAAGCAACCGCATCTCGAAATAGCGCGCCGTGCGGGGCAACCGGTCGGTCTTTTCGAGCCAGCGCAGCGCCTGCAGGAGCAGGTCGTAGACGGCGCGATTCTCTTCTTCTTGTTCGGTAAACCGGTCAACCAACTCGGCAAAGTAATAGGCGTAGCTTAACCGGTCGAGATCGTTTCGCAGGGGGAGAAAGGATTCAAGCGTATCCGCCTGCGTAATCACATCCAGGTCGCGCCCGACGGCAACCATGAGCGCGGCGCGATTCAAGAGCTCAACATGCCCCGTCTTGCGTGAGGAAGGCTTGCGCGCTCCCTTGGCAACGGCGCGCAGCTTCCCCCGGTCCGGGGTGTAAAGGGTGAGCAGGCGATCCGCTTCCCCAACATCCGTCCGTTTCAATATGAGCGCCTCAATCCGATAAACACGATCCCGCATGGCGATTTCGGATTGGAGATTGAAGATTGCGAAGGAATCATTCCGCAACCGGCAATCCGCAATCCATATTCCGGTTAGCCCCCGCGCACCGTATTGAATTTGTACGGCCGCTCCCAATTTCGCTTCATCTTGTCGTCAAACAATACATCCGGCTCCAGGTTGAGCGCCGAGAGCAGATGCAAAATGCGAATGACCGCGTCGATCAGTTCTTCGCCGACGTGATCGATTGGCTCGCCCTTTTTATAGGCATCCGTCGCCTCGCTCACTTCGGTATGAATCAGCGCCAGCATTTCCCAGATGCGGCCTTCGTCCGAGCCAAACCCTTTGGCATCGGCAAGGGCGCGCACCTCACGCATTCGCTCGTTCAGATTCTTGTCCTGGCTCATTCTGTGACCTGGGGTTGACACACTAAAAGTCATTATACACCGTCCATGCAATACGCTCAAATTTTCCAGCGCGCGCTATGACTCACGCCCTGGCAGATGGGCCGGGCCAAATCCATGCGCGAGGAGCTGGTCCAGCGCATAGACAATCCGGTGGCCGGCAGTATCGCTCACAATCACCGGCGCTTCTGGCGGGAGGAACTCGTACAGAACCTGGCGACAAGCCCCGCACGGGGTGCCGCCATTCATCGTGACGACGGCAATCGCATGAAATTCACGCTCCCCTTCCGAAACCGCCTTTAAAATCGCCGTTCGCTCCGCGCAGACAGTCAAGCCATACGAGGCATTTTCGACGTTACACCCCATATAAATGCGGCCGGACTTGCCAAGCAGTGCGGCGCCAACCGCATAGTGTGAATAGGGTGAATAGGCCCGCTCACGCGCCTCGGTGGCGCGTTGCACAAGCTCGTCGTATGGGTCAAAAGATTCCATTATTCTGCTACACCCTCTCCCTTTTCCTGGGGATGGAGCTTGACGACCCGCACCTGCTTGATGCGGCGCCCGGTGACCGCTGTGACCTGGAGATCCACTGCGCCAACCTCGACATGGTCCCCCACGCGGGGCATGCGTCCCAGCAGGGCATACACTAGCCCGCCCAATGTATCGCTCTCCTCGGTTGGCAAGTGAATCTCGATTGCGTCGTTGACCTCGGCAATAGGGACCCGTGCGTTAAACACGGCCTCATCCGCATTCACCCGCACAAATTCAGGTTCTTCCGCCGCGTCATACTCGTCGCGAATCTCGCCGACGATCTCTTCCAGCGCATCCTCAATCGTCACCAACCCCACTGTCCCGCCGTACTCGTCCACCACCACCGCCATGTGCACCCGGTTGCGGAGTAGATCGCGCAGGAGGTCATGCGCCCTGGCGACATCCGGCACAAAGTGGACGCGCCGGAGCAGGTCGCGCAACGTGAGAATGCGCTCGGGATGGCGCAGGCGTTGAATCAAGTCCTTGACGTGCAGGATGCCGACAATATGATCGATATCCCCTTCATACACCGGGAGCCGCGAGTGACCGTATTGGATCGCCATATCCAGCGCGTCGTCCAGCGGCGCGTTGAGCTCGATGGCGTTCACGTCGAGCCGCGGGATCATCAGGTCGCGCGCGGTGCGCTCGCTCATCTCGATTATGCCGGCAATCATCTCGCGCTCTTCGGGCTCGATCTCTTCCAGCTTGCGCTCCTGGTTCCCTTCGGTGACGATAATCTGAATGTCATCCGTCGTCACGCGCTCGGTCAGATGCGGCGTTCCCCTGGCCTGGCGGACAATCCATGCTTCAAATGCAAGAAAAGGCTGGGCCACCGTCACGAGTAGCGCGAGGATCGGCGCGCTGGCTTCGGCCAGCGTCCGGGCGCGCCACGCGCCGAGCCAGGTCGCGGCCAGGCGCCCCACCAGCCAAACGAACAAGAGCTCCACCAGGCTAACGGCCAGGAGGTCTGGGGTGACGCCGTTTGCGAGGATCTGCCCGAGCGCGGCCCCCGCCAGGGTGACGAGCGCCGCCGAGTTGAGCACATGGAGCGGGAAAAGAGAGCGAGGCGGGTTATCTAAAAGATGGAGCAGGGCAGCGGCGCGTACGTGGCCTGCTTGCGCCGCGTCTTCAACCCACGTTCGCTCGACGGTATTGAGCGCAGCGCGTAGAGCGGCGCAAGCCCAAGAGATGAACAATGCCAGAACAAGCAGTACAGTCGATATAATAGATCACCACCTGCCTCTCTACGTTATTTCCAGTTGCTTGATCACCCGGGCGGGCACGCCGACCGAGAGGGAATCGGGCGGCAGGTCCCGTGTGACGACCGAGCCTGCGCCGGTCCGCGCCCGTGCGCCGACGCTCACCGGCGCGACCAGCATCGTATCACTCCCAATAAACGCGTCATCACCAATCACCGTTCGCTGCTTGTGTTTGCCGTCATAGTTGCAGGTGATGGTCCCTGCGCCGATATTGACGCGTGCCCCTACCTCGGCATCCCCGAGGTATGAAAAATGTCCCATTTTGGTCCCCGGTCCCAGGCGCGCGTTTTTGAGCTCGGCGTGATCCCCCAGATGCACGCCCACGCCGAGAACTGTGCCGGGACGTAGATGGCAATAGGGGCCGACCTTGACCTCGTCCTGAAGCATAGACTGTTCGAGCAGGGAGGCGCCGATCTCGCACCGGTCGCCGATCACCGAGTCGCGCACCTGTGCATCGGGGCCAATGTGACAATCGCTCCCGATCTTTGTCTTGCCCCAGAGATGCGTGCCTGGCAAGATGACCGTATCCTGTCCAATCTCGACCTCCGCATCGATGTACGTCTTGTCTGGGTCGGTCAAGGTCACCCCGGAGAGCATTGCGCGTTCGCGAATGCGATTCCGCATAATCGCTTCGGCCTCGGCCAGGTGTACGCGTGTATTGATGCCGATCACCTCGCTGCGATCACGCAGCGTTTCCGTCTCAATCAGCGCTTGCTCGTTGGCCGCCATCTGCACCAGGTCGGTCAAAAAGTATTCTTGCTTTTTCGGCGCGGGGCGCAAGCGTAGCAAATGTTCCCAAAGCCAGTCGGCGTTGAAACAATAGATGCCGCAGTTCAATTCTTTGATGGCAAGCTGCGCAGGCGTCGCCTCGGATTCCTCGATGATCTTGACCACCGAGCCATCCGACTCGCGCACGATACGCCCAAATCCCATCGGGTCATCGGCCATGACAGTGAGCATGGTGATACAGGCATTCGTCGCCTGCTGGCGGTCATACAGCCGCTGGAGCGTCTCTGTGCGGAGTAGCGGCATATCCCCATAGAGCACCATCACCGTCTCCGATTGTCCCCGCAGGGCTTCGCGCGCCTGCAGAACGGCGTGTCCGGTGCCCTTTTGCTCGATTTGTTCGACAAATTCTGCAGTTGCGCCGACGACCGTCCTGATCTGCTCCGAGCGGTGGCCTACGACCAGCACAAACCGATGCGCGCCGAGAGCTTGTGCGACATCTACCGAATAGCTCACCATGGGCTTGCCGGCGACGGGATGCAACACTTTGGGGATTTTAGAATTCATGCGGGTGCCCTGACCCGCGGCGAGAATGACAACGGCTAGGCTCATGCGCTTGACCTCATGTTTGAATATAGGAATGCATTGTATCGCGCCTGTGGAAAGAATTCAAACCGGGAAGAGAACCACGAAACGGAGCGGCCGGTCAATTTCGCAAGGGATGGGAAACAAAAAACTCCCGTTAATGTAGGGAGTTTAAGAGATGGCGGGGGAGGGAATCGGACCCTCGACCCAACGATTATGAGCCGTTTGCTCTGCCTCTGAGCTACCCCGCCGCAGGTACCATGCAAAATCAGAAATTGGAGGTTGGACATTGGATTCTGACGTCCAACTTCCTCCCTCCAATTTCTAAAGAGTAGCGGGGCCCGGACTCGAACCGGGGACCTTTGGGTTATGCATACCACTACAGCTTTCGCTGCCCGGCTTACCGGTCTGTGGTCTGGACTTTACCTTCACCCTCGTCTTGACGTTAGGGTGCCTGCCATCAAGTCTCTACACCTTCTCCCATTGCCTTTCAGCTTTGGGAGCTTGGCTCGGGATTACCCCGCGAACGGCTTCCCCGAATTTGACAGGTGATCACACACGGGTTTCCCCATGTGCAGCCCATTGCAGAATCAACGGCCAAGCTTCACGATATTCAGCAGATTGCGGTTTCCGCTGGCGCTTGTCGACTTCTACCATGTGAATTTCACTGGCATAGCCGATGAATACGTCGACCGGAAAGATATAGAACAGGTTTAAATCCTGAATGTAGACGAGGGCAAAATCGAAATCCGATTTGCTGTAAGTTCCTCGGAGCATGATTCGCCGGTTCGTCTTGGTGCGCCTGTTGTCTACGACATAGTTGCTACGAGCTTGATCAAACCAGGCACACTTGACCTGAATCTTGACCAGGGTTCCTTCCACATCGAAAACCAGATCGTATGGGAGCCGATCTCCGATAGGTTTCAAGACACCCCAGCCACGTTCCAGGGCATGCAGGATTGCCGCCTGTTCAGCGACATCTCCCTTGATTTTCGTATCCACTGTTGTTAATTCTGCGGTATTGAGCCCAACGAGCTGCCACTGCTCCACCCCGCAGCGCATGGTGTATTATACGCAGTTATTGGTATCCGTCAAATTTGTAATCTGGCCTGCTTTCACCCTTGACAAGTGTGAGCTTGTATCCTATCCTAATGGCCCGCTTCGCAATCAGGGATGGATGGGGAGGTCCATGATGCTTTTGTTCATGACCAGATTGCCTACGCTCTTACTCATACTGCCCGGCGTCGGCGCGAGTGTGCTCTTTGCCGTTGCCGGTGTTTATGCCGCGCGCCGGTTTGTCCCTTCCGAGTTGCTCAAGGATCATAACGACGTGGCCGGAAATATCTATGCCATGCTCGGGGTGGTCTATGCGGTGCTCCTGGCCTTTATCGTCCTGGTCGTCTGGCAGCAGTATCAAAACGTGGACCGCGCGGTGGACAACGAAGCGAACGCGGTCATTGCGCTCTATCGCGTGGCGCAGGGACTGCCCGATCCCACACGGACGCAGTTGGAGGCGGATATACGCGCATATACTCAAGCAGTGATTGACGATGAATGGTCACATTTGGGAAACTATGAACAGGGGCTGTTGCCCGAGACCGCGCTGGCGCGTCTCTGGGCAACGGGGATGGCATTTGAGCCCCATACCACACGAGAAAGCGACCTCTATACCCAGGTTCTCGAAAAGACGCAAGACCTCAGCACGCTCCGTCGTGAGCGATTTCAGGCCGATCGCACGCACATCCCCGACATCCTGTGGGTTCTGCTGTTGGGCGGCGGAATGATCATTGTCGTCTTTACCTTTTTCTTTGGGACGACGAATGGGCATATCCATGCGTTAATGGCTTCGGCGCTGGCGGCAGTCATTGCGTTTACCCTGCTCCTCATTTTTGCCTTGGACCATCCCTTTGCGGGGAGCGTGCGCATTGGTCCCGATGCGTTCCGCACGGCATTGGCTTTGATGCAGGCGCTTGGAAGATAGAGAGGGGAGGGGAAATCAGGGCGCGGCTTGTGTTTGTGCAATAGACAAGAAATGGCGGGCTCAGGCCCGCCGTTTCTCATCTATTGCTTTTTCGCGCGCTTGGGCGTCGCTCCCTTTTTGGCCGGCGTCTTCTTGGCGGCCTTTTTGGGGGTCACTTTCTTTGCCGTTGTTTTGGCGCCGGTGGCGCTCTTTTTCGCCGCGGGCGGGTTGTTTTTCTTGGGCGCGGCCTTTTTCGCAGCGGCGCGCTTTTTGGTCATCGCCGGCCGGTTTTCCGACTGACCTTCAATCATCCGCTGGATGGCCCCGAGATAATAAATATCCCACCCCTCGGCTGTGCCATCATAATCCCAATCCTGAACATTCTCATGAACGAGATCGACCTGGGTGCCCTCTTCAGTGGGCGTTAACACAAAGGTCACCACTGAGTCTTCCACATCCCAATTGCGGGGTTTCCAGGTTTGGGTCAGGCGCTTGTGGGGTTCCGCTTCGAGCACCTTGCCGCGAATATCACCATCCCACAGCCAGTACTCGGCGCCGGGCTCAGGTTTAAATTCGGCGGTTGCGCCGCTCCACACGCGGATTCGCTCCGGGTTGATCAACGCGTCCCAGACATCCTCAGGGACAGATTGGATAATATAGGTCTGCTCAATCGTCGGCATGGATTTTCCTCCTTTGAATAACCGTATTTTACGCCATTTTCTGATTTCTGTCTCTATGTGCTTTTCAGGGCAACTTGGTTTAGAATGGGGCAACCCCGCGCAGGTATAAGGACCAGGTCCTCTGCTGA
Source organism: Anaerolineae bacterium (assembly GCA_049694275.1). GTDB lineage: Bacteria > Chloroflexota > Anaerolineae > UBA4142 > SHND01 > JBAVQS01. The sequence continues at coordinate 20,437 of JBAVQS010000024.1, read as the reverse complement.
AAGAGAGTCATGCGAGGGGAAAAAGAACCGGATAAGGAGAAATTTCGTGAATATTATCTTGCAGCTCGTCAATATCGTTTTGCATGTGGATGTCTACCTGAACGATATTATCACCCAATACGGAGCGTGGACCATGGCGCTCCTTTTTATTGTCATTTTTGTGGAGACGGGCGTGGTGGTGATGCCCTTTTTGCCGGGTGATTCGCTCATCTTTGCAGCCGCCACGTTTGCGGCCCGCGGCTCGCTCAATCCCTGGATGATTTTTATTGTACTCTCCATCGCCGCCGTCGCCGGAGATACCGCCAACTACTGGATCGGTAATCGGGTGGGCGCCAAAGCCTACACGGGCGAAGTTAAATGGATCAAGAAAGAGTACATGGAGCGGACACATCGCTTTTTTGAAAAGCATGGCGGCAAGACGATCTTTTTGGCGCGGTTCGTGCCAATCATTCGCACCTTTGCACCGTTCGTGGCCGGAGTGAGCCAGATGCCTTACGGATTTTTCATTCGCTGGAATGTCATTGGCGGTGTCCTCTGGGTGGCCCTCTTTACGATGCTGGGCTATTTTTTCGGCAACATTCCTTTCGTCCAACACAACTTTGAATTGGTCATCGTCGCGATTGTCGTCATCTCGCTCGTCCCGGCCGTGGTCGAGGGACTGAGAGCCCGGAGGGACATGCGGAAACCCAGCGTGGCGCCGGAAGGCTAGCTCCTGATTGGGCAGATTAATCGCTATGTTTCCACGGCAAAAGGGAGTCAACTGTCATGCAAGTAACCATCATTGCGGGAGGCAGTCGCGGTGATGTCCAGCCCTATGTCGCGCTGGGAAAGGGGTTGAAAGAAGCGGGGCATACGGTTCGCATCCTGGCCACGCAGGATTTCCAGACCCTGATTACGGACCAGGGTCTGAAATTCGTCGCGATGGGGAGCGGCGTGGAAGCGGCCGCGCAAAAGCAGTTTCAAGAGATTGCAGAGCAAGGCAATCTCTTGAAGATCCTGGCGAGCACGGGACGCGGCGCGCAGCAACTGGCCCATCAGGCTGCGGTCAGCGGGTTGGAGGCCTGTCAGGGCTCAGATCTGATTATTGGCGGACTGGGTGGGCTTTTTGTGGGCCTGGCGCTATCGGACAAGCTGGACATCCCTTTTATGCAGGCATACCTGTTTCCGTTGACGCCGACCCGTGAGTTCCCCAGCGCCTTGATCCCATTGTCACAGACGCGGTTGCCTGCCTGGGCCAATCACCTGTCGCATCGCCTGACGCAACAGATGATGTGGCAAACTTTCCGCTCGGCGGATAATCAAGTGCGATCCCAGGTCTTGCAGATGGCGCCGGCGCCATTCTGGGGCCCGGTTGCATCCCAGCAGAGGCAAGCGGTCCTGTATGGCTACAGCCCGCTGGTATTGCCGCCGCCTGCGGATTGGGATGATTTCATCCACGTCACCGGGTACTGGTTCCTGGAACCGCCGGCAGGGTGGGAACCGCCCGATGACTTGTTGGATTTCCTGAAGTCTGGCCCTCCGCCGATCTACATTGGCTTTGGGAGTATGCCCAGCCGCAACCCAGAGGAAACGGCCGATCTGGTTTTGCAGGCACTGGCTCGCACCGGCCAGCGCGGGGTGCTCTCCGCGGGGTGGAGTGGTATAAAGAGGGAGAATTTGCCAAAGACAGTATTCATGATTGGCTCGATGCCTCATAGCTGGCTGTTTCCTCAAATGGCGGCGGTCGTGCATCATGGCGGCGCAGGGACCACCGCCGCGGGGTTACAGGCCGGCATCCCATCGATTGTCACGCCATTTTTTGGCGATCAGCCGTTTTGGGGGCGACGAGTCTACGAGTTGGGGGTGGCGCCTATGCCCATTCCACGCCGGAGCCTAACGGTCGAGCGTCTGGCCGACGCTATTCGTTCCGCGGTGTCCGACACGACGATGCGCAAGAATGCGGCCAGCCTGGGAGAGCGCATTCGGGCCGAGAATGGGATTGCTCGGGCTGTGGCCGTCATCGAGCAGATATCAGATAGGGAGCGTTGATGTGACGTCCCATTGGTGATATAGTACCAGAGAGAAGCGAAATCTAAAGGCGATGAGAGCCTTTGCTGAAATTGCCTGTGGCGCGTGCCCTTGTCGTTGCAAGAACAGGAGGAGTATAATGGGGACGTACGACTTGGCGGTGGCACCGTGCTAGTCCTCCCGAGGGTGCCCGCCAGCAATCCCGCTCGCCGCCCACTCGCACAGGCTCACTCATGCGCCGATTCATGATGTCGGCGAAAGGAGGATACTAGAATGTCTGTCGCACTCGTTCAACCAACTCGCCCAGGTTGGAAATTCGGGTTCCTTTGGATTCTCGCCACGGTCGTGGGGCCAATTATTGGCCTTGCCTTCGCTTTTCTTGTGAACTTGGCTCTGGTCGCGATTCTTGGTGTCACCGCTCCAGTTTCGGGAACAGAGACCGAACAGGCGCTCATCCTTACGGCTGATGGCATGGGGGCTTCCATGCTATTCATCGGGCTGGGAATGGGATTGGGCCAGTGGCTGCTCCTCCGCAAATATCTCAAGCACTCGGCCTGGTGGATCCTCGCCACAGGTCTCGCCATGCTGCTCGAGGGCCTGTTCAGGTGGAGCTTACCTCCCGACACTCCCCCTGAGTTGATCGGACCGCTCACGATCCTGGCTAGCGCGCTCTTGCTCGCCGTGTGCCAATGGTTCGCGTTGCGCGGGCGTGTTCCGCATGCCGGGTGGTGGGTCGTTATATGCGTCGCGGGCTGGGCGCCAACGCTGGCGTTCTCTATAGTATTCGGATATCTTCAGCTTTCCGAGGCAACTCTCTTTGCCCTAGTCGCGATTGCAATCGGAACCATTTTGCCCTTCGCCGTGGCGGCGGGCGGTATGGCCTGGCTGCTGCGACAGACTTCCCTTGCTAACCAGGCCACTGCCGCGTAATAGACACAACGGGAGTTTTTTGTTTCCCCTTCCGGTGGTATACTTGGCCCAAGAGAGGGGTATAAACATGAGACAAGTCATTATTTATCCGGGCGAAGATGGCTATTGGGTGGCCGAGTGCCCTAGCCTACCCGGTTGTATTAGCCAGGGCCAGACGAGAGAGGAAGCAGTTGCCGATATTAAAGAAGCGATACAGGGCTATGTTGAGGCGTTGTATGATTCTCCGCCGCGACAGCCCGTTCGGACAGGTTGTCGTACCCGATCATAAGGAACTGGACCGAGGCTCTTTGCGAGGAATCATACGAGAGGCTGGGCTGAGTGTGGACGAGTTTGTGAAACTGGTATAAGCTTGTTTGAGTGGGCTTCCGGTCCCAGCCGATGTTTTCAACCAGCGGGCTGGATCGCACAGCGCCGTGCTGGCCCTCCCAGGGGGTTCCCGCCAGCAGCGGCGGACACCCACCACAGAACCCGTTCGAGGTTACTATGTCACATCAATACTGTTTTGGCATTGACCTCATGATTGATCCTTTATGGTGCGCGTGGTTTTCCGGACTTGTGGATGGAGAAGGCAGCTTCTTGATTGCACATAATAAGCCGACTCCGACGAGGCAAGGACATTTCTGGCCTTACCTTCAACTCAAGTTCAGAATGGATGATCTGCCAATATTGGAAGAGATACAAGCCACATTACATTGTGGCAAGCTGAACAAGTTTAGCTATGGTTTCGCCCGAAACAGAGGGGGCAAGGATGCAGACCAATATGGGCTTTACTTTCAAGGAAATTCCAACTTAATGCATATAATAATTCCCTTGTTAGATCAGTTCCCCTTAAAAACCAAGAAGAAAAATGACTACGCTATTTGGCGCGAGTGTGTATGCTTCATACATCAACAACAATCGGGGAGTAAGAATTCTGAAGTGCTATTATCTTTCAAACAGCGAATGGAAGACGCACGCCGACCCAAATCAGCAACCTTTGATGAAGAAAATAAACCCAACGGCTCATAATCGTTGAGCCTTGGCGGGACTCGAATGCAGCGAGGCGACCGATTGGTCGCCTCGCTCTCGATTCTCGCTATGGAATCTCTCGTTCGCATCGCCAGCCCCGGGATCTGTCCTCGGGGGCGAGACCCTTCGCGCGGCTCAGGGTGACATAACTCGCAGCCGGTCCAGTCCAACCCCATGCGCCTCGGGGGCGAGACCCTTCGCACGGCTCAGGGTGACAAGCCATTCGGCTATTTCGCCGGGGTTTTCTTTTTGGCAAGGTCCCTGGCCTCCAGGAGCTGTTGGCGCTGGGATTCATCTTCGTCTTGCATGATCTTTTTCCACTCGGGCCGGCCATCCTGGGCATCGAGCATCGCGCGCAGTTCCATGATCTGGTCACGCAGCATGGCCGCCTTTTCAAACTCCCACTTGCCAGCGGCGTCTTTCATCTGCTTTTCCAAGTCGGCGATGAGCTTGTGCGCCTCGCTCTTTGGGATTTCGAACGGCGCGCCGCCCGTCTTGTAGTCGCCGCGCGATTCCGCGGCGGAACGGACGCGCTCGGTGAGGTCTTTGACCTGCTTGATAATTCCCTGTGGGACGATGTTGTGCGCCTCGTTGTAATCCGCCTGTACCTTGCGCCGGCGGTCGGTCTCGCCAATCGCCCTTTTCATCGAGTCGGTCATATTGTCGGCATACATGAGGACCTGCCCGTTGATGTGGCGCGCCGCGCGGCCGATGGTCTGGATGAGCGCGGTCTCGCTGCGGAGGAACCCCTCCTTGTCGGCGTCGAGAATCGCCACGAGCGAGACTTCGGGGAGATCGAGACCTTCACGCAGGAGATTGATGCCGACGATGACATCATAGATGCCCAGGCGCAGGTCGCGCAGGATCTCGACGCGCTCGATGGTCTGGACTTCGGAGTGGAGATAGTGAACCTTAAAGCCGACCTCTTGCAGGTAATCAGATAGGTCTTCGGCCATCCGCTTGGTGAGGGTCGTGACCAGGGCGCGCTCGCCGCGGTCAATCCGTTTGCGCAACTCGGCGACGAGGTCATCCACCTGGCCCTTGATCGGGCGGATCACCACCTGGGGATCGACCAGCCCGGTCGGGCGGATGATCTGCTCGACGATCTGGGCCGATTTCTCGCGCTCGTAGGCGCTCGGGGTCGCGCTGGTAAAGATCACCTGGTTAACCTTGTTCTCGAACTCTTCGAACTTTAATGGCCGATTGTCGAGCGCGCTTGGCAGGCGGAACCCGTAATCCACCAGCGTCATCTTGCGGGCGCGGTCGCCGTTATACATCCCGTGAATCTGTGGGATGGTATTGTGCGATTCGTCGATGATGATGAGATAGTCGTCGGGGAAATAGTCGAGCAGGGTCCACGGCGGCGAGCCGGCGGCGCGCTGGGCCAGCGGGCGCGAATAGTTCTCGATGCCGGAGCAATAGCCGATCTCGCGGAGCATCTCCAGGTCATAGCGGGTGCGCTGTTCGATCCGCTGCGCTTCCAGCAGCTTGTCCTGTGATTTCAGCTCCTTGAGCCGGTTCTCCAACTCTTTTTCAATGTCCGCGATGGCGGCCTCGAGCTTTTCGGCCGGGGTGATAAAGTGCTTGGCCGGATAAATGTCGATTGCCGTATGCTCAAGCAGGATCTCGCCGGTCAACTGGTCCACCTCGGTGATGCGGTCGATCTCGTCGCCAAAGAACTCGATGCGGTAGGCGGTTTCACCATAGGCCGGGGCGACTTCGAGGGTATCGCCGCGCACGCGAAACTTGCCGCGCGACAACTCCATGTCGTTCCGCTCATAACGGATATCGACAAGGTGGCGTAGCACCTTGTCCCGCTGGCGGGTTTCGCCGCGGCGGAGCGAGATCACCACGCGGCCATAGTCCTCAGGCGAGCCGAGGCCATAGATGCACGAGACCGAGGCGACGATCACGACATCGCGGCGCGAAAAGAGGGAACTGGTCGCGGCGAGGCGCAGGCGGTCGATCTCGTCGTTGATGCTCGAGTCCTTTTCGATATAGAGGTCCTTTTGCGGGACGTAGGCCTCGGGCTGGTAATAGTCGTAATACGAGACGAAATACTCGACCGAGTTGTTTGGAAAGAACTCGCGGAACTCACTGTATAGCTGGGCGGCCAGGGTCTTGTTATGGGCGATGATGAGCGTTGGGCGCTGGACCTTTTCGATGATGTTCGCCATGACGTAGGTTTTGCCGGTCGCCGTCGCGCCAAGCAGCGTTTGATATTTATGGCCTTGCTGCAAACCGGCGACGAGCTTTTCTATAGCGGCCGGTTGATCACCGGTTGGTTGGAAGGGGGCTACAAGTTTGAATTCAGGCATAGCACCTCGTCTATGAACAATCGTTCTATCGAACCATGATTATACCACCAAATGAGTAGACAGTGGTCAGGGGCGGGAGTGTTCATTCATGCTTTTTGGGGGATAAGCCAGCCTTGTTCAGACAGGGATTTCCAATCTCTGGCCGTCGGCGGTTTGCTATCGGCCGTCGGCAGTCGCTTATTGATGCAGCGTGAGGTAGATGCCCCATTTCCAGTATTCGGAGAGGACAACGCCTGCCTGGTCGGGCTGGACAGGCCAGCAGAGCGCGCAAAAGCCGGGCTCGAATGCCGGTTGGATGTTTACCTCGATTTCATCGCCGTACAGGTCGGAAAACATGCGATGGGCGCGGCGGCTGTGATAGGCGGAGGTGACGAGCAGAATCGAGCGAATCTGGTGCGCTTCAAGAATGGGGTGCGAATCGACGGCATTCTGAAGCGTTGTCTGCGAATCCTGCTCCAGGAGGATCGCGTCTCGGGGAATACCGGCCTTGAGCGCCTGCCCGAGCATCACCTGTGCTTCGGGCAGTTTTTCGTCTCCTTCCTGAACGATGGTGCCGGCGCTGATGAGGACAAAGGGCGCATATCCATCGCGGTAAAGCTGCGCAGTCCGGGCAATGCGCTCGGGCTTGTGGTCACCACCAATGACGAGGATGGCATCCGCATGTTGCAGTGTTTCCTGGGCTGTCAGCGGCAGGCTGGCGAAGGGGAGAAAAAGCAAAAGCGCGAGCAGCGGGAACAGGCAACGAACGAATCGACGAGACAGAGGCAAGGACAGCAATCGAACGCTACGTATTGCTCGCATCGCGAATTTGCCGGAGGATATTCTCTTCCAGGGGTAGCGGGTCTTGCCAGAGCCAGTTCACTTGTAGCCAGAAGCCATCTAGGACGCGCGAACGGTAATCGCTTGAAATGACAGTTCCGGGTCGTGCCATGCGAGAATTATAGCACTAGCGCGCGAGCGCGTAAAGCGTTTCAAACAGGGGAACGAGCTTGTTCCAATCATATTTCTCTTCAGCCAATTTTCGGGCGTTTGCTCCCAGCTCACGGCGGCGGTCGGGATTGCGGAGGAGAGCGGCGATGGCCCGCGCAAATTCCTCGGGACCGTCGGCGATGACGAGGTCGCGGTCGCGTATATACTCGATACCCTCGGCGCCCAGGGTGGTGCTGACAATCGCCTTGCCCATGGCCATAGCTTCGAGGACTTTGAGCCGCGTCCCGCCACCCATGCGCAGTGGAACGGCATAGACGGCCGCATCGGCGATATAGGGGCGCGTGTCGGGAACCCAACCGGTCACCTCGACGCCGGGCTCGTCGGCAAGGGCCTGGACGCGAGGACTGGGCTTTTGGCCGACGAAGGAGATGTGGGCGAGCGGAATCTCGCGGCGCAGCGCCGGAAGTATTTCGTGGGCAAACCAGGTGGCGGCGTCGATGTTGGGGCGAAAGTCCATCTTGCCGGTAAAGACGGCTGAGAGGTCGGCGAGCGGTTTGGCGCAGACCTCCGTAGATGGGATATAGTATTCGACGTCCACGCCGTTCGGGATGACGACCGGTTGGATGCGCGGGTCAAGGTGGTGAATGGCATTCGCGTCGTATTGCGAGACGGCGACGACGTGCCCGGCGCGGAGACATAACTCACGCTCGAAGCGGGCGAGCTTGTGCCACTGGATATAGGAATAGAGCGCGGCGTGCAACCGCCTGGCGTTCTTGCGGTCTGCCTCGTACGCCGTCTTTTGCAGGACGTACTCGGCGTTATGATCGTCAAAGACGGGGACAGGTTGCAGGTTCCGGGTTGCCGGTTCCAGATTGCCTGGCGCTTGCAGCTGATGACCTGTAGCCTGTAGCGTGTGGCTTGTAGCCTGCGATCTGTGGCCTGTGGCCTGTGGCCTGTGACTTGACTGCGACCAGTACGGCGCCATCTCAATCCCTTCAATCTGAATTACGTCGTAGCGGTTTTCGCTCTGGAGGCGGGCGTATTTTGCCGTCATGGTGGGTGAGTGAAGGCGGCGAGCCATATCGGGCAGCGGCGACAGAAAGGTCTCGACCGCGCGCTGCATGAGGGTGCGCACCGGTGGCGCAACGATCTCGATGCGCTTGCAGTATTGGGGTAGCGGTGAGTCGGCGAGCTCTTCCGGCTCACCGAACGAGAGGAGATGAATCTCGTGCCGCGCCGCGAGCCCCTTGAGAATATTGAAATTGCGAATGGTAGTTCCCTGGTGCGGTGGGTAGGGAAGTTGGGGGGTGAGTAAAAGGAGTTTCATGGATTGCCGGTCGCAGGTCACACGCGACAGGTCGCACGTTACAAGTCACAGGTCACACGCGATGGGCTACGCGGGCTTTTTCTGCAACTTGTAACCTGTGACTTGTGACCTGCCATGTGTTACTTGGTGGCGGCCTGGTAATAGACGGCCAGGTGCTCGCGGGCGGCGCGTTCCCATGAAAACATGGCGGTGCGGCGCAGTCCCTTTTCGCACATTTCATCTCGCAGATTCTGGTCGGTGAGCACGCGCCATAGGGCCACACTCCACGCCTCAACATCCTCCGGCGGGACCAGTTGTCCGGCATCGCCGACTACCTCGGGGAATGACGAGGTGTTGGAGACGACGACCGGCGTGCCGCAGGCCATCGCTTCGAGCGGTGGAAGGCCGAACCCTTCGTAAAAGGAGGGGAGGGCAAAGACGCGCGCCGCGTTATAGAGGTAGAGCAGCTCTTCGTTCGATACCGGGCCGAGGAACCGAACGAACTCGGTCAAATGCAGGCGAGTCACAATCTCGTTCATCTGGTCGACGAGCCAGCCCTGCTGGCCGGCGACCGCGAGGGTTGCGGGGACATGATAAATGTCGCGTAGCTTGCGGATCGCTTCAAGCAGGGTGGGCAGATTTTTGCGCGGCTCGATGGTGCTGACAAAGAGCACAAAATCCTCCTGAATGCCATACCGCTCGGCGACGTGGCGGCGCGCTTGAGCACGGTCCAGGGGGCGAAAGATGGGATGCGCCGCCTCGTAAATGACGGTGACGCGTTCTTCTGGGACGCCGAGCAGTCGGATGATATCGCGCTTGGTGCTCTGAGAGACGGCAATTACCTGCCTGGCGCGCCGCGTGGCCACATCCACCTGACCGTAATACCGTGCGCTCTCTTTGGTTAGAAAGCGGGGATAGAGCAAAAAGGCCAGGTCGTGAACGGTAATGACGGAAGGGAAACGGGTGCGACTCGGCTGAATAAAATCCGGGCTGTGCAAAACGTCGAGATTAAATGGAAGGAACTCAGCCGACAGGGTTGCCCGCTCAAACCGGTGGTGGCTGGGGGTCCATAATCGGCGATGCCGAAAGTTTGGCTGGGTGACGAGTTCCGTCCGGTCCTTGCGGCTGGTAAAAAAAGTAAACTCGTCTTGGTGGTCCAGTTGGGCGAGCGCCTCAGTCAGGCGCATGATGTACTGGCCAATACCTGCTTTTTGATAAAAGATGAGCCGTGCATCAATTCCGATGCGCATGGATGTCTCTCCGCTGTGGCGCCGCGGCGAGCCCCATTGCATGAGACGCGGTCCCTGATATTCTTTCCAGTTCTAGTAAACGACGCTTCATTTCCAGTCCGCCGGCATATCCCGTCAGGCCTGCATTGGCGCCGAGGAGGCGATGGCATGGAACGACGATGGCCCAGGGGTTGCGCGCGTTGCACTGCCCAACGGCGCGGGCGGCATTGGGATGTCCGACGGTACGTGCCAGTTCCCCGTATGTGCGGGTTTCGCCGTATGGGATTTTGCGCAATTCCTCCCATACCCGGCGCTGAAAGGGCGTCCCCCGTTCCATGTCGAGTGGGATGCTCTCCAGGTCCGCCCCCGCGTCCCCCTTAAAATACCGTAACAATTCCCGGCGCGTCGCCCGAATCGGTGCATTCTCTCCGCTCCGTCCTGCGTTGCCCATGGTCTCGACAAGCGCCGTCCGGGCCACGCGACGCGACGCCCGCGGAGATGTAATAGCCAGCATCCCGCACTCGCTTGCCGCCAGACCAATCCAACCAAAAGGGGAGTGCCAGAGGGTATAGAGGTAATCGCGCTGCATCCGGGTCATATTATCGTCTGACGTGCCCTGTACGTCAAGCAGCGCAAAAAGAGGGCGGAAAGCAGGAATAGCCCAAAGGCCTACTTGACCGCTCGCCGCTTGTCATTATAGAATACGGCCACTGTATATTCTCGTGTCAAAAGCTCGCATGATGAACCAGTCCTCCTCCGTCCGCCCGCCCTCGCGTGGGGGCCTGCTGCGCTTGTGGCAGTTTGAAAACCTCAAGATCAACACAAAATTCCTCGTGTTGTTGGCCGCGGTGCTCCTGGGGACCGTAATCCTGGTCGGACTGATCTTTTGGCAGGTCGTACAGACCTATTCCGAGAATGAAACGACCAACCGCGGCACGATTCTCATGCAGATGATGCGGAGCGTGCGCGGATATACGACGGCGCATATTCAGCCTCTCTTACTGGACCGGGTTCAGACCGGATCGACCTTTACGCCGGAATCGGTTCCCGCCTTTTCCGCGCACACGGTCTTTGAAAGTTTTCGCCTCCAGGGTGATTACGCAGATTTTTCATACAAGGAAGCGGCGGTCAATCCAAGCAACCCTAACGACAGGGCTGACGACTTTGAATCGCAGTTACTCCAACGGCTGGTAGACGATCCGAACCTCAAGCAACTCGCCGGTTACCGGATGGTCAACGGGCGAGCCCTGTACTATATTGCCATGCCCCTGGGGGTTTCTTCCCCGAGCTGCTTGACGTGCCACGGCGACCCGGCTGCTGCACCCAAGAGCTTGCTCAGCAGTTATGGATCGCAGAACGGGTTCGGATGGAAAATGAATCAAATTATCGCGGCGCAGATGGTCTATGTTCCATCGGAAGACATCCTCGGACAGGTGCTCGGTCGGTTTCTGGTCCTGATGGGGGTGTTTGTCGCGGTCTTTTTCCTCGCGCTGTTCCTCATCAACTTTACTCTTCGGCGTTATGTGATCCGCCCGGTCGCGATGCTCAGTGGACTCGCCAACAAGATTGCGAATGACGAGGCTGTTGCCGCCGACCTGCAAACCGATGCTTTTCGGGGCGTTAGCACTCAGCGTGACGAAATGGGCCAGCTCGCCCAGGTGTTCAAGCGCATGAGCGATCAGGTCTATGAACGAACAGAGAACCTGAAACAGCGGCGGGTTCTGGAAGAAAAGAACGAGATGCTGCAGCGCTTGCACCAGATGCGCGACGACCTTACGAACATGATCGTGCATGACCTTCGGAATCCCCTCACCGCGGTATTGGGTAATCTCGCCCTGCTCGGCGAGCTACGATCCGAGTCCGATCAAACGGGGTCCGACGAGATCGTTGAGGCGGCTGCCGCCAGTGGGCAGGAGATGCTGCGGCTGATTAACGACATGCTCGACGTGAGCAAGCTTGAAGAGGGGGACCTCAAGCTGGACAAAAGGCCGGTGCAACTGGCGATGCTGTTGCGTGAGCGCGCCCGGCGGATGGAATCGCTGGCGCAGCGTGATCGCAAAGAGGTTCGTGTAAAAGCCGCCGACGACATGCCCGCTGTCCAGGCGGATGTGCGTCTGATTGGCCGCGTGGTCGATAACCTTCTCTCGAATGCGCTGCATCACACGCGGCCGGGCGGGCATATTCAACTGGCCGCGTCGGACCCAGGTGATGGCGCCGTCCAAATCGTCGTTTCGGACGATGGCGAGGGCATTCCCGCCGAATTTCACGAACACATCTTTGACAAGTTTGTACAGGTCGAGAGCCGCCAACTGTCGAAAAATACAGGCAGTGGGCTTGGGCTGACCTTTTGCAAGCTGGTCGTGGAAGCGCACGGCGGGCGCATTGGGGTCGAGAGCGAGATCGGCAAGGGCAGCCGGTTCCACTTTACCCTTCCCCGTTAGTTGGGTCTCCGTTCCTCTTACGCCGCTCATGGCGTGATGACAATCTTCTACTTGCGCCGGGGCGCATTCCGCTTCCAGTGCGTTCTCCGGGTGTGGAAGGCTTTACCGCCGGCCGCGAGCCATGAGCGACCGAAGCAAAATAAGCATGGCGGGAACGGCGACCAGAAGGGCCGGGCGCATGCTTGTCCACAAAATGGCGCGAATCGCCGAGCGCATCCGCTGCGCCTGTTCCACCTCTTCGAGCGGCACGACGACGCGCTCGTCCCAGTTGATGGTTTTGATCCGTGACAAGAATCCCTGCTGAACGCACCCTTCCAGACTGAATACGTAAATATCGTCGTTCAAGCGACGGGCGATGCGCAGGTCGCGACAAAATTCTTCCCAGGCGAGCTTGGGCTGTTCGTCTATGCCGCCGCCGGTAGATCCAATGGCGATCGCGCCCGCGCTGGCGCCATAGATGAGGAGCGGTCCCGGACCGTGTGGGGGGATGAGGCTGCTATAAAGCATCAGTACCTCACGGTCGACCGGCACGTCGACCAGGCTCATAAAATGGTGCAGAAAGGTCGAGCCCAACTGCCGTTCGTCGACGATCATAGGAATCTGATAGCTCTCGACGCGATAGCCGTCCGCGCGGATCCGCCGGGCGAGTTCGCGATACCCGTTGAGCCCTTGCAGTACCCGTTCATTGTCAAAGAGGCGACTCGCCCAGAGACGGAGGACTGGCAATGGTTCACGCGTCATCTGCCGCAATTCGTCAAGGGGCGGCTCAATGTCGAGCCCGACCGCCTCCCACTGTAATCCGTAGGTCTGTGTCCACGAACGGAATTCTTGATAGCGTGCGGTGGACTCTGGGGCGTTGCCGATGTGGCTAAAGTAGCCCTGTGCTTGCGGGACAAGGAGCCACGCGATCATGGGGATGCCGGCCCGGTTCAACTGTTGCACCGCCGCAGCGCGCTCTGCGCTAAAATCCTGGAGAGCAAGGCTTACTCCTGCGTGGAGCGCGCCTAGCTCTTGGACGATAGAGCTGTCGGACAAAAGGGCGGTGAGGGCCGGGGTATCGAGTTCGCAGTAAAAAGTGAGATGATTACGGGACATCGAGAGACTCCTGATCAAGAAAGGTGTGGTTGGCATTCGAAATATATGCCAAAGTATATCAAATGTCACATGCGGGCGGGAGCGCCCTGCAGAGCGCCGGCAGCGCGATTTTGACCCTGCACGGCGCTAGAATATAATAGCCGCGTGATGCTATAGCTCATCTTCCCATCGCATTTGTGAGGTATTCATCCTATGACTGGAATTGCGAATGTCATCCAACGACGAACCGGTCTGGCGCTGGCGGTGCTCGGGATTCTCCTGACCCTGCTCCTCGTCATTTCTCCGGCCGAGGCGACGCTTGGGAATGCGGTCAAGATCGTCTATTTGCACGGCGCGCTGGAACGGGTTTCGACCTATGCGTATCTCAGCGCCGCGCTCATCGGCTTGGGCTATCTGATTATGCGGCGCCCGGCGCTGGCCGTGTGGACACAATCTCTTGCCGAGGTGGCGATTGGTTTGTGGGTGGCGCATTTCGTCGTGAGCCTGCCGGCGCAGTGGTTGGCGTGGGGCGGAATCACGTTTAGCGAGCCGCGTGTCAACAGCGCCATCTGGATTATGGGATTGACATTGGTCATCTATGTGGTGACGCGATGGATGGGAGACGAAATCTGGGTGGCGCTGGGGGCGCTGGCGAACGCGGCGGTGTTCCTGATCATCATGCGGGGAACGATCAATATCCTCCATCCTTTCAATCCGATCACCGGTTCGGATTCGCTCGACATCAAGATTTTTTATGCGGCGATTGTTTTGACGGTGGCTGCCGGCTCGGCCGTGGGGGCTTGGTGGCGCTCACGCCGGATTGCCCCACGCGGCTTGAACCGCATCGCGGAACAGCCTGCGCTATAGAATCCGCGACCGCGATTGGATCGAACCCGCTCGGCTTGAGCGGGTTTTGTTTTGGCGCAGTTATTCGGGGTGTCACTTGCGCTCGGGGGCGGATTGCCAGTCGCCGCGCAGGTCGAACACGTGCGACAGCGCGACCACGGCCAGGGCGTTTCGAATTTGGCCCAGGTGCACCGCGCGATGCATCTCCTCTTCGGTCAATTCCTCGACGAGAATGTCCTCGCCTTCATCCGGTCTCGGGGGATGGGTCTTGACGACGTTCTGCGCGAGAAACGTATAGCAGTGGTTGTCAAGAAAGGCCGGGTTGGGCTCGACTGACCCCAGGTACCGCCACTGGTCGGTGGTATAGCCTGTCTCTTCTTCCAGCTCGCGGCGGGCGGCCGCTTCGGGGGGCTCATCGGGTTCGATCATGCCGGCGGGGATTTCAGTTGTTTCGTGACCAACGCCAAAACGGAACTGGCGCACGACGACGATTTTTTGTTCGGGGGTAATGGCGACGACGTTGACCCAATTGGGCGCCTGGAGCGCAACTCGCTTGAATTCGAGTCCGTTGCGCGGGTTCTTGTACCAATCAAAGCGGGCGTGGAATAGAATCAGATCGGGGCCGGGCTCGGAGCGGATGAGCTGCCACCGATGAACAGGTTCGTCCGACATGGGGATCAGGAAAGCTTAGCGAGGATCTGCAAGCAGCAATCGATATTATACTGCTGGCCGGCCTGGCGCAGTCGGCGGGCGGATTCAGTGAAATAATGGTGCGATTGCAAAAAGGTAACCTGCTCCCGGTACCATTCCTCTTCAGTATAGTTCCGACCCAGGGCAGTCCACTCGGCGCGCAATGCATGCTCACGTTCGATAAAGTCTTCGCGTCCCAGTCCGTCGAGGTCGGCGTCCGCCATAATCTCTTCCATATGATTGTGCGGTGTCTGCGGAAGGCGGGTGACCATGATGATGCCGGTAATGGTCTTGATCTGTTCCGGCGTATAGCCGAAACGAGGCAGGTTCTCCGCGGCGATCCGAACGGCAATCACCTCGTTATCGAGATAGCGTTCGACAAAGCCGAGGTCGTGGAAATATGCTGCAGTGCGCAAAAGAAGGAGGGGCTCGCCGGTTAGCCCTTCCATCCGGGCGAGGCGCTCGGCGGCCGGAACCACTTCGTCTCGTGTGTGTTCCAGCGAATGATAGATCAAAACCGGGGAGAGTTCCCGTGCCAGGCGGTCCAGGGCATATTGTTTTGCCGCTTCAAAATCAGGAGCCATTGTCGTCATTCTACAATAAAAGTCTCGAAAAACCAAGGGGGTATTGATTCCCAATTTCAGATTTTCGGGGCTTTTAGGTCCTTGTACATGTCCAGAATGGCGCGATTATAGGGGTCGTTTTCCAGGAAGGATTGGCGCCACTCGGGCACGGTGATCCGCTCGGCCCGTTGCGCCAGTTCATGGTACGCGGCCTGGACAACCCCATGCTGTTTTTCGACCTCTCCGAGCGCTTGAAATACCTCGGCCAAAACCACATAGGCGAGCAGGCTCAGCGTCAGCCCGGCGCTGCCGTGTTCTTGAAGGTAAGCCCATACCTGATTGGCCTGCTGACCGGCCTCTTCCAACCGGCCCTGGGCAAGCGCGCACCGCGCCTCTCCCGCCCGTGATTCAAAGGCGTTGGTCAGTGCGTCAATCTGTTCGAAAATGGTCCGTGCCTCGACAAACCGGCCGGTTGCCGCCGGAATGTTTCCCGAATCCAAAAGCACGATTCCAAGGTTGAAAAGGACGGCCGCCTTTCCCCATTCGTCCCCGGCCGCGGTGACCGCAATAAGCGCCGTTTCCTGGTAATGGCGCGCCGTGTCGAGTTGGCCGGTTAACTGGGCGATTTCGCCGAGGTTCATCAAGTCATAGGCCCGACCGCGTCGCGCATCTAACGCTTCATCCAATTCCAGCGCGCGCTGCATCGTTGCCTGGGCCTCTTGATAAAGCCCCAGCCCCATATAGACGACGGCGAGATTGCCGCGTCCGCTCGCCTCCATATGCCGGTTACCCAGGCGCTGGGTTAGCTCGATCTGCTCCAGCAGGAGAACCAGGGCCCGACTCAGGTCACCCTGTTCTCCATAGCAAAAAGCAGCGCGATAGAGTGCGAGCGCCTGGGTTGATTCGTCGAGCGAGCGTGCGCGGGCGAGGGCTTGTTCTGCGCTGGCCAGTCCTTGTTCCAATTCGCCCATGCGCACTTCCAGTTGCGCGCGCAACGAGAGCGCCTGGACGGCGAGGACGGTGTCCCCCGCGCGCTCGGCCGCGGACAGTGCATCTTGCGCCGCTTGCCTTGCGCCCCGGCTGTCTCCGGTGTTGCCAAGGCAGATGGCCAGGCTGTGAAAGGCTTCGGCGCGGTGGTCATCCCGATCCAGTTCGATTGCGAGGTCCAGGAGCGATTGGACATTGGTGCGCCATGTTTCTGGCTGTCCCAGGATTGCAAGCACCTGATCTCTGCCGCGCAAGGCCTGCCAACGGCGGTCGCGGTCGGTTGCGGGTAGGAGCGTGAGCGCGCGGCAGTAAAACTGCTCGGCCTCTTGCGATGCCCCCTGCCCGCGCGCCTGATCTCCCGCGCGCAGGTACCGGTCCGCGGCAAGGAGCAGATCGCCGGCGCGCTCCAGGTGGACGCCGATAATCCCGGCAAATTCATCTTCCCGGCCCGCGGTTTGCGCTTGCTCTGCAAGCCATTGAGCTGCGGCATGGTGCAGGCTCGCGCGCTCGCGCTTGAGCACACTCTCATAGGTCACTTCGCGTAACAGGTTATGGTGAAAGCTCCATTCGATCTGGCCCTGGAATACGGAGGGAGTTTGTGGATGAACGAGCCCGCGCGCATCCAGCGGCGTGAGAATCGGGGCCGCCGGTTTTACCCCCAGCGCTTCGATCCCACCGGTCCAAAAATTTCGGCCAAAGATCGCGCCGCGCTGGAGGGCTGCGCGCTCGTTCTGGTTGAGATCGCTCAGACGGGTGAGCAAGAGGTGTTGCAGTGTGGTTGGAAGCGGTGACCCGGAAAGACGATCCGTCCGCAATTGCCACGGCTCGCTTTGCTTGTCGATGATTCCCCGGTCAATGAACCAGTTGACCAGTTCTTCGGCATAGTACGGAATGCCTTCTGCGCGGTCCACCAGGAGCTGGAGCACTTGATCCGGAACACCCTGCACCTTTTGCAAGAGCTCGCCCGCGAGTTCGCGGGTCGCGTCGTCCGAGAGTGGCGCAAGCTCTATGACCAACCCGCGAACCTTGCGCTCCATTGCGGTTCCCGGGGATGGCGGCCCCGCTAGACCGAAAAGCCGGCGCAGCGAGTCCGGCGGTTTCCAACTGGGGCGCGCAGTGGCGAGGACAAAGACCCCCTTCATGTGATTGTCTTCCATGTCGCTTGCGCCCAACAGGAGCTCGGTGAGCCATTCCCAGGAAGCGGTATCTGCCCAGTGCAGGTCTTCGAGTAGAATCTCGGCGGGATAGTCGCGCCGAATGGCGTGCAAGAGCTGGCGACTGACGACCAATGCGCGTGCCTTGACCTGCGTGGGGTCATTGCGCATGGCTTGAATGTAAGGGCTGTCATTGAATGGCAGCCCGACCAACAGTCCAAGCGCGTGTGCGGGCTCGACCGCGTCGGTGTGGGCCAGGTCCTGGAATCTCTCGACCCATCGCTCTTCAGCCTCTGCGATGGAAGCGTCTTCAGTAATTTGAAAGCGGTCGAACCACATGCGCCGCACGAGCGCGAGGGGCTGCGCGGAATCTCCCGGATAGGCGCGGGCGCGCAAGAGGCGAATATGCTCCGGACGCAGTTCGCTCCAATCGCGCATGTCTTCTATCAAGCGACTTTTGCCAACGCCCGCATCGCCGACCAGCTGGGCCCAGACCGTCTTGTTGTTCTCAAACGCCTCGAGATAGGCATCCTGAAGTTGTTTACACTCGACCTCCCGCCCCACCGTTCGTGTCTGGATGCCGGCCACGCCGCGTGTAACTGTGCGAAATGGGCGTGGTTTGGCCTGTTGCGCCAGATAGGTCCGAACCGGCTCGCTTTGTCCTTTGATACTGAGCGGCGGGAGCGGAGTGACCTGAAATACGCCCCGGACATGGGTATAGGTATCGTGCGAAATGAGCACGCCCCTGGGCGGCGCGCTGGATTGGAGGCGAGAGGCGATGTTGACCGTGTTGCCAAACGCACTGGCCTGAATATTGCCTGCCGTGCCATACTCTCCGATAAAGACCGGGCCGGTGTGAATGCCAACGCGAATCTGAATGGGAAAGGGCAAATCGAGAAGGGCAACTGCACTGTGGATGGCGAGCCCGGCCAGGACCGCATTTTCCGGATCGGCTTCGCGGGTCTCGCTCGCGCCGAAAAAAGCGAGGAGCCCATCTCCCAGGTACTGGGCAATCGTTCCGTGATGGTCAAGGATAATGTTGCCGACCGTCGATTGGACCTGGGCAATAATGCGCTGCCAGTCTTCGGGATCAAGTTTTTCGGCGAGGGCGGTCGAATCGACCACATCGCTAAATAGGACGGTGATGATGCGTCGTTGTTCACGGGGGAGAGGGGGAACGGCGGCGATCTGAGCCTCAAGGGCCGTGATTTGCTGGCGGAGGGCCGCAATCGCAGGATCGACAATTGCCGCGCCCAGGGTCGCGCGCTGAGCGGTCAGCCCTGCAAGGGAGGCTTTCAATTGTTCGACCTGAGTCGGTAACGAATCTGCCATTTTCTGGATATACGGCCGCTCTTATGCAGTCATCTCTATTGGGGCACAGTTTAGAACGGGAGCCCTATAATTGTCAAGGCCCTGATTGGACGTGCTCGAATACCCGTTTGACGATTGCCCGTCGCACATGCTAGAATTCTCTTGTCAATCCCAGCCTGGGCTGGGTTCGTTTTGGCCTGCAAGTACTCCCATTAGGAGGTGACCTGTGATTACCGAGGCCCCGGTAATTCTAGCGACCCGTATCGAAACGATCTTAAACGACTGGCGAAACAAGACGCTGCACAGCATGCTCGTCGTCGCTACACTGGTCGGCATCCCCGCCCTGATTATCACGATCATCGCCTATCGGTCGGAATTTAACGGGTGGTACGGTCCGGCCTTTTTTAGCGCAGTCTATCTTGTTCTTGCCGGGCTGACCCTCTTTCGCGGGCTCAAATCCCAGCAGCGCGGTTGGATTCTCCTGATCACAGCGTATGCTGTCGCGATGTTTGCGCTCGTCACGACGGGGCTCACCGGGGTGGGCCGGATTGTGCTGGTTCTTGTTCCTGTGCTCGCATACGTATTAATCAACCCCGTGTCAGGATGGATCGCCACCGGATTGAGCCTCTTGATCTATCTTGCCGTAGGGCTTATGGTTTTTGCCGGCTGGATCAGCAGTCCGATCATTCGCCCTGGACCCCTTAGCGATCCGTTCACCTTGGAAATAACCTGGGCCATGTCAGGCGCCACGCTCACGATGTTCTTGCTGGCGGCCATGATGGTGATCGACCGCTTTTATCATCTCTTGATGAATGCGCTCCTCGCCGAGCGCCGCGCGGCGATGGAACTGGAGCAGGCGTATAACCTTACACTCGAAGGCTGGGCGCGCGCGCTCGAGTTGTTCGATCGTGAGACGGAGAGCCACAGCCGGCATGTCACCGAGTTGACCATGCAGCTTGCGCGCACCATGCGGATTAGCCCCGAAGAGTTGGTGCATATCTATCGCGGCGCGTTGCTCCACGATATCGGCAAGATGGGAGTGCCCGAAGCCATTCTGATGAAACCGGGCCAACTGGACGAAAGCGAACGCGCCGAGATGAACAAGCATCCCGATTATGCCTACCAGATGCTTTCGCCTATTCACTTTTTGAAAAACGCAATAGAAATCCCCTACTGCCATCACGAGAAATGGGATGGGACCGGCTATCCGCGCGGCCTCAAGGGCGAAGAGATTCCACTGGCGGCCCGCATCTTTATGGTTATCGACGTCTGGGATGCTCTGACAACAAAGCGTCCTTATCACAACGCCTGGCCTCCCGAGCAGGCGCGCGACTATATTCGCGAACAGGCCGGGTCCCATTTTGATCCGAGGGTGGTCGATGCCTTTTTGAATCTGGCCCTGGGATAAACCGAAAAGGCTGCCTCGGAATCTTGAGGTTTTGGCGATTTAGGTTAGAATAGGATTGCTTTTCAGCTCCGGGCTGTATCACACGCACCAGTCACGTCACTGTCCAGGATAGTGAGGGTCGTATGCGTTGTGTCCGTTGCGCTCAACCGATTCTAAACCTCGCCGAGCCGTGTCCCCACTGCGGCCTGTCCGCCGATCCCGCATTGCTCGAAGAGTTGATGCACATCCGCTGGCT
>JBAVQS010000023.1:0-6037 GCA_049694275.1 Anaerolineae bacterium | reverse complement strand
TGGGCAAATGTGGTGGGCGCGGGTTGCACGCCGGATACGGCGACGAGCATCAAGAGGAGAAGAAAGATTGTGCGCCAGAGGACCCGGCGGTGAAGAGGGGCCTGCCGGGATACACGGTTCGCCAATCTCAGGGTTGGTCGCGATAATGAGTTCATATCATCCTCGCTTCGCAGTGTGATAAGAGAGCGCTCGTCGCCCGAAAGCAAAAACCCGCCCTGGCCCTTGACCAAAGCGGGTAGTGTCTGTTCTACGAGCTCTCCAGTTGGACGGAACTCGAAAGATGCAGTGTCAGCGCCATTATAGCATTTTCGCATGTCGTGTCAACGCGGCACAGGCGCGCCGCGGGCCCGTTCTTTTGGACAGAGAGGAATAGCGGTGGTATAAATACGAGCCAGTAGCATCCGGTCCGTGCGAGTGGCCGGGAGTCAACCGATCATGAATATCAATGACACAACGCGCGCCCGGCGGATTGGCGGCAGTCTGCTCTGGAGCCAGGTGGGCCGCTTTCTGGACATCGGCCTGGGCTTGCTGTTTTCCATCCTCGTCGTGCGGGTCCTGGGGCCGGATGACTATGCGGTCTATGCGGTCGCCTGGAGCATTGTGAATGTCGCGGCGCTGGTCGCCTCGCTCGGCTATGGCGAGCTAATTCCCCGGTTTGTACCCGAGCTGGCGCACGCGCAGGGCGCGGTCGCCACGCTCATGCGGCGCTTGCTGATTGAGCGATTCCTGATCGGGCTTCTCCTGGCGGGGGTGGTGTGGGCCGGCGTGTCGCCGCTCGCCTTGTGGACCCATACGCCCCCGCTGGCGCAGGTGATTGCGCTCGTCGGCGCGCTGGCGGCGGTGCAGGGGCTGTGGGAACTGCTGGTCGCTTTTTATACGGCCACTCTGCGGATGCGCGACCAGGCCGGCGTGCGCGTCCTTGCCCAGGTGACGAGCGTGGCCCTGGCGGTCTTGCTCTTTTGGCGTTTCGGTGTCCATGTGTGGATTCCGCTGGTCGCCCAGTTGGCGAGTTATCTCGTGAGCAGCGTTATCTATTTCGCCGGGGCGCGTCCCGCGCTCATGGCCAAGGGCGGCCCGCTGGCGCTGGGCGCGATGCGCCGCTTTGGCGGCTATGTCTGGCTGACCAACCTGGCGACGTTTGGGCTGGCGAGCCAGATTGACGTCCTGTTGATTGCGGCGTTGTTGAGTGACAGCACCCAGGTGAGCTATTATAACGTCGCAGTGCTATTATCCGGTCGCCTCTATACCCTGTTGATGGGGTGGACTGCGGTCCTGGTTCCCTCGGCCGCCGAATCCCGCGCCGCCGAAGGGACGCGCGGCTTGGCGCGCAGTTTTGACCTGTACATGAAACTCAATCTGGCGGTGCTCGTGCCGCCGTTGCTCTTTGTCGCCGGCTGGAGCGGGCCGCTCATCACCTTGTTCTTTGGAAAAGCGTACGGGCCGGCGGCGCTTCCACTACAAGTGTTTGCCGCGTTCGGCTGCGTGTCGGCCCTGGCGGGCGCCAATATCTGCCATCCCTTGCTGTATGTGGCCGACCGGCAGCGCGCATTGTTGTGGCTGCGCATCGTCGCCGGCGCGCTGAACGTCGCGCTCGACCTGTTGCTCATTCCGCCGTTCGGCGCGGTCGGCGCCGTGTTGGGCACGAGCATCAGCAACCTCGCGGCGCACCTGGTCGAGCTCGGCATGCTGCGGCAGATGATTGGGAAAAGCTATCCCTCGGCGGTCGCGCTCAAGCTCTTGCTGGGAGGAATGCTGGCCTTGCTCCCCTCTTTCTGGTTGCCCGATTTCGACTGGCTCACCCTGGTGATCGGCGGGCTGCTCTTTGCGAGCATCTTTTTTATCGCCATCCGGGTATTGCGTCCGCTCTCGGGAGAGGATTACGCAACGCTGGAAAGGGTCATGCCGCGCGTCAAGCCGATCGTGCGTTGGTTCACCGCCGGGTAGAGCATCATGGAAACGATTTATACGGGGGTCCTGACCCCGGCCGCGTTGGCCGATCCGAATAACACCCATGCCATCTTGATCCGCCTGGTTGGTGAGGACCGGGAGGTGTTGGAGATTGGGCCGGCGACGGGTTATATGACGCGCATCCTGGTGAATGAAAAAAATTGCCGCGTGACCGGTTTCGAGTTGAATGCGCAAGCGGCAGCGGAAGCGGCGCCCCTGCTCAAGCATTTAATCGTTGGGAACCTGGAAAACCCGGATGACCTCGCGCGGCTCGACGGCCGGTTCGACGTGATTTTGCTGGCCGATGTCGTCGAGCACCTAGCCGAACCGAGTGCGCCGCTCCGCACGCTGCGCGCACATCTCCGGCCAGAGGGCCGCCTGATTGTTTCCATGCCGAATGTGGCGCACTGGAGCATTCGCCGCGCGCTCTTGACTGGCCGCTGGGACCTGACCGACCGCGGGCTGATGGACCGGACGCACCTCCGCTGGTACACACTCCGGACGGCCATCGCGCTGCTCGAATCGACCGGCTATCGCATCCTGCTGCGCCGTTCCAGCTACGCCTTCCCCGGCCACTGGCGGCTGGGAATCGGCCCCCGGCTCGCCGTCTGGGCCCAGGCGCGGCGCATGCCCACCGGCTGGGATGAGCTGTTCGCCATTCAGCACATCCTGGTCGCAGTTCCTGCTTGAGGCATCCAGCATGCACATTCTGATTGGATACGGTTATTTTATCGGGACCACTGGAACTTATTTTGAAGAGACGCTGCGCCAGCCGCATCAGGTGACCTTTGTGGGAACCCCCTGGAGCGAGCGGCCGGGGTTTGCGCCCAATATGGACATTGCCGAGGTGGCCGCACACCTGACTCCCAAACCGGATCTGTTCATCTATGTCGATTCGGGCCGCGCCTTTTATTTTCCGCGCGGCCTGGAGCGAATCGAGTGCCCGACCGTCTGTTATCTCATCGACGCCTATCCGCCCGAGACCGGCCTGCCGAATACCATGCGGCTGCGGATGGCACCCTTTTTCGATTACCTGTTCGTCGCCAACAAGGGGTGCATCGATTTGTACAGCCACGCGCGGGACGACCTCCCGGTGCGCTGGCTGCCGCTCGCCGGCGACCCTGCCGTACAGCGGGACATGGTATTAGAGCGCATCTATGATGTCGGTTTTGTCGGAGCGATTGGCGGCGCTTATACCGAGCGTACGGCGGCGCTCGCGCGTCTCTCCAAACGTTGGAAGATGAACGATTACACCCGGCCCTATTACGGCGAAGAGATGGCGCGTATCTATAGCCAATCGAAGATCGTTCTCAACATTACGCTGGGCCGGATTCTCAACATGCGCATCTTTGAAGCGCCGCCGTGCGGGGCGCTGCTCCTGACCAAGCGCGCGGACAATGGGCAGAACGACCTGTTCCGCGAGGGCGAACATTTCGACACGTTCGAGACCCTCGACGAATTGGAACACAAGGTCGAATACTATCTGGCGCACCCGGAGGAACGGGAGCGGATTGCGCGGGCGGGGCAGGCATGGGCGCTCTCGCATCACACCTATGCGCAGCGCGCTCAGCAGATTCTCGATACCCTGGCAGCGCACCCGGAGGAGCAGGGGAGCGCGCCGGTCCGTCACTGGTCGCCGGCGACGGTCCGGACGCGTTACGCGACGCTCTACAGCATGCTGCGGTTGCTGGATGCGACGATGGATGAATGGACGGCGCTGCGGCAGATGCGCACCGGGCGAATCTCTGCGACGCTGGATCTCGCCAAAGCGCTCCTGCGCCGGGTCAAATATGGTTGAGCCCCGGCTGTCGGTCATCATCGTCACCTACAACTCGCGCCAAGAGATTGACGCCTGCCTGTCCAGTCTCCTGTCGGACCCGGGCGCGCGGGACGCGGAGATTATCGTCGTCGATAACGCGTCCGCCGACGGCACCGTGGCGCATATCGCCGCACGCTGGCCGCAGGTCCGGTTGCTGGCGCAGTCCACTAATCCCGGGTTCGCCGCGGGCAACAATATCGGGATTGACGCCAGCCGGGGCGGGCTCCTCCTCCTGCTGAACCCCGATACCGTCACGCAGTCCGGCGCAATCGCGGCGCTGTCAAGCGCGCTGGAACAACGGCGCGAGGTGGGGATTGCCGGCCCGATGCTCTTGAATGTGGATGGCTCGCTTCAGCCCTCGTGCCGCGATTTTCCCAGTCTCCTCGGCGATTTCATTGGCATGACGGAGCTTTATCGCCTGGGGTTTATCCGCCGGCTGCTGGGTGCGCGGATGGTGAGCCTGAGCGATCACCGTCGCGCCCGCTGTGTCGATTGGTTGAGCGGCGCGTGCTTGCTCGTCCGGCGCGCCGCGCTGGACGCGGCTGGCAAGTTGGACCCCGGCTTTTTTATGTATTCGGAAGAGATGGAGTGGCAGTATCGCATGGCGCAGCGCGGTTGGGCTGCGTGGTTCGAGCCGGCCGCCCGTGTGGTCCATATCGGCGGGGCGAGCACCGCCGCCGTCTCGGGCAAGCGGGTCGTCTGGCAGTACCAGAGCATCTGGCGCTTTTATCGCCTCTATCGCAACCGGGCGCAGCGCCTGGCCCTGCACGGCGTCATCTGGGCGGCCACCTGGCCCAAGGTGGTTCTCCTGACGCTGCTCGGTCGCGGCAATGCGCACCGCCGCGAGTTGTTGGGCGCATTCTGGCAGGTCTTATGGCAGAGCTGAATCAACCCCATTACGGCGGCGTGATTGATCCGAACGACGCGAACGACCCGCGCTCGCGGATTGTTCGTCTGGTCGCGCCGGGGAGCGCGGCGCTGGAAATCGGCTGTGGCTCGGGGACGATTATCAGCTATCTGGCCCGCGCCAAAGGGTGCCGGACGCTGGCGGTCGAGCCCGACCCGGTAATGGCGGACGAGACGCGTGCGCTGGGCGTCGAGGTGCTGCAAGGGGCGATTGACGACGCGGCGATGCAGGAGCAGTTAGCGGCTCGCGCCCCCTTTGACGCGATCATCCTGGCCGATGTGCTCGAGCACCTGCGGGACCCCTGGGCGGTCCTCGCCGCGGTCCGCCCCTGGCTCGCGCCGGGCGGCGCGGTCCTCGCCTCGGTTCCGAATGTCGCCCACTGGAGCATGCGGCTCATGCTCCTGCGCGGGCAATGGAATTATACCGACGGCTATTTGATGGACCGCACGCACCTGCGCTGGTTCACGCGCCGCACCCTGCACGCGCTGTTCACCTCCACCGGCTATCGCGTGGTCGATTCCCAGGTGCGCTGGGCCGCGCTCCCCGGCGACCGGCTGTGGCGCAGGGTGATTCCCGGTCGCACGCGGCTCTATGGCGCGCTGGCCGCCCTCTCCCCAACGCTGTTCGGTTACCAGTTCGTCATTCGCGCCGAGGCCGCATGACCGATCCCTTGCTCACCGTTATCGTCGTCAGTTGGAACACGCGCGAGCTCTTGCGCAACTGCCTCGCCTCGCTGGCGCGCTCGGTGGACCTCGCGGCCGAGACCATCGTCGTGGATAACGGCTCGGCGGATGGCACGCTCGAAATGCTCGCCGCCGATTTCCCGGCGGTGCGCGTGATTGCCAACGCGATGAATCGCGGGTTCGCCGCCGCCAACAATCAAGGGCTGGCTGCGGCGCATGGCCGTTATTTCCTGCTGCTCAATTCCGATACCGTCGTCGCTCCGGATGTGCTGTCGCGCCTGTGCGCCTTTATGGAGACGCATCCGGAGGCGGGCGCGTCCGGGCCTCAGTTACATAATATTGACGGGACATTACAACCGTCGGGGCGCGCGTTTCCCACCCTGTTCCAGGCGGTAACGGCTTTGCTCCCGATGCCTCGCGCATTACGCAAGACACTGGCAAGCCCGGTCGAGCGGCGCGATTATACTCAGGTCGCGATGGTTGACGAGTTGTCGGGCGCGGCGCTTTGCCTGTGGCGGACCGCTATTGAGCAGGTGGGGGGACTGGACGAGGACTTCTTTTTCCTGGGGGAGGATGTCGATCTGTGCTGGCGGCTGCACGCGGCGGGCTGGAAAATCTATTATGTACCGCAGGCGGTGGTCACGCATCTCTGGGGCGGCAGCCGGGTACGGCTCTCGGAGC
>JBAVQS010000022.1:0-2299 GCA_049694275.1 Anaerolineae bacterium | reverse complement strand
GTTTGGAACCAGCAAGCGGGCGGCTGGCAAAAAGTGGCAGAGCGGCTGGATAATCGTGATCCCGTCACCCTGGCCTGGGCCCCTGTCCAGACTCAGTATATTAATATCCAACTTCTTCAACCCGCCTCCCGTCCCTGGGCGATTCGGGAGCTGCAGGTGACGCGCACCATGACCGACTGGGTGTCGCCGAGTTGATGCGCGAAAAGAGGTGCGCGCAAACAGCAAAAATCGCGCTATAATATTTTCGCGGCGTGTGTAGAAGGTACTGTGTCCGATCAGGAGGTGGATGATGAGACGAACATTACCATTTGCATTGCTCCTCGTGGCCGTCGTATTGATTGCACTCGCCGGCATGCCGCAGGCAGCTCAAGCCAGCGGGCCGTGTGATGGGCCGTATGGCGGTTATGCCGGGTGTAACTATTATGGCGGCTACTCGGGGTACGGATATGGCTATGGCTGTGGCTACGGGTGCGGTTATGGCTATACCCAGCCCATGTATTCAGGCTGGACTTTTAATCGGGTCTGCCGCTATGGCGCTTATGGGCGGCTCTATTGCACCTACGTTCGGGTGCCTGCCTATCCCGCAGCGGGGTACTATCCGTACTATGGGTATTACGGTTGGTAGTTGACTGATCGCCGCCGCGCTTGACCGCCGGTCGTACGGGCTGGCGGTTTTAGCGGCGCGCCCGCATTGCTGACCGCTGGTCTCGTTTCCATACTTCGGAGCGCGGCGCTAGTACTTTGTATCTATAAAAATCCAGCTCAAATGACTTGACAAGCGCGGTCAAGTGTGGTATATACATAATACAATCGAATATGCCTTGTCGCCTAATCTCCGGTGGAAAGACCGGAGAGCGGAGGACCCAAGTAAGGGGTTAATCTCACTCTGGTGTGAGAAGGACATCTTTCAGTCCTAACCCGTCAGCTAACTTCGCCGGCAGTGAAAGGGACAAGTCTGTAGCTACAACCACAGATTTGACCTGTGGTTTTTATTTTTTAACAATCAAGCACTTCTTCTCCTCCTTTTCGAAAGGTTGTCTCCTTACACCGGCGTCTGTGTGGGGAGATAACCGATATTCATAGCGATGCGTTGTAAAGCAATCTGGGGCGATTGTCGAGCAGCGCATCGCTGTGTTTTTGTTAATGTCCTACCCATTTGACATTGGGCCGATTTTCGTTAAAATACGAATGCTTGTGGCGCCGAGGTAGCTCAGTAGGTAGAGCACGCGGCTGAAAACCGCGGTGTCAGCAGTTCGATTCTGCTCCTCGGCATTTGTTGTCCCTTTCGAGCGCCCGACCGGGCGCTCGTGTTCGTTGTATGATGGGTTTATGCAATGCCTGGGCCTGACGAGTGACTATCATCGATGTCCTCTGGAAACAATTGATTCGGCAGTATTTTGTCGAAAGCATCAACCGGTAGCCTTGCTGATCCCCACTGCGCGCGTCGGTAGTGATGACGGGAACCATGTATCCCGATGGATAGTCCGCTTCCGCCGCTCTTCAATTCCTCCAGTTCCCGATCCCGCGCGCTACGCGGTTCCCTCAGCGCTAGAGTCCAGTCCCACTGCAAATCTCATCGAGCGTTTGCTCCATGATCCTGACTCGACGATCCGCTGGTGCGCTGCCTTTGTCCTGCGCAAGCGTCGCGACCCTACGGCCGTCGAGCCGCTGTGGCATGTCCTCTTACACGATGTATCGCGTCTGACCCGACAGCAGTGTGCGGTGGCGCTTGGCAAAATAGGCGCGCCTGCGGTCCTGGGGCCGTTGCTTGAATCGCTCTGGCATGATCCCGATGCCGGCGTTCGTCAGGCTGCTGCGATCGCGCTCGGGAATCTTGGTTATCCCTCTGCCGCTCCGGACCTGGCGCGCGCGTTGAGCCGAGAAGAGAACAGCATGGTCCGATGGGATATCATCCTTGCGCTAGGGCAGCTCGGCGATCACACGGTAGAACCGCTCCTTGAACAACTCGCCGATGCAGAGCAGGCCCAGTTCATTCGCGCGGCCTGTCGCGAGGCGCTTGAAACGATCCACCGTCGTCAATCGATTCCCCATTCGTAGCTTCCCTGCTCAAATCGTTGCAGACGCGGCTCATGCTGTCCTGCCCAAAGGCGCGCCCGGTGCATCCAGTAGAAAAGGGCGTGGTGATTACGCACAAGTAGGGGCGATGCCTTGTGCTCGCCCGACCAGGGCAGGGACAAGCCGCTGCCCCTACGAGATGTGAGGCATCACCACAAAAGGGCGCATTGACGAGAGTTAGGGTTCCGTTGTATCCTATCAGTGCCAGGTTTAGATCACGCCC
>JBAVQS010000021.1:0-18125 GCA_049694275.1 Anaerolineae bacterium | reverse complement strand
TTCCGGATATTTCCTTTTCGAATAAAGTGCAATGCCTCCAGTCCGCCGATCGGAACGGCGGCGGCTTGTTCGCAGGTCATATTGACCGGCTTGATTGCGAGCACCCCGTCTGCAGGCAGGCATTTGTACTCGGCATATGCGCCAAAACTAAAACCGGTCGCCGCAAAAACCTGGTCCCCTGGCTTGAACAGCTTGACCGCTTGACCGACGGATTCGATTTCCCCGGCCAGTTCCTGCCCGAGGATGGTGATTCTCTTCGGTTTGCCAAAGCCATTGTATATGCGCATCGGGAGCCGGTACAGGATGGGGATTTTTAACCGGCGCATTTCGCAGTCCCCGGCGGTGACGGTGGTCGCGCATACTTTGACCAGGACTTGATTCTCTCCGGGGGTCGGTTTTTCGACTTCCTGGAGCTGAAGGACATCCGGGGGGCCGTATTTTGTCCATACAATGGCTTTCATGGGGATGGTCGCCTCTGGCATCCGGCGAGGGCCGGAGTGCGGTGGGCTGATTATACCACCGGTCATGGCTGGTTTGCGTTAGCGAGACCCTTCGTTCCACTCAGGGTGACAGCCATTACGCTCAGGGTGACAGCCATTGCGCTCGGGGGTGACAGGTGGCGTTAGCGAGACCCTTCGTTACACTCAGGGTGACAGCCACTGCGCTCGGGGGGACAGGTGGTGTGAGCGAGACCCTTCGCTCCGCTCATATTTCTGGATGTGATTGGCGTTCTCAGGGAAGGTGAAAGTAGGGGCGAACGGCCGTTCGCCCCTACAAAATTACACACAAATCGGCATACGGCCCACCGCACGCTGTAGCGGTTCGCTGTCGGCCTGCCAATCAACCTGAATGTCCTTCTTGCCGATGACGATCAGCACGGGAACCTGTATCTGTTTGAGCAGGGCCGACTTTCTTATCCGGGGCCGAGGTCCTCGACCACAACCGAGTAACCGCCAGGGTCATTGGGGTCGGGTTCGCCTCTGCTACACGTAATCGTGGCGACGCTGCCGGTCCCTTCTAGCACGACAATGCCACTCGCCGGCACCGCGACGCCGTTCACATGTTCCGGCAACTGATTCGCCGTGACGCTTTCCGTAGGATTGATCAGGTTCACTTTTCCGCTAAACGTAAAGCGATAGAGTCGCCCGCGCGCCAGCACGACCTTGGTCGTGACCGCGAACTCGTTGCCAGGATGAAAGACCTGGTCTACGACCTTGGGTGTGAACGTCGGCGTCGCGGTGGGTATGGCTGTGGCGGGCGGAGGCTGAGCCTGTTTGGTTTCAAACGCGGAAGCGGTCAACTTGAATTCGGCCGTCTGTGTGCCATACACTTCGGTCGCCACGGCGTTCGAGGTCGCGATGACCTGCGCTGTCCCGGCGGCCTGCGTCTGTTGCGCGTTGGATGTGCCGAGCGCTTCGGCGGTCAGCGTGGCATTGAGCTGGGCCGAATCGGTTTCGACCTGCTGGGCGCGCGTCGTCGCGTCGGCTGCATCGCCGACGAGGACGTTCACGCTGGTCGAGCCCAACGACTGACCATTGGGCGAATTGGCATAGCAATAGACCGTCAACGTGCCCGGATATAAGATGAGTAGCCCGTTTGCTTCCTGAACCAGTGCGCCGCTGGGTTGGGCTATCGCCGCCTCATTGTGACTATTACAATTGAGTTTGAATTGCGGCGCCGCAACCGTCGTGCTCCAACTCACCGTAAACGAAAAGTTCACGTCCGCTTCGAATGAACCCGAGCCCGGCGCGCGCCGGTTGACGCTTTCAATCACGATATCCGTGATATTCAGTGCGACGAGCGCGGGCGCATCCTGAACCGGCGTTTTGCCCTGGTCCGTCGGCGGTTGATCGCCGTTCAGGCCGAACGTTTGCATGAACGGGTTCTCGTCGCCGGACTGATTTCGGGAAATGATAGTCGCTTTGCCCGACTGGTAGGTGGGGAGGGTTCCGGTTTTGATCTGGTCGCTCCCTGCGACGGCGACAGGGTTGGTAAGCACTTGCAGTCGCGAGGGCGTCGAGGGGTCGGTCGAACTGGTCGTCGCACCGAGAAGCTGCAAATTGGCCGCCGCCACCTGCTGCGCGGCGGGACCATCGTTTTGCCCGTCCGCCGTCGTCAACGCTTGCAGGACTTGCGGATCGAATGGATTTGACACGGGCGCTTGCGCCGCAGGGACGTTCAACGTTCGGATACTCTGCGAGGAGGGCTGTGCGATCCAGATGGACGCGTTGTTGGCGTTGCTCTGCGCCTGCACCTGCGCTGCCGCCTTCGGGCCGAGCGAACCCGGCGCTTCGACGCTGCTCGTTGTCTGCGCCTTGAATGGGTTCCCTTTAGTGGTTCCGTCCGTTACCCCGGTATTCCACAACTGCACGCCGTATTGCGAAATGAGGTCAATGGCTTGTCCACCGGGAATGATTCCGCTCTGTAGCGCCGCGCGCACGTTTTGTGCATCGATCACCAGGGAGAAGGCGTTGCGCGCGATGGCGTAATACCCGTCCGCCGAGCGCGCGGCCTGGCTGCTGCCCTGATTCTGTTTGGTCGAAAGCTCGCCCAGTTGGTCGGCCTGGATGGCGACATCCATCGCTTTACCGGCCAGGTCTTTCAAGTCCTGGTTGGTCAATGTGGAACCCTTTTGCAAGCGCGGGAGTGCGAGGCCGGGAGGCCTGCTGCCGTTTCCCGACGCACGTAGATCGCGGATGAATTTCAATTCCGCCTGGTTCAGAGCCGCGATTGTCGCTGCAAGCGAGGCGCTGAGCGCAGCAAAATCCCTGGCCGCAATCGGGGGTGGCGACGCGACCGAGACGACTGCTACCTGTACGCCGGGCGCATGGGACGAGACCTGTGCCGGCGTCGAGGTACCAGTCGCAGTCGCATGTGGCGTGGCCGGCGCGGTGGCGAGTGGCGCGGATGTGGCGGACGCATTGAGCGCAACCGGCGCGGATGTGGCGGATGCATTGAGCGCAACCGGCGTACTACCAGGATTCATGCCCAGTGCGAATACTCCGGCGGCCAGCAATGCGACGACGACAAGCGCCAGGATGATCAAGAGCGGGGTGCGAGTTCTTCGCCGTGGCGCCGGCGCGACCGACGGTGCAGCGACCCCTGGCAGCGTCGTGGGTACGGCGGGGCTGGCGGTCGGCGGTGTGGCCTCGATCCAGTTTTGCCCATCGTGGACGTGCCACTTGCCCGTATCCGCGCTGAGTGTCCAGAATCGTCCGTACACATCCCGGACAATCAGCTTTTGCAGCGCGGCTTCGTACTGTGCGCGGGTAATGTGTCCTGTCGCGAGGCGTCCTTTCAGACGAAAGAACTGGTCTTCGGCATTTTTGAATAAATCAGGGCTGGCCATCTTGATACACCTTTAGCTGCCGATCTTGGGACGGGCTTACCGTCGAGTAAAACGAGGCGCAATAATTGCTTGCGATGGTACGGGGTTCATTGTTACTATGCCGCATAGTATAGCATGGCGGCATGGTCCAGTCAATCGTTCGCGCGCGGTGTTCGGTTGATGGGTGCGTAGGGGCAATCCCTCGTGGTTGCCCGCACTGGACGGGGCAGGCACGAGGCGCAGCCCCTACAACGAGGCCGTAAATGGAATTGGAATTTGCTCTAGTTGGTCAGGCGGAGGATTGCGAGCGCATTGTCGTCAGTGGCGATGTAGATATAGCCGGACTGAACGGCGACGCGGTAGGCGGCGATCCCTTTTGAAGCGGCGATCTCAACGGGCCGGGATGGATCGGCGACGTTGACGATATGCACGCCGTCGTTTGCGTCGGCCACGTAGACCAGGTTGTCCGCGACGGCCAGGCTCCGGGCGTTGGCGGTGGAATAGTGGCCGACCTCTACGGGCTGGAGCGGGTTGGCGAGGTCCAGGATGCGTAAGCCGCCCTCGGATGCGGCGACATACGCATAGCGGCCGGAGACGCGCACGCCCGATGTGCTGCCTGTGATGGATACAAGCCCCACATCGGCCGGGTGGGCCGGGTCGGAAATACGAATCACGCGCAGGCCGTCGGCGCTGGCGACATAGGCATATTCCCCTGCGACGGCAATATCGCGGGCGCTCAAACCTGGCTGGTGCAGCATTCCGAGGAGGGCCGGCGCGGAGGGGTGGGTGATGTCCATCACCGCCAGCCCGGCATAATCCGCCGCAATAAAAGCCCGGTTTCCCACGGCCGCTATTTGCTCACTTGCATCGAGAAGGGGGACCGCTCCGATTTCGGCCGGATGCGCCGGGTCGCCGATATTAAAGATGCGCAATCCCGCATCGCTCGCGACATAGGCATAGCTGCCGGCAAGGGCAATCCCGGAGGCGTTAAAGGGGGTGGACGCGCCGAGGGTAACGGGGGCGGTTGGATTCGAGAGGTCAATGACCATCAGCCCGCGGGAATGATCGGCGACATAGGCGAAATGCCCGGCGACCGCGATGTCCGCGGTGTCCCGGGGTGTGTTATAGACGCCAGCGGGAACCGGACGCTCGGGGTGGGTGACGTTTACGATACGCAGGGTTTCCCCCGAGGCGCTGCCGAGATAAACAGAGTCGCCCGCAACGCCGATTGCCGCGAGCATTCCTTGTCCGTCATAGGCGCCGACCTCACGCGGATGACGGGGATCGGAGGTATCGACAATGCGCAGGCGGTTATTGGTCGCCAGATAGGTGTAGCTGCCGGCGACTGTCACGCGAATCGCCGGCGCGCCGAGGTCCAGCGCGCTGACCTGGACCGGGTTGGCGGGAGTGGAGACATCCAGGATGAGCAGGCCCCCCTTGGGACCGATTCGCGTGAAATTGGCCTGGGCGATCTCGACGTAGTGGCCCGCGGCAACCAGATCGTAGCCGGAGGAGACCTGCGAGTAAGCGCCCGTCGCGCGCGGGTGTGCAGGATCGGTCACGTCAAAAATATCCAGCCCATCGCTCAGCGCATAGATAGATTGGCCGGAAACGGCGATGTGGCTGTATCCATATGAGTGGGGAACGAAAGCAACCGGCGAGGGGTGGGCCGGGTCGGCCAGGCTAAAGACGCGCAAGCCCCCGTTCGAGCCGGCGTCGGCCAGGTAGAGATAGCCCTGGGCGGCGACGAACTGCGCGGCGTTTTCGACGGGGATCGGCGCGCCAACAAGCGCCGGTTGTTTGGGATTGGCGACGTTGACAACATAGAGCCCCGCGTCATAGTCGGCCACATACAGATAGCCATTGGCAAGCGTGAGGCTGGTAATCAGCCGCGGGAGGATGGCGCTCTGTCCGACCACCGTGGGCTGCATCGAGTCGGTCACGTCGAGGATCACGATCCGCCTGCCAATGGCGACATAGGCATAGCTGCCGCTCACCACAATCGGATAGGCGCTATAGCCGCCGATGGTCCCGATGAACTCGACGGTGGATGCCCGGGGCGCGGGGGAGGGCGATGCGGTATTGACGGGCATCGCCGTTGCCTGAGCGAGTGGGGATGGCGAGGGCAACGGGGTGAGCGTGGCGGGAATCAACGTGGGCGCGAGGGTGGGGGAGGGGAGCGGCAATGGAGTCAGGCTCGCGGCGGGTAGGGTCGCCGGGGCGGTCGCCGTGGGGACCGGCGCGGATGTGGCGGATCCCGGCAAGGGGGTGGGCCCCTGCGATTGACAGCCGGTACACAACGTCACAAGCAACAGGGCTGTCATGAGCGTGAGTACCGAGTGTTTGCGCATAGACTTTATAAAGACCGGATGGCGACCTGCGGTTCCAATTCGCGGGCGACGCGACGGTCCACATCGCCGGATTCGAGGGTGAGCACGCTGGCGGAGGCGAGCGCGGTGGCGCACCGGAGCAGGGAGGGCGGTTCGAGCCCGCGCTGCCATGCTTCCACAATACCTGCACTCATGATATCGCCCGCGCCGACCGCATTCACGACGGTCAGGCGCGGCGGCTGGGCGAGCCAGCCGCCGCTCTTGTGAACCAGGAGTGCGCCTTCCGGGCCCAGGGAGACCACCATCATCACAATACCCTGGGCGAGCAGGCTGCTCGCGGCCGCGGCCATCTCTTCGAACGAATCCGTTTCGATGCCGGTTGCCGCGTCGAGCTCGGCACGGTTGATGCGGAGGATCGTGGGGGCGGCGCTGATGCCATCCCGGAGGGGCTCGCCGCTCGTATCGAGGAGGGTATTGACGCCGGCGGCGGCGGCCTCGCGAATAAAGTCCCGATAGATACCGGGCGCGATGCCGGGGGCAACGCTGCCGGAGAGGATGAGCCATTCGCTCTCTTGAAGCAGGCTGCGTAGAGATTGGCTCAGGGCGTCAAGCTCGAATGGGCTTACCTCGGCGCCAGGCTCGTTGATTTCGGTTTCAAGGCCGGTGTCCTGCTCGATCAGCTTGAGGTTGGTGCGGGTTGCTGCAATGGGCGTGAGCGCCAGGCGAATTCCCCGCGCGCTCAGGGTCTGCTCATAGAGCGAAATATCGGCGCGGCCGACAAACCCGACGGCCGCGGTCTGGAGGCCGAGCGCGGAGAGCCCCTTGGCGACATTAAATCCCTTGCCGGAGGGAAAGAGGTTCTTTTGCCGGACGATATTTTTGGCGTGCCACTGGAGGTGCTCGACGAACACGAGCGCGTCCAGGGCTGGATTCAGGGTCAGGGTGAGGATCATGTGATTGCGGTAAATCAGATATAATGGATTGCCCCGCCAACCAACAAATCGGGGTAAACAACCTGATTATAGCATGGGGTGAGTGTCAGGGCGATAAGGCAAACGTACCCCCACGGAGTGTTTCAAAAGTCGGTCTGTCATACTGCCGGAGCGTTCTATGCGACCGAGGCATCTCTCGTTGGCGTGAGCGAGACCCTTCGCGATGCTCAGGGTGACAGTTGGCGTGAGCGAGACCCTTCGCGATGCTCAGGGTGACAGTTTGCCTTTGGTCATTGGGTGTTTGACGTGGAATGAATCAAGCCAACGCGTATCGAATCTATCTGTTCAGCCAGTTTGCGGCGGCGTTTTGCACGCGGCTGGTCTTTCCGGTCAGCCTGGTCTATCAGGCCCAGGCGGCGCAGCTCAACCCGCTGCAGCTCGTGCTGGTGGGCACGACGCTCGAAGTCACGGCGTTCCTCTTTCAGATTCCGACCGGGATTATCGCGGATGTTTACAGCCGGCGGTTGTCGGTTGTTCTCGGTTATCTGTTGATCGGGTTGGGATTGGGGCTGGTCGGCGTGTTCCCGCTGTTCTCTACGATTCTGCTGGCGCAAGTCATCTCGGGGATCGGATATACGATGGTGGATGGCGCGCTGGAGGCATGGGTGGCGGATGAGCTGGGTGAGCAGAATGCAGGGAGCGCCTACCTGCGCGCTGCGCAACTGGGCAATCTCGGCGCGCTGGCCGGGTTGGTCATCAGCGCCGTGCTCGCCAGTTGGATGCTCAACCTGCCGATCCTGCTGGGCGGGGCGATGCTCGTGCTCCTGTCCGGGTTCCTCGCGCTGCGCATGCCGGAGAACGGGTTCACGCCCACCCCGCGCGAGAACCGAAACTCGTGGCAGCAGATGGGGCATACGTTCAAGCAGGGGATTCTGCTGGCGCGTGGTAAACCGGTCGTGATCACCATTTTGGCTATCGCCGTGATTCAGGGGGCGTTCAGCGAGGGGTTTGACCGGTTGTGGACGCCGCACCTGTTGAACAATATTACGCTCCCCCCGCTGGGGCCGTTCCAGCCAGTGGTTTGGTTCAACCTCATCAGCGCAATGGGCACGGTGCTGGCGCTGGGCGCGACCGAGGTCATCCGCCGGCGCGTCGATACCAATCGTCATGCGGCGGTGGCGCGTGCCCTGTTGACTGTGACCACGGGGTTGCTCGTCGCCATGCTCGCGTTTGCGCTGACCTCAAACCTTACCGTCGCCGTCATCGCGCTCCTCGCCATCAACATGACGCGCAGCGCTGCGAGCCCGCTGTCCACGGCGTGGCTAAACCAGAGCCTCGCGCCGCAGGTGCGCGCGACCCTGTTTTCGGTCTGGGCGCAGATGGATGCACTCGGGCAGATTATCGGCGGTCCGCTCCTGGGCGCGCTTGCAACGGGGGTTTCGCTGCCGGCGGCGCTGGCGCTCGCCGGGCTGCTGCTCTTGCCGGTGCTGGCGCTGTATGCGTGGACGCTGCGCGGCGGCGAGACATTGATCGTCGACGGTTGAGCTGAGCGAAACCAGAGCGGAATTGCACCACGAAGGACACAAAGGGCACGAAGAATAATGTTTCGTGTCCTTGACGACGCGGTAATTGATTCATCCTTTGCCTTTTGCGCCAACTCGAATACAATGCCCGCATGCTTTTACAACGACCTCCGACCGCCCGTGAGCTGTTGCAGGCGCGGGCCGCCGTTCGATCCCACGTGATGCACACGCCGCTCCGCCCGGCGGCCGGCTTGAGCGCCCGGTATGGATGCGAGGTGATGCTCAAGCTCGAGAACTGGCAGCCGACCGGCTCGTTCAAGGTGCGCGGGGCGGTCAACCTCCTGTCGCAACTGAGCGGTGCGGACCGGGCGCGGGGGCTGGTGACCGCTTCGGCGGGGAACCATGCGCTCGCCGTCGGCTATGCGGCGCAGCGGCTCGGGATCACGGGCGTCACGGTCTTTGTGCCACGCACGGCGCCGCGGGCCAAGGTGGATAAACTGCGCCGGTTTCCGGTCGCCGTCGAGGAGGTGGGCGAAACATATGACGACGCCCATCATGCCGCCGAGGAATATGAACGGGCGCGCGGCGCAACCTTTATCCATGCGTATGATGACGCCCGGACGGTGGCGGGGGCGGGGACCGTCGGGTTTGAGGTGGTGGAGGATTGGCCCGAGGTGGATGTAGTCTTTGTGCCAGTCGGCGGCGGCGGGCTGATTGCGGGGACGGCGCTGGCGGTCAAGGCGCTTGCCCCGCATGTGCGAGTCTACGGTGTCCAGCCCGAAGCGTCGCCCGCGCTGCGCGATTCACTCAGGCAGGGGCGCGCCCTGGAAGAGTATCCCGCCGGGCCGACGATTTGCGATGGGCTGGCCGGGGGCATCGGGCAGATTGTATTTCAGGTTGCGCCGGGGCATATCGACGATGTGCTGGTTGTGCCTGAAGCCGCGGTGCGGCGCGCGGTCGCGGCGCTGGTGCGCGAAGAGCAGATGGTGGTCGAAGGCTCGGGGGCGGTGGGGCTTGCGGCGCTTGAGAATCTGCCAGCGGAGCTAACCGGCAAACGGGTGGCGCTCGTCATCAGCGGCGGGAATATCGACGCGGGGCGCTTGACCGAAATCCTCGAGGAAAACCGGTCATGAATGTCCAGCGTTTCCGGCTGCCCCTGGTCCTGGCCGCCGGGGTGGTGGCGGTTTCGGCGGCGTCCATCCTCATCAAGCTGGCGCGGAATGAGCAGATTCCTCCGCTGGTGATTGCCGCCTCGCGTCTGGGCCTTGCTTCGCTGGTACTGGTCCCGCTGGCTCTGACCCAGGCCAGGGCAGAGTTCCGGCGGCTCACGCGGGGCGAGCTGGCGCTCGGTCTCATTTCCGGCGCGTTCCTCGCGCTCCACTTTGTCTTTTGGATCAGCTCGTTCGATTACACGTCGGTCATGAGCTCGGTCGTCTTTGTGGCGACCAACCCGCTCTTTGTCGCGCTGGCCTCGATGCTCGTCCTGCACGAGGCGATTTCGCGCTCGACCTGGCAGGGGATTTTGATTGCGGGGGTGGGCGGGGTTATCATCGGGGCATCTGATTTGGGCGCGAGCCAGGCGTCGTTGAGCGGGGACCTGCTGGCGCTGGCCGGCGCGGCGGCGGCTTCGGTGTACGTCTTGCTTGGCCGGCGGCTGCGGCGCACCCTTTCGCTGCTTACCTATACCGCACTCGTGTACGGCTTTGCGGCGCTCCTCCTGCTCATCATGGCCATTGCCTCCGGCGCCTCCTTTACCGGTTACTCGACGACCGGCTATGTGATTCTGATTCTGATTGCCGTCGTGCCGCAGTTGATCGGGCACACCGCCTTTAACTATGCCCTGGCATTCTTGTCGGCCGCGCTCGTGTCGGTGATTCTCCTGGCCGAACCGGTCGGCGCAACGCTGATTGCCATTCCGCTGTTTGGCGAGACCCCGTCGTGGCTCAAACTGTTGGGCGGGGCGCTGGTGCTGGCCGGCATTGTGGCGGCGACGCGCTCTGGCGGGCAGGGGGCCAAGCGGGCCGAGACGGAAATTAAAGCTACGACCCTGGAATAGATATGCTCCGTTACGCTCTTTTTGACCTGGACGAGACTCTATATCCGACGACCAACGGGCTGATGCAGACCATTGGCGAACGGATGCGGCTGTATATCATGCAGCGCTATGGGCTGCCTGCCGAAGAGGCGTATGCCCTGCAAAAGCAGTACTGGCGCGAATATGGGACCACGCTGCGCGGCCTGTATATCGAACGGCACATTGACCCGGAAGAGTATCTGCGGTTTGTGCATGATGTCTCCGTCCGCGATTTTGTGACCCCGGACCCCAAACTGCGCGCCGTGCTGGAGGGCATCCCGCTGCGCAAGGCCATCGTGACGAACGCCGATGCGCCCCACGCGCGGCGCGTGCTCAAAGTCCTGGGCCTGGCGGACCTGTTTGCGCAGATCTTTGACATTGTCTCTTTTGGTTACGTTTGCAAACCGGCGACCGAGGTGTACGAGTATGTGCTAAAGCAGCTCGGCGCGCGGGGGGACGAGTGTGTGCTGGTCGAGGATATGGCGCGCAATCTGCCCACGGCGCGTGCCCTCGGCATCCGAACGATTCTCCTCGGCGCGGCGGGCGAATCGGATGAACATATCCAGAGCATTTATGAGGTGGCCGATGCGATTGCCCGGTTGGGCTGACCGGCGGCCCTTTAGTCGCGTCCGCGGCAGGCATCTGCTGGTCCTGACGTTCTATACGCTGCTGGCGCTCGGGCTGAGCTATCCCCTCGTCCTGCACATGGCCGACGGCATCGCCGGCGTGCAGGGGGATGTCTGGAGTTATGTGTGGGCGATGGGCTGGGCGCGGTCCAGCATTGAACTCGGCGTCAATCCCTTTCATAACGACTATGTGTTTTATCCCCTCGGCGGCGCGACCCAGTTGCTCTGGGCCAGCGCTCTGCCAAGCTTTGCCTCGCTCCCGCTCCAGTATGCCTTTGGGCTGATTCCCGCGTTCAACCTGACCTATCTGGCCGCAACGGTTCTCTCCGCGTATGGGACGTACCTGCTGGCGCGGGAGGTTCTTGGAATTCGGAATTCAGAATTCGGAATTCAGAACGACTCGCTACGGTTACCCCAGAGGGACTCCCTGCGGTCGGAGCTTGCCGCTTGTATCGCGGGGGTGGTGTTCGCCTTTTGCGCATTGCGGCTGGGGTATGGGCTGGCGTTTACGAACCTGTATCATACCGAACTGATTCCGTTCTATGTTCTCTTTTTGCTGAGGGCGACTCGGCGGGGCAGGGTGCGCGATGCGGCGCTGGCGGGAATCATGCTGGGGTTGAACGCCTATATCGATTTTCAGATTGCGGCTTTCCTGGCGTTGTTTAGCGTGCTGTGGGTGCTGGCGGTGGTTGTGGGGAGCGTCAGGGCGTTGGGGTTCAGGCGGCAAATTCCATTTGCTGTTCCTTTCAGGGCGGCGGCGGTGGTCGCGGTGGTGGGGTTGGCGATTGCCGCGCCGATGGGTGTGATGGTGGTGCAGGACCTCGCGACCGAGGGGGGAAACTATATTCGCGTCTACCCGCTTCAGTACTCGGCGGCGCGGTCCTATGATCTCCTCTCTTTTATTTTGCCGAATGCGCGCAGCTCGCTTTACCAGGCACTGCCGTCGCCGCGGGTGGCAGGGATCAACGCGGCCGTCAATGTCGAAGGGGAATCTCAGCTCTCGCCCGACCGGCAGTCGTTCCTCGGGCTGACGGCGCTGGCGCTGGCCGTCATCGGCGCCTGGCGGCGGCCGCGTGCGCTCGCGTTCTGGATCGTCGCGACTCTGTTTTTTGCGCTCCTGGCTATGGGGCCGGTGCTCCATGTTGGCGGGAGCGCGCAGGGCATCCCGCTCCCGTATGCGGCGCTGCACGAGATTCCCATCGCCAATCACATTCGCATTCCCATGCGCTATGGAATCATGGTGTTTCTCGGGCTGGCGGTGCTGGCCGGGGCCGGTGTCCAGGTCCTCGCCGCGCGATTTCATCCGGTTTGGACGAGTGGGGTCCTCATCGCGGTCATCCTGGCCGAAGCGGCCGTTCTCCCCTATCCGATGCTGGCCTGGAGCGTGCCGGGCGTCTATGCGCAGATTGCGCGCGACCCAGGTGATTTTACCGTTTTGGAGATTCCGACGTTTAACTGGCGGCCGACGGCGGCGACCGAGGTGTATCAGGTGCTGGACGGCAAGCGGCTGCTCCGGGCCTATACCAACCGGATTGCGCCGGATATTGCGGACTATTTCGCGCAGCGGCAAACCCCGATCGTCACCCGCAGCCTGCGTGTCCTGGAGGGGGCGGAAGAGGGGCCGCTGACCCCCGAACAGCTTGCGGAGGACCGCGCCGCGGCCGCGGCGGTCACGGATTTCTTTCAACTGCGCTATGTCGTCCTGCACACCGATTGGTTAGATCAGGAAAGCGTGGCGCCAATCGACCGCTATCTGCGTGAGACGCTCGGCGCGCGACCGTTGAGCCAGGAAGGGGATGTGCGCGCTTATGTGCTGGACCGGCGCGCGCAGAGCCCCGGGCCGCAAGAGATTGATCTCACCTCGGATACCGCGTTGATGTATCTCGGACGGGGGTGGCAGACCGAGCCGCGGGCTGATGTGGAGGGGGAACAGG
The DNA here is from genome assembly GCA_049694275.1 of Anaerolineae bacterium. Classification (GTDB taxonomy): domain Bacteria; phylum Chloroflexota; class Anaerolineae; order UBA4142; family SHND01; genus JBAVQS01. Next base: position 5,378 of record JBAVQS010000021.1, on the reverse strand, counting down.
GGCGCTATATGCGCGAGGCCGCGAGCGAGGTTTATTTCCGCCTGGGGTGCGAAGAGTCCGCCGCCCCTGCCGCTTGTGACGCCGCCGCGGTGATGTTCCGCGGGTACAGTGAAAAGAGCGGGGTTGTGCTACAATGGGAAGTCGACGGCCGGCGCCTGGGCGAGGTGACGCTGAAGCAAGGATGGGCCGATTACCGTCTCGCCTTGCCCCCCGGGCTCGTACCCGGCGGGATGCACGTTTTGCGATTGCGCCATCCCACGGACGAGGCGTCGTTTGCGGTTGCGACTATAGAAATTCATTAGGGCAGTTGAGGCGACAAGATCGGACAGAGCTTGTCGCCTTGTGTCTGCTATCTCTCACGTGAGCACTGTCATCGAAACACAGATTCGTGTGCGTTACGCCGAAACGGACCAGGGGGGAATTGTCTATAACGCCAATTACCTCATCTGGTTTGAAGTGGCGCGCGGTGAGTTTTTTTGGCAGCGCGGCCTGGATTTTGGACGCGATGTCGAGGCCCGCGGCCTGTTCTGGCCTGTGACTGAGGCCGGCCTGCGCTATATCGCGCCCGCCCATTACGGCGAACTGGTGACGGTTCGCGCCTGGGTGAAAGAGATCAAGAGTCGCCAGTTGACCATCCAGTATGAAGTGTCACGCGATGGGCAACTGCTCTGCACCGGTTTCACAAAGCACCTGAACGTGGACCGGTCCGGGCGTGTGGTCCCCATTCCTCAGGATTTGAGAGACCTCATGCTGAAATGAATCGGTGGGCCCGCTCCCGCCCACCTTTCCATACTTTTCATCTTATCATGAAGCGATTCATTATACCGCTCGTCGTTATCCTGTTGCTCTGCATTGCCGGCGGAGTTTACGTCGGGACGCTGCGCCCTTTTGCGCCCGACGAACAGGCCCCCGCATCCCCGTCAATGGTTGCCGGCGTTGCGCTGACGGCTACGGCTACCCGCGTGCCATCGGCGTCGGAGACGGCGCCGGCAGAGCCTGTCGGGGTAGAGCTGCCGACTGAGACCGAAACGTTAACCCCCAGCCCGGAACAGACCAGCACCAGCACGTCCACCGCGACGCGCACGTCAACTCCCACGGCGACCCAAACCTGGACGCCGTATCCTACCTTTCCCCTCGTGCTGAGCGACGCCAACCTGACACAGACCGCCGTTCCCGCGATCAAGACGCTGGACGCCATTGCGACACGGGCGATCGCCACCTGGACGCCGACCTCCGGCCCTACGCCGACGCCGCGCGCGATTGATCTCACGACGAACTTTTTGCTCATGGGGACTGATCTGCGGATTGGGGACCCTACATGGGTTCCTTCCACGGACGTGATGATGGTGCTCTTTCTGGACCAGGCGAACCATCGCGCCGCGCTCTTGAGCCTGCCGCGCGACCTGGTCGTTGCGATTCCGCACCACGACGCCTTCCGAATCAATTATGTGTACCAGTATGGTTTGATCAAGCAGGGGCCGGCCGGCGGCGCCGCGCTGGTCAAGCAGATGCTGCACGACGAATTCGACATCCGAATCGATCACTGGGCGGCGATCGATTTTAGCGGTTTTCAGAAGATCATCGATACGCTCGGCGGAATCGATATCAACGTTCCATGCCCGCTTGAGGATACGATTGACGAGCAACACTTTGTCATTCCGGCGGGTAACGTTCACATGGACTATCTCACCGCCAAGCGGTATGTCCAATCGCGCTATACGACGAGCGATATCTCGCGCAATTATCGCCAGCAGCGGGTCCTCTGGGCCATTGCGAAAAAGGGGCTGCAACTGAATGCGCTGGACAAGCTCCAGCCCTTGTGGGATCAGTTACACAGTTCGGTCCAGACCGACCTGTCGCTGTTTGACATGGCCGGGCTCGCGCCGACGGCCTATCAATTGGACCTTGCCAATCACCCTGAACGAATCCATGCCCAGGTGCTCGAATACCCCGCGGTCTATCCATTTGTCGATCCGGCGGGGGCCTGGTTGTTCATGCCCAATTATCAAGAGATCAACAACCGGCTGAATCATCTTTTTGATGCGCCGCAGATTGCCGCCGGAACGCCGGACGTGGCCGAATGCCCCGGCCGGTAGGCCAACAGGTGGAGCAAGCGGGCAGCACCCCGCGGCGCGGGATGAGAGATGAAAAAAGCGTGTGCTTTGCGAATTTACAGTCGGCGTGGTAGAATGTCCGGGCTGTCGCGTTGGAGGTAAGTATGAACCAGCAAAAAGATCATACGCCCGATGTCGGGGTTTTGGTCCGGGCGGCCCGTTGGGTGCAATTGGTCTGGCGATTGATGCTTGATCCCCGGGTGCCGCTCGTGACCAAGATGATTCTTCTCGGTACGGCGGTGTATGTGATCTCGCCGATCGACCTGATCCCGGATATGTTCCCGGTGATCGGGCAATTGGATGATATCGGCGTGATCTTTCTCGGGCTCCGGTGGTTTATCGGGATGTGCCCGCCGGATGTGGTGCTGGAGCACCAGCGCGCGCTGGGCGTCGCGCCGAGCGCCAAGAGCGATGAATATGTGGATGCGACGTACCAGGTCGTGGATGACGACAAGTAATCGCCAAAAGGGGTTACGCCCCGCCGGCCTGTACCCTTTGCCCTGTGTGGAGATTTAAATGCCAGAAATGAACTATAAATCGGCCGCCGAAGTGGTGAGCGAGCTTGGGATTGCGCCGCAAACGCTCAAGAATTGGTCCAAAGAGTTTGCGCCGTTTCTCTCTGCTGCCAGCGCCTCACCGGATGGCTCGCGCCGTTTTACGGAAGATGACGCCGTCGTTCTCAAACAGATCAAAGAGTGCATGGCCGCAGGGATGACGCTGGAAGAGACGGCGGCAGAGCTCCGCAACGCAGGGTATGGGGAGGCGCCGGACGAGGGGACGCACGGCGCACTGGCGGTCGCTTCGGCGCAGCAGGGGTTTAATGTTCTGACCGATACTCTGCGTGCCATGATCGAGAATCAGCAGACGATTCAGAATAGCCTGCAGGTGAATCGCAACCTGCTCGGCGTCATCATCCAGGATAATTTCAATCTCAAGGAAGAGAACGCCAAGCTGCGCGAGCGCATGCTCAAGATGGAGCAGGAATTGTCGGACCTCAAGCGGCGCGATAGCGATTACCGCCTCTATCTCGAACAGCGCATTAACCGTATGGATGCGGCCCTGCGCGCGGAAGCGGGCAAGAGCCTGTGGCAGCGCTTATTTGGGGGTTAGAGGATGATGCAGGTCAAGACGGTTATCGTCGGCGTGGGAAATGTGGGGCGGCGTTTGCTCGAGCTTGTCGAGCGTAAGAAGGTTTTACTGCGCGAACGGTTTGGCCTGGAATTGGTCGTCGTCGCCGTCGCGGATAGCAGCGGCGCCAGGATGCTGGGGCAGAGCGCCGAATTGCACGAGCTGATCGGCCAAAAGGCGCAAGGGAAAAAGATTGCCGAGATTCAAGCCGGGATGTCCGGCGCGCCGGCGGTTTCGGCGCACGAGCTGCTGCAGACGATCGACGCCGACCTGCTGGTCGAATTGTCGCCAACCAATCTCCAGACCGGCGAACCGGGGTTGAGCCTGATCCGTACGGCGCTCGGGCGCAAGATGAACGTCGTCACGGCCAACAAGGGGCCGATGGTGCTGGCTTTTCAAGAGTTGACCGCGCTGGCCGAGCAGCAGGGGAGCCGGCTGTTGTACAGCGCGACAGTGACCGGGGGCCTGCCGACGTTGAATATTGGCCGGCGCGACCTGGGCGCCTGCGAGTTTACGGGATTTGAAGGGGTAGTGAACGCCACCACGAACTATATCCTGACGACGATGCTGGAGGGCGGGTCGTACGAGGCTGCGCTCAAGCACGCCCAGGAGGTCGGGCACGCCGAGGCCGATCCGTCATTGGACGTGGACGGCTGGGATGCGGCGAATAAGCTGGTCATTATTGCCAATGCGGTGCTGCGGCAGCCGACCCGGCTGCAAGATGTCGAGGTCGAAGGAATTCGCGGGGTGACCCCGGAGCAGCTCCAGGATGCGCGGGAGCATGGCGAAGTCATCAAGCTGCTGGCCCGGGCCGAGCGGATATACGGCGGGGAGGGGGATTACCGCTTGAGCGTCAAGCCGACTCGCTTGCCGCAACAGCATGCCCTGGCCCGCATCGGAGCCGAGATGATGGGCATCGTGTATCACACCGACATCAATGGCACGATCCTGAGCCTGATTGAGGAGCGCGATCCATATCCGACGGCGGCGGCCGTGCTGCGCGACATGGTCAATGCCTCCGTCGCTTGATCGGGCAAGTCTTGCTTGTGGAATCCCCCTGCGCAGGGGGATTTTTTATTTGTAGGCGACGACGCCGAACGCCTCGGGATGGCGCACCACGCGCGTAAAGCCCGCCTGTTGGAGCCGATTCAGCACGCCGCGCACCACGTTGCGCCCTGATTTACTCTCCAGATCGCCAATATAGTGGAACATGCGCCCCCCGCGTTTGAGGACGCGCCATGCCTGGCGATAAAAATCGAGCGAATAGAGGTCGCCGGCGAGGTTGAACATGGGCGGGTCGTGGATGATGCGGGAAAAGGTCCCGTCGGCAAAGGTCTCGATCTCGTCATAACTATCGCCGATGCGCCGCTCGATTTTGGGGTGGTCGAAAAGCGCCTGTGACCAGGGATTGAGGCGGGCAATCTCGCTGGCCGTCGGATCGAGCTCGACGGTAATCACCGCGTCGGCGGTCGCGGCGGCGGCCACCGCCGTATAACCCAGCCCTGTGGCCGTATCGAGCACACGTCCGGTCAGCGGTGCAATCGTCTTGACCTTGGCGAGGGTATCCCGGTGAGGGTCGGTGTCCTTGATGCGGTGCATGGGGATGCCCGAGATGAGCATCGTGGGCGCGCCGCCGGTCGGAAATAGAGTGTACAGGCGATTGGTCTCTTCCGAAAAGCGCTGAATCTTGTCGAGCGAGCTCTCGCCGACGAGAAAGCAGTTGTTCTCGGCGCGGGCGACCTGTTCGAGTTGTCCCCAGGTTAATCGAATCTCGCCCGGGAATAGGACAGAGTCGGCGGTCAGAGTGACCTCGACCTGGCTCAGGCCCAGATCGAGCGAGCTCGTCGCGGCAGCCCGGCCTTGTTGTCGCGCTTGCAAGAGCGGCGCAACCTGATAGTGTGAGAGGACATTGGGCGGCATGGGAAGTCCGGGGGGTTAGTGTTTTTCGAGCGCGGCAATCGCTGCTTCCTGATCGCTCCAGGGATATTCTGTTTTGCCAAAGCACATGGAGCGCTCGTGGCCTTTGCCGGTCATAATCACCAGGTCGCCGGGCCGGGCGAGCTGCTGGATGGCAAAACGAATAGCCTCTGCCCGGTCGTCGACAATGTAATAGTCCCGATCGCGCTGACGGCCTGC
>JBAVQS010000020.1:0-1865 GCA_049694275.1 Anaerolineae bacterium | reverse complement strand
GCGCGCCAAGAGGAATTAACGGAAACGTCAGCCAGAGCGGGTACAGCCAGTAGAGGGTATACGGATCGCGCCCCTGGAGCACCCAACGTCCAGCCGACCAAAACGAGACAAAATCAGACAGCGGAATCGCCGCATAAACATAGAGGGCATTGATCGCAAAAACGACAAGCCCCAAAGATATCAACCCCACCCAGGTGTACAGGCGCGAAAAAGTAAGGCTCCGTCGGATGTGCATACACGTCATGCCCATGATCGAAATATGGTTGTTTTCTAAAGTTTCCGCCCCTTGGTCAGCATACCACACGATAGCCGCCCGCTCAAGCATCCAATATTCCCAAATCTCTAATTTTTGAATCCCACATCCCGGGAGTATAATCGACCCTGTCGCAAGCCCAACCTACTTTCCGGAGGCCGCTATGGATCAAGCCCCACCCACCATTCACCGCCTGTTTGTCTATACAACCGAAATGCGCTGGACAGGATATATTCCCCCCGCCCCATCGTACCGGCGCCTGTCTGATCATATTAACGACAAGAATATTGATAACCTGCTCCTCTCCCATGCGATTCCGGCGCGCTGGGAAAATGGGACTCTGGTCGCACAGCCTGAAATGGCCTCGGCATATATCCGCAAGAGTCACACCATTCTGGTCGGTCCGACGCCTGACTCGCCGCCGCCGCCGCCGGCGCATCCAATGAACAAGGTTCCCAAGAACCCATTTCGCGTCATGATCTATCTCCCTACCCTGCATCTGGATGGCTATCTCCACTTTGGGCGCTCGGCCGCGTGGCCAGAGGCTTTCAACACCCTGCATAGCGATTTCCTGCCGGTTACCGATGCCACAATCTGGCATACGCCGACCGGCAAAGAGGCAGGCAAGGAGAGTTTCGTCCTGATCAACCGCGAGCACATTATCGCGCTCGAGCCGCTCCCAATGGGCGCCTAGGGCAAGGACGAATCGGCATATTACAACGTTCCGGCGTGGCCGGCGCAGGTTCAAGGGAGCGAGCGGTATCTTGTATTGCCTTCGGAGTCGCCGTGATATTCATCCCCCGCATTTCGCGTCATTTGTGTTTATTGACTCGTACTGCCAGAATGAGTATAATTTTTCACAATATCCGGGCGGTCCCTATCTCCGTTAACAGAGGAGTTAACACATGATTGATGCCATCCGTACGGGCAAAACCGTGCTGCGCTATAGAGGTGGTGAAGGCCAGTGGGCATGGGCCATTCACCGTGTGGCTGGGCTGGGAGTTTTGCTTTTCCTGATCATCCACATTCTAGATATTTTTGTCGCCGCGTTCGGACCGAGCCTTTTCAATGACCTACTCTTTCTCTATAAAGGCTTTGCCTCGCGCATCGGCGAAATCCTCCTCGCCTTTGGATTGATCTATCATGCCATCAATGGCTTACGGATCATCCTGGCCGATTTCAACCCCCGCTTTGCCAGCCTCAAGGTCGCACGCACACTCTTTTGGGGCCAAGTTGTCCTCGCCATCGCCCTTTTTGCACCCGCCAGCTATATGATGATGTGGACTCTACCGGCCGATCAGTTCGGGCAGAATCTGGGGCTCTCCCTCGGCGTGACACTGGCGATTCTTGCATTACCGATGGTCATTGTGCTGGCTGCGAGCTTTGCCCCGGCGGCGGCGGAAACGGCGCTCGACACCGACCAGAGCACCGGCAATTATGAAGATGCATACAAGCGCATCCTCACCGGCACACAGCGCCGCCCGATGGACCGGTTTGAGATCAACATCTGGCTCTTTATGCGCATCTCGGGCGCGCTGCTCATCATCCTTGCGCTGCTGCACATGTTCATTCTACACTTTGTGATCAGCGTCGAGGCGATTACCTTCCAAAC
>JBAVQS010000019.1:0-3087 GCA_049694275.1 Anaerolineae bacterium | reverse complement strand
CGTATTGGTCGGGGTTGGCGTATTGGTCGGCGTGGGCGTATTCGCGGTCACCGAGTTGGGCGTGCAGTTGTTGTTGGTCTCGTCGCTCTCGGTGCTGCTATTGTTCGGGTCAACGCGGCAGATGCCGCCCGCGCGCGGGTTGGTGTACGTCCCGCCTGCAATGGAGGTGACGGGAATCACCACGTCGAACTTACCCGTCGTCGCGCCCACGATCACGGGCGCGCCATTCGCGGTACAGGTCAGCGTCTGGCTGCCGTTGATGGCGCACTGGATGCTCCCACTGTTGGTCACGTTCGTGACATTCGCCACCGTCGGCGTGCCATAAGTTACCCCACCGCTGTTGTCCAGGTCATCCTGCAGGAGGGTCATGCCTGGTGTAAAGACACCCCCCGAATTTCCAATGTTGGAGGTGGTCAGGGTCCAATTCCAACCCTGTCCCTGCACCACCACACCGCCTACATTGTTCGACTTGCTGATGGTCAGGTCGGGCGCGGTAACCGTTACCGAGTCCGAGTTGCAGTTGTTGTTCGCATCGTTGGTCTCCGGGACCACATTATTCGGGTCCACCGCGCACGCGCCGCCGGAGCGCGGGTTGGTATAGCCGCCGATTGCGCTCGGCGTAGCCGTAAAGGTGACCTCGAAGATGCCGCCGGCGCCGATGACCACTGTGCCGGTCGCGCTACAGGTCAGCGTATTGCTCGTAATGCTGCAACTGATATTGCCGCTGTTGGTGATATTCGTAAAGTTCCCAACGCTCGGCGTGCCATAGGCCAGATTACCGCTGTTGTCCAGGTTGTCAGTCAGGATCGTGTCTCCACTGAGAAACGTCGCGGTTGCGCTGCCCGAGCTGTTGGCGACGTGCAGCCTCCATATCCAGTTGTTGCCGAGGGTGGTCGCGCCGCTGACGTTGTCATCCTTGACCACCGTCAGGTCGGGCGCGGTGATGCTCACGCTGTCACTGCACGTGTTGTTGCTATCGTTGGTCTCGGGAATGTTATTGTTGGGATCAATTGCACAACTACCGGCCGCGCGCGGGTTGGCATAGGTCGCGACCGCGCTCGGCGTGGCGACAAAACTGGCAGTGAAGGAACCGCTCGAGTTAATATTGACCGCGCCGTTGGCGGTACAGGTAAGGTTATCGGAGCCATCAATACTACAGTTAATCGTGCCGGTGACGCCGCTCACGTTATTTTCCGTGACCGTGCCATAGCTGATGTTGCTGTTGGGCAGGTTGTCAGTGAGAATCGTCTGCCCATTGCTGTATCGTGCTTGGCCCGGACCGCTGTTACTACCGGTGATCGTCCACGTCCAAGTTGCGGCCGGACTGCCGGTGTTGACGAGTTGCGTTTGGCCGCTGACGTTGTTGGTCTTGGTCGCCGTCAGGTCGGGACAATTGATGGTGATGGTGACGGTGGCAGTGGTGTCGCCGTTTTGAACATTGTCCACCTTGGCTTCGGCTTTGCCCACCGCGCCGCAGTCGGCGCTCGCGCTCCCGGCGGTGAACGTAGCCGTCGCCGTGCCACCGGACTGGATCGTCGTCTGTTGGTTAGAGAGCGTGCCATGTGCCGCGTTGGTCCAGGTGACAGGCAGGCCGATGAGCACGGCGATCTGGCCCGCCGTCAGCGAACCACCGCTCGAGTTCTGGAGGAAGCTGGCGGTCAGCGTCGTAGAATCACCATAGTTAATGGGGTTCGGGCTGGCCGTTGTCTTTAATACGATCCACGGGTCGAACGTGATTTGACCATTAGCTGGAGGCGGACTGCTGTTGGTCGTCGGGGAGACTGTATCGCAGCCTGTTCCGGTGGCCGGGCCGCCGTTGCAGCCCCACCAGTTGTTCCTGGCATCCACCGAACGGGCGGGTGAGGTGCCGGTTGACATATAGAGACCGCTCCCCGTCCCCGCGCTATTCCCTACGATGCGATTAAAGTTGGCGGTCAGGTTACCCGTGAAAATAATAATCGCGCCACCGGCGGAGCCCGTCCCCGCAGTCCCATTCGCGGCGTTGCCCGTAAAGGTATTGGTGCTGATCGTATAGATGTTACCGTTGCCGCCGCCGATATAAAAGGCGCCGCCCTGGCCACCCGCCGTAGCGGTGCTATGGGCAGTATTGTTCGTAAAAGTGGAATTGGTGACCGAGAGATTCCCCGCGTTAAAACCGGCATCGAAATAGACCGCTCCGCCACCCCCAGATCCACTGAATTTGGAGGCATCGTTGCCGGAGAACGTGCTGTTGGTAATAGTAAGGTCCCCACCGCCGGTCATATTGATGGCGCCGCCACTGCAGCCGGCATTCGCACTGGGACTGCAATAGTTGCCGGAAAACACCACCTGGTCAAAAGTGACAGTGTTTCCGGTTGAGACGCTGCCCGCGATGACCGCACCCCCGTTCCCGCCAAACCCGTCCGGGTCGAGCTCATTCTCATTCCCGCCGGTGACCGTCACATTGTCCATTTTGAATACGACGTTCGTCCCTGCGCCACTTGGGTCGACATTAAAGACCAGGCGCGGGGAGAGAGTCTGGTGAATGGTGGTATTGGACGAGGTGCCCGTTCCATGAATGTATATATTGGTATTGTCTGCCGTTCCTATAGAGAGGGCTGCGATGGTGAGATTGTAGGTGCCGGCCGGTAGATTGATCGTCGTCGTGCCGCCAGAGGCATTCGCTTGCTCCACCGCGGCGCGGAGGCTGCAATTATTACTCGCGTCTTTACAGAGGCCGTCATTGGAGAGATCATGTGTATCGTTGGTCGTGTTGACGGTGAAAGGCCCGGCCGTCGGGATGTGCGGGCCTTGTTGAGTTTGTACTAACGGCAACTTGAGGCCGCAGTCGTTGATCCCACGCTCGCACAGGGGACCTTGCGCATATGTCGTCTGGCTGGGCGCCAGTCCGAAGGCGAACAGAACAAGCAGGGCCGCCACTGCCGCAAAGGACAGCGTGCGCGCCACCCGCCCCGAGCGAGGGGAGAAACCGTGCTCGAAAAGAGATAATCGATTGGGGGTTATCATAATTGCTCCTCTACCACAGGAAAAAGACCGCTATACCCGCAGGACAATCAGGACGACGTCGCGGCCTGACCTGCGCAGGTC
>JBAVQS010000018.1:0-9884 GCA_049694275.1 Anaerolineae bacterium | reverse complement strand
GGGAGCCACTTTGCGATTCGGGAAGGGGGCCGCACGGTGGCCTCCGGGGTCATTACGAAGGTCGTGGAATAGGAGAAAGCGGATAACTGTTAGCCGTTAGCCGTTAGCGGAGCAAGCTAGCGGCTAACGCATGCAAGATCGTTCCTAGCAGCGAGCCGCTAATAGCAAACAGCGAATATGGCCAAGAAAGAAAATCGATTGACAGTGACGCTGGCGTGTGGCGAATGCAAACGGCGTGATTACACCACGGAAAAGAACAAGAAGAATACGACGGCGCGCCTTGAGCTCAAGAAATACTGCCGGTTCTGCCGCAAGCATACGGTGCATCGCGAGACCAAGTAAACTATGCCTGAGAAAGGTAAGGACGTGGCAAGAGCAAGACAAGAGGTAGCGCGCGAGAACAGACTCGCGCGTTTTTGGCGCGAGACGCTCGCCGAGCTGCGCAAGGTGGTCTGGCCGACACGTGACCAGGCGACCAATCTCACGATCATCGTCGTTTTGACGGTGATCGCGATGAGCGCGTTTTTGGGCGTGATCGATCTCATGCTGTCGAATCTGGTTCGTTTGATTATCTCACTGTTTCCATAGGAAAGGCTAGTTTGGATCAAGATACGCTGACAGGGCAGCCGCAGGACGAGGAACAGGAACAATCCGAGTCTCAAGCGCTACACGCTCAGGTCGAGAACTCCCAGCCCCTTCCCGATATCGTGACCGGTGATATGGAGACGGATCTCCCGCAGGCCGGCGCGGAATCTGAGGACAAGGAATCCCGCGAAGCGGAGGATCAGGAATCCGAAGAGATGGAGATTCCGTGGGGGGATGTCAAGTTGCCTGAGCCCGGCGCGGCGGTGGTCGAGCAAGAGCAGGCGCAAGAGCCCGCGCCCGCGGAACAGACGAGCGAGGCTCTGCTCGCCGCGCAACCGGCCGGCGCGCCAGTCTACAAGCATGCCTGGTATGTCGTGCATTGCTATTCCGGGTACGAGAACAAGGTTAAAAAGGGCCTGGAGCAGCGCATCGTTTCGATGGGCATGCATGATCGCATCTATCGCGTCGTCGTGCCGATCGAAAAAGAGGTCGAGATCAAGGAAGGGCAGCGGCGGAATATCGAGCGGCGTGTCTTTCCCGGTTATATCCTGGTCGAGATGATGGAGTTGGAGCAGGGCGAGCCGACCTCGGACGAGGCCTGGTACGTCGTGCGCAATACCCCGGGCGTGACCGGGTTTGTGAGCTCGGGCGACAAGCCGGTCCCTCTGCGCGAAGAAGAAGTGACCAAGATATTAAAACGCATGGAGGCCGCCGAGCCCAAGGTCCATGTCACCTTTCGCACGGGGCAGACCGTCCACATCATTGATGGTCCCTTCGCTGATTTCCACGGCACGGTGGATAACGTGGATATGACCAAAGGCAAGGTTCGCGTGCTCGTCTCGTTCTTTGGTCGCGAGACTCCCGTTGAGCTAGATTTACTCCAGGTCGAGAAAAAATAGTCCTCAATAGTCACGCGTCAGACCGTGTTCTGACCTTTCTGACGAGTGATTACTGGTTACTGGTTACTGATTCTATGGGCAAGAAAGTTAAAGCAATCGTCAAGCTCCAGGTGCCTGCGGGCAAGGCGACGCCTGCGCCGCCCGTCGGTACGGCGCTTGGCCCGCACGGCATCAACATCATGCAGTTCTGCAAGGATTACAACTCGCGCACGGCGAGCATGGCTGGCATGATCGTCCCGGTCGAAATCACCATCTTCCAGGACCGCTCGTTCACGTTCATATTAAAGACGCCGCCCGCGCCGGTGCTCTTGATGAAGGCGGCCGGCGTCGAAAAGGCGTCCGGTGTGCCGAACCGCAACAAGGTGGGCACGGTGACCCGCAAGCAGGTGCGCGAGATCGCAGAGCAGAAAATGAGAGACCTGAATGCGGTGGACGTCGAAGGCGCGATGAAAATGATCGAAGGCACCGCGCGCAGCATGGGGATTGACGTCAAGGACTAGGCGCAAATAGACCGCAAGCGTCGGCATTCCCAATCGATGGGGTGTGGCCTTGGGTCGGTAGCGTGGGAGCGCGACAACGCGCGCCAAAACCACAAGGAGAATAGAAATGAGCCAGCACGGCAAGAAATATCAGGACGCGGCAAAAAAGGTCGATCACGACAAGGAATACCAGCCGCAAGAAGCGATCAGCCTGCTCAAACAGGTTTCGTATACGAAATTTGACCAGACGGTCGGAGTGCATTTCAAGACCGGTCTCGACGTTCGCCAGGCGGATCAGCAGGTTCGCGGCGTCATCCTCCTGCCGAATGGCACCGGCAAGACGGTGCGTATCCTCGTCTTTGCCGAAGGGGACGGGGACCGTCTCGCGCGCGAAGCGGGCGCCGATTTCGTCGGCAGCGACGACGTCATCAAGCAGATCGAGGGTGGCTGGACGGATTTCGACGTCGCCGTCGCCACGCCTCAGTTGATGGGCAAAGTCGGCCGCCTCGGCAAGGTGCTCGGCCCGCGCGGTTTGATGCCCAGCCCCAAGGCCGGCACCATTGTTCCGCCTGAGCAATTGCCTCAGTTGATCAAAGAGCTCCGTCTCGGTCGCGTCGAATTCAAAACCGACAAGACCGGCGGCATTCACACCATCTTTGGCAAGGCCAATTTCACCGAGGCCCAGTTGCTTGAGAACCTTTCGGCGCTGTTGGACGCAATCATGCGCGCCAAGCCCGCCGGGGCTAAAGGGATTTATCTCAAAAAGATTGTGCTCGCTCCTACCATGGGGCCCGGCATCCGTGTCGATCCGGCGGCTGCGCAGAATTTGCATCCCGTCGCATCTTGATGCAAAGTAACAAACAATTCGATATCAGCCACTGACAGCAGGCGCGGCAAGTTGCGTAAGCAACCTGTCGCTTAATCTCCTGCCGAGGCAAAGATCGCTACAGCATACGCGCTCGCGCGTTGCAAGCTCACAAATCTTTGTGTCGGCAGGACACAAAGATTTTTTTATAGACTAGGAGGTGGTTCAGTTGCCGATCAGTCGCGATGACAAGCAAGAGCTCGTACAAGCGTTAACCAAAAATATCCAGGCGTCCCAGGCGATTATCATTACTGATTATCGCGGGCTTCCAACGCCCGACTTGGCCAACCTGCGCAACCAGCTGCGCGGGATGAAGGCAAGCTATCACGTCGCCAAGAACACCCTGGTGCTCCTTGCGCTCAAGGAGGCCGGTCTCCCGGCGCCCGAGCAGTTGCTCGAAGGCCCGACCGCCGTCGCATTCCTGACAAGCGAAATTTCCGGTCCCGCCCGCGTGATCAATGCCTTTTTCAAGGAAAAAAACCTGCCCGTACGCGGCGCAATCGTCGGCCAATCGATCTACGACGCCAAGGGCGTCGAGCAGTTGGCGTCGCTGCCCACGCGCGAGCAGTTGTATGCCCAGGTTCTGGGCGCACTGAATGGCCCGGCTTCCAACCTCGTCGGCGTGCTCAACGGCGCGCTCTCCGAGTTGCTCCGCACCCTCCAGGCTCGCGCCGAGCAGGGTGAAGGGGCGGGGCAGCCCGCCTAGTTCGTCATTAGCCCGAAATACATTTCTATTTTTACAAGGAGACTCAAATGGCATCCGAAAAAGTTCAGAGCATCATGAATACCCTCGACACGCTGAGTGTTCTCGAGGTCGCCGAGCTCGCCAAGGCCCTCCAGGAGCACTGGGGTGTTTCGGCGGCCGCTCCGGTCGCCGTTGCGGCCATGTCCGGCGCGGCCGGCGCACCGGCCGGCGGCGCGGCCGCCCCTGTGGTCGAAGAAAAGACAGAGTTCGATCTGATTCTGAAGGAAGTTGGCGCGCAAAAGATCCCGGTCATCAAGGTCGTCCGCGAGCTCACCTCGCTGGGTCTCAAGGAAGCCAAAGACCTGGTGGACAGCGCTCCCGCTCCGGTCAAAAAGGCTATCTCCAAGACCGAGGCCGCCGAGGGCAAGAAAAAGCTCGAAGAAGTTGGCGCAACCGTCGAAGTCAAATAAGACCGCAGACTGCCAATCGTTTCACAGCTTGCCCCGCGTAACAGGTTTCTCGTTACGCGGGGCAAGGCGATTTGACTCTGACCGCCAAACCGAATATACTTACCCCTGCGATTGCGAACCCCAATCCGCAATCTGAAATCTACAATCTGAAATGACTTGGGGCTGTAGCTCATTTGGGAGAGCGCTGCAATCGCACTGCAGAGGTAGTGGGTTCGAATCCCATCAGCTCCACTTTAAGGATACGCCAATGTTTCGTCGTGAGCGATCCTATTCGTCAGAAACACGTGAGCGGGCACGAGAACTGCGCCGCGCCGGTCTTACATATAGCGAGATCATAGCGGAGCTTGGTGGTGATATTCCCCAGCCAACATTGCAAGGTTGGGTCAAGGACATCCAGTTAACAACTGAACAACACGCACGGACCAAGCAAAAAGAGGTTGAAAGCGCCAACCGCGGACAGCCGCTCGGTGCGCTCTGGAATAGGTTGCAAAAGCAAAAGCGCCTTCAAGCAGCACAAGATGAAGCTTTGCCGATTGCGAAAAAACTGGCAGAAGATGGCGACGCGCTCAAGCTCATGGCTGCTGCGCTATATGTTGGCGAGGGTTCAAAAGGTGAGGGCTCGTTTTCTTTCAGCAATAGCGATCCGCAAGTCATTCGTGCTTGGATGGCTTTGTTGAGACGGAACTTTGATATTGATGAGAGCAAATTCGCTTGCCAATTAGCGATTAGCGAGGGAATGGATGAAGAGGGCCTGAAGCAATTCTGGTCCGATGCGACGAAGATTCCGCGGGATAAATTCATTCGTAGCTCCATTAATACACGCCCCGTTAAAAAGCAGCGGGAAGGGTACAAAGGTGTCTGTATAGTTCATTATTACTCATTGGCAATTCGTCGCTTTCTTGATGCATTGGCAAAGGGTGTGATTGGCGAGTTATTGGAAAACGAATAGATAGGTTTCGGGGCTGTAGCTCAATTGGGAGAGCGCTTGTATGGCATACAAGAGGTAGTGGGTTCAAATCCCATCAGCTCCACTTTGGATTGACAATCTAAAACCTGAAATGGCTGTGAGCGGGAGTAGTAGGTCATCTCCGCAGCGAGCCGGGAAAGACAAGGTGCAAGCCCGGCATGAAATGGGTTGACGATGGAGAACTGGAATAGGGCATAACGGCCCTCATCGAGTCGTCAGCTCGTTTGAAAGGCGCAGACGGAGAGCGCCAAGACCGAACTCGCCCGTGAGCCGCGAGCATGAAGGCGCGATTTTCGCGTCGCTAGTCCTCGCCGCATGGCGCCCGTTAAGCGTCCGAAAGTGAAGAGCGGGGAGATTCGGTCTCCAGTCTCTTAACTAGGGTGGTACCGCGGAGCAAGCCTTCGTCCCTTTGGGGCGGAGGTTTTTTGTTATCTCGGGGGGAAAGTGTCGAACATGAACAGCCAGATTCAAATGCGAGGTGTTGAGCGCAATTCCACGTGCCGTGTGCAGAACGCGATATTCGCCGGCGCGCGGACGCGCGCGCTTCTCGCCTGGCCTGCCTTTATTCGGAAATAGATCAATCTGAATCGAACAGGAGTTGGAATCATGGACAAGTACATTCCGCAGGATATTGAAAAGAAATGGCAGGCGCGGTGGGAGACAGACCGGCTGTGGCACACAGACCTGAACCAGAGCCAGAACAAGTTTTATGTTCTGACCATGTACCCGTACCCCTCGGGTGACCTGCACATCGGGCACTGGTACGCGATGGCGCCGAGCGACGTCCGGGCGCGCTATTTGCGGATGAACGGCAAGAACGTTTTCTTTCCAATCGGTTTTGACTCGTTCGGCCTGCCCGCCGAGAACGCCGCCATCAAGCGCGGGATTCACCCGTACACATGGACGATGAAGAACATCGAGAACATGCGCAGACAGCTGCACTCGATGGGCGCGTCGTTCGATTGGGAGCGCGAGGTCGTGACGTGCGACCCGCGCTATTACCGGTGGAACCAGTGGTTCTTTGTACAAATGTACAAGCGCGGTTTGGCCTATCGCAAAATGCAGGCGGTGGACTGGTGCCCGAAGGACCAGACCGTGCTGGCGCGCGAACAGGTGGTCGGCGTGGAGCGCCTGTGTGAGCGCTGCGACACTCCCGTCGTCAAAAAAGACCTGGAGCAGTGGTTCCTGAAAATCACGGCGTATGCAGACGAATTGCTGGATTTCTCAGGCATCGACTGGCCCGAAAAGGTCAAGACCTTGCAGACCAACTGGATCGGGCGAAGCGAAGGCGTCCAGTTCTCGATGAAGATTGCCGGGACGGAGGACGGGTTCGACGTGTTCACCACGCGGCAGGACACGGTTCTGGGGATGAGCTTTGCTGTCCTGGCCCCCGAGCACCCGCTGGTCGAAAAGATCACCACGGCTGAACGCAAGGCTGCGGTGGACGAGTACGTCTACAAGACCCGGCGTGAGACGGAGATTGACCGCCTGTCCACAGAAAAGGTGCGCGATGGCGTCTTTACTGGCGCCTATGCCATCAATCCGATGAACGGCGCGCAGGTCCCGATCTGGATCGCCGACTATGTGCTGATGACGTACGGCACGGGCGCGATCATGGCCGTGCCGGCGCACGACGAACGTGATTTCGACTTTGCCAAACGGTACGGGTTGGAGATTCCGGTCGTCGTCGCTCCCCCCAATTGGGACGGCCAGCCCTTGAGCGTTGCCTATACCGAAGCAGGCGCAATGGTCAACTCGGGCCAGTTCAACGGGCTGGATTCCGAGACGGCCAAGGCGCGGATCGCCGATTACATGGAATCGCATGGCATCGGCAAGCGCACGGTTAACTACCGTATCCGCGATTGGCTGATCTCACGTCAGCGCTACTGGGGCACGCCGATACCGATCATCTACTGCGACGAACACGGTATCGTGCCGGTCCCCGAAGACCAACTGCCGGTCGTCCTGCCCATCGAAGGGGTGGAGTTCAACCCGACCGGGGCCTCGCCACTGACGTATCACGCCGAATTCCCGCACGCAACCTGTCCCATCTGTGGCAAGCCGGCGCGGCGGGAAACGGACACGATGGATACTTTCATCGATTCATCGTGGTACTGGTTTAATTACCTGGACCCGTACAACACGGATCGGCCTATCAATCCCGAATTGACGAAAGCCTGGACGGTGGTAGACCAGTACACGGGGGGCGTCGAACACGCCGTCATGCACCTGTTGTATGCGCGGTTCTGGGTCAAGGTGATGCGCGACCTGGGGCTAATCGATTATGGCGAGCCGTTCCGGAAACTGAACAATCAGGGTTTCATCACTGCCGGGGGCGCGAAAATGTCAAAATCCCGCGGCAATGTCGTCTCGCCTGACAAATACGTCGACTCGACCGGCGCGGATACGGTGCGCGTCTATCTGATGTTTATCGGCCCGTGGGACCAGGGTGGCGACTGGGATGATTCGGGCATCGGCGGGGTGAATCGCTGGCTGCAGCGCATCTGGACGTTGGTGCTGGAACCGCCGGAAGGCAAGCAGACTGCGGCAGGAGACGAAAAGGGGCTGCGGCGCAAGATGTACCAGACCATCAAAAAGGTGGGCGATGACATCGAAGGCTTTCGCTTTAACACCATGGTCGCGGCGTTGATGGAGTACACCAACTACCTGCAAAAAGCCAAAGAGAGCTCTTTGTACGGCGCGCCGGCCTGGAACGAGGCGATCGAGACTTTGCTGCGCTTGCTGGCGCCATCCGCTCCGCATTTCACCGAAGAGCTGTGGGCGCGGCTGGGCAAGCCGTACAGCATCCACCAGCAGGGGTGGCCGGAGTACAACGCGGCGGCCGCGGCGGAAGAGAGCTTTACACTGGTCTTGCAGGTCAACGGCAAGGTACGCGGCAAGATCGACCTGCCGGTTGATGCGACGGAAGAGCAAGCCCGGCAGGTGGCGCTGGCGGATAGTAATGTCAAGCGTTACCTGCAGGACAAAGAGCCAACTCAGGTCATCTATGTGCCCAAGAGGTTGGTGAACATCGTCGTGAAAGGGTAACCCTTACCTTGCGTTAAAATCTTGTTCGAATAGAGCAGGCCGTCGATGAGAATCTCGTCGATGGCCTGCTCTGCTCATGGCGAACCGTCGATCACCCACGTCCCGCGTTCCACGAGCGACTCAATCGCGGCGACGTGTGAAATGTCATTTCAGGAGGTAGGCTGCGTCTTGACGAACGCGGCGATGGCGATCAAAAACGCGACCGCCAGCACAACGCCGATGAGCAAGCGCATCACGCATTTTCGCGTTGTCTCCTTCTCCTGAACAACCTGAGTGTTCAGGAGAAGGGAAACTTTTCATCCGCTCCTGTCCGATAATCGGAAGATGGGGCCAACAACTATGCGGAGGCGCGGGGTGTCAAGATGATTCAATCGCTTTCTTGAAAGCGATGCACTCCGCAAGCCCTTTTTGATATTGAGCCGCGCGGCCAACGCGGTGTATAGAATCTTCCCGAGGAAAGATGTGCGCCTTTGTCGAGTCTTGTAACCCGACTTGGATTGCTTTACGATAAGAGTCTTTGCCAAGACATTCGAGTAATTCCCTTCTGAATTTAAATTTTGCGAAATGTTGTTGACATCTGCATCTCAAGTGCTATAGTATCTATGGCGGACTCGTAAGTCCTAGTGTCACTGGCTCCATATTTGGGAGACCCACTCCGCTTTGAGCGGTGGTTATCGGTGCCTGGGGTGAGCCGCTTTTTTATTGGCTCTGATTATCCAGGTAGACTACCCTGGAACGGATACGTTTGTAAAACAAGTTATCACTCACCTTACGCAGTTTTCCCTGAAAACAGGTGTAAACTGCAAGGATGAAAAACGACTTACTCGACCTCTACAGCGATTACTTGATTAGCTCCTTGGGACCAACTACCGCAACGGGACTATCGGCCTTGCTGGAAGGTGATGTGAGCCATGATCAAGTCACCCGCTTCTTGGCGGGGAGGCAACACACCTCCGCCGATTTGTGGCAACTCGTCAAGCCATATGTGCGCCAGATCCAGGGTGAGGACGGGGTGATTATTGTGGACGACAGCATCTCCGAAAAACCCTCCACCGATGAGAACGACATCATCTGCTGGCATTACGATCATTCCAAAGAGTGCCAGGTCAAAGGTATTAACTTCATGACAGCACTCTATCACAACCAAGCTGTTTCGTTGCCCGTCGGCTTTACGTTAATTGCCAAGACCGAAGTCTATTTCGATTCCCAAAGTGGCATTGCCAAGCGCCGCTCCCTCGTCAGCAAGAATGAATACTATCGCACGATGCTCCAGCAGGCGGTGGACAATCAGATTCCGTTCCGCTACGCCCTGAATGATTCATGGTATGCCTCTGCCGAAAATATGCGCTTTGACAAGCAGACGTTGCACAAAGACTTTATTATGCCGCTCAAGGCCAACCGCAAGGCAGCCCGGAGCCTCGCCGACAAGCAAGCCGGAAAATATGTGCGAGTGGACACACTGGTCGCAGAACCGAACACCGTGCAGGAAATCTATCTGGAAGGGGTGGATTTCCCATTGTTATTGGCCAAGCAAGTCTTCGTAAACGAAGACGGCCGTCGCGGGGTGCTGTATCTGGTGACCAGTGATCCCACCCTGAATTATGAACGGCTGACCACGCTCTATCGTACACGGTGGCACGTGGAACCCTATCACAAGTCTTTGAAGCAGAACGCGGCATTAGCCAAGTCACCTACGCACACAGTATGCACACAAACGAATCATTTCTTTGCATCACTGTGCGGGTATATCAAACTGGAGTTGTTAAAGGTCGCCACCAAACTGAACCATTTCGCGCTCAAGACCAAACTCTATATGCGTGCGATCCAGGTCGCTTTCGATGCCTTGCGGCAACTGGGGCCTGTTCGCCTGAGTGCGTAAGGTGAGT
>JBAVQS010000017.1:0-18303 GCA_049694275.1 Anaerolineae bacterium | reverse complement strand
GGGATGGGGCCGCTATTCCTCGGGGCAATCGCAATTGCGTTTATTCTCATTGTCGGAGTCCTGGTGCTGTACGCGCGGCGATAAACTGCGTAGAAATCGGGAAGCGAAAAGAAATGAGAGACCAGATTCGCTTGTCGAATCTGGTCTCTCATTTTCGCAACGTGAAGAAAACCGGGGCGGTTGCCCGATACGGCCAAAGGCCAAGGGCTCGATTCCGGTTGGTCGGAATTTACCGCTTGGTGTACTGCTTGGCTTTGCGGGCCTTTTTGAGACCTGGCTTTTTGCGCTCTTTTTCACGCGCATCGCGAGTCAGCAGGCCGGCTTTGCGCAGGTCCTTTTTAAAGTTCTCGTCGGCCGAGACGAGAGCGCGAGCCAACCCCATCGATACCGCGGCAGACTGGCCGGTCAGACCGCCGCCGACGACTTTAGCCGAGACCGTAAAGCGCTGCTCGTTCTGGGTCGCACGCAACGGCTCGCGGGCGTGCATGAGCCAGACATTGCGATAGAAATATTCGGTGACGGGACGTTCGTTGACGAGATAGGCGCCCTGCCCCGCATAGATGCGCACGCGCGCGGTGGCCTCTTTGCGCCGGCCGACACCCTCATAATATTTTCCGGTTGGTGGCATTTTTCCTCTCCTAGAGTTCTACCTTCTTGGGCTGGTGCGCCTGGTGCGGGTGTGTCGCACCCGCATAGATCTTTAGTTTCTTTAGCATTTTACGCCCGAGGCTGTTATGCGGGAGCATGCCCCAGACAGCCGACTGAATGACGCGATCGGGGTGGCGCTCTAACTGCTCGCGCAGGTAAACCTTGCGAAAGCCGCCGGGATACTGGGAATGGCGGGTATAGAATTTCTCATCCAGCTTTTTACCCGTGACGGTCACTTTACCCGCATTAAGGACGACGACATAATCGCCGGTGTCCACGTGGGGTGTGTAAATGGGTTTGTGCTTGCCGGACAAGATTCGAGCGATACGGGTGGCGAGGCGCCCAAGGTTTTTGCCCTCGGCGTCGACCACGATCCACTCGTGCTTGACCTCGGCCGGTTTGGCCTGATACGTTTTCATTTAAAACTCCAAATCAGTTCTCGAACCCTTCAGCAACCGGCTCGTGACCGGTCTGGAATAAAGAAGGATCGTATCGGATTTCCATTAACATCAAGCCTTGCGGTGGGACGGAATCACCGGCACGGCGTTTGCGATCGACGATCTCTTGAAACTGCTCCATGTCCATTTCGCCGCGACCAACCTGGAGACAAGTTCCGACGAGACGACGGACCATGCGATAGAGAAAGGCATTCGCCTCAAAGCGAAAGAGAACGTATTCTCCGTTGCGCCAGACCTCTGCCCGCTTGAGCTCCCGCACGGTATTTTCGCCGTGCGGCGGCGTGCCAAATGCTCCGAAATCCTTCCACCCGACCAGACGTGCCACAGCTTGCTGCATCGCCTCGACGTCGAGCGGGTTGGAGATCCAGAGCGCGAACCGGCCTGTCAGGGCCGAGCGATCCGGCGCATTGTAGACTCGATACTCATAGGCCCGGCTCGTCGCGCTATAGCGGGCTGAAAAGTTTTCCGGGACCTCGCACAACCTTCGCACCGACATATCAGGCGGAAGCTTGGCGTTGATTGCACGATGGAGCGTTTCCAAGTCGCGAGTCCAATCGATTGTAAAAGAGGCGGTCTGCCCTGCGGCATGCACCCCGGCATCGGTTCGGCCGCCGCCGGTGACGCGAATCGGCTTATCTCTAAACTCGGCGAGCGCTCGTTCCAATTCCGCCTGGACAGTGCGCCCGCTCTTTTGTATTTGAAAGCCTACAAAATCCGTTCCATCGTACTCGAGAACCGCCAACAAATGCACGATAGTGAATACACCCAGAAGGTGTCATGAATGATGAAGGACAGCCCGGTTCATCATTCGGCATCTACTATTCTTCTATTTCCTCACGGTCGACCAGTTCCAGGAGGACCATCGGGGCGGCATCGCCCAGGCGCGGACCGAGCTTGAGAATACGGGTATAACCACCCGGGCGTTCCTTGTAGCGCGGGCCAAGCTTTTCAAAGAGCTTGGCCGCGACCTTTTTGTCAAGGACGGTGCGCTGGGCCGTACGGCGCGCATGCACGTCCCCACGCTTGGCCAGCGTGATCAACTGCTCGGCGTCCGCACGGACCGCCTTGGCTTTTGCCTCGGTGGTCTTTATCCGTTCGTAGCGAAACAGTTCGGTAATCAGGTTACGAAAGAGCGTCTTGCGCTGGGACGAATTTCGCCCCAGATGGCGCCCGGCAATCTGATGCTGCATGATTTACTCTTCTCCTTCAAGTGGCAGGTCGGAATCGGGTTCGGGCGGCAGTTGGAGATCCGGCGCCGGGGTAATCACATCGAGATACCCCTTGGCTTGCAAGCGTTCCATCAACTCATCCAGCGACTTTTGTCCAAAGTTACGGATGGTGAGCAGCTCCTCTTTGCCCTTCTTGAGCCGCTCCAGGATTTCACCGACCTTGGTGATGCTGGCGCGCTTGAGACAATTGTAGGCGCGCACCGAGAGTTCGAGCTCTTCAATCGGCGTATCATAGATGCGGCTCGGAATCTCCGACGGGGCCTCCTGGACCTTTTCTTCTTCGCCCGCAAAACCAGAGATCATGCTCAAGAGGCGAACCAGCAAGCGGGCAGACTCTGTCAGCGCTTCGCGTGGTGAGATAGAGCCATCCGTCCAGACCTCCATGACCAGGCTATCGTAATTGGTCATTTGCTGGACGCGCGCCCGTTCGACACGGTAATTCGCTTTACGGACCGGGCTATAAATGGCGTCGACCGGAATTTCGTCAATCGCCAGTTTGGCGCCATCACCACCGGCCGGAACATAGCCCTTGCCGCGCCCGACCTGCATTTCCATGTTAAAGACCGCATCATCAGAATCGAGCGTGATCAGATGCAAGTCCGGGTTGATGATTTCGATCTGAGCCGGGGCCTGAATGTCAGCCGCAGTCACATTGCCACGGCCACGGGCCTCCAGCGTCATTCGAACCGGCTGATCATCACCGTGCAACTTGAGGCGCAACAGCTTGACGTTCAAAATGAGTTGTGTCGTATCCTCTTTAGCGTATGGGATGGGCGTGAACTCGTGATGCACACCGTCAATCTTGATTGATGTGATCGCCGCGCCCGGCAAGGACGCCAAGAGAACACGCCGCAAGGCATTCCCGAGGGTAATGCCATAGCCGCTCTCCAGGGGACCGATGACAAACTTGCCGTAATTTTTGGATGTCGCTTCGGCTTCGATCTTTGGAAAAATATCTAACAAGGAAAACCTCCCCTCGACAAACAAGTGACAGGTCTCAGGGCGCAAGTCTCAGGCCACCGGTCACAGGCTGCAACAACCGCTGTACCCTGCGCCATGAGGCCCAAAACCGGGCGGCTGAAACCTGGGACCTGCGACTTAGCGGCTATAGTATTCGACGATGAGCTGCTCTTTGAGCGGCGTATCAATCTGCTGCCGAGTCGGCAGGCTTTGAATACGCCCACTCAGGTTGCGCGAGTCGAGCGAAAGCCATTCCGGCACACCGCGGCTCTGCAGTTCTTTGGACATATCGGCGAAATAGGGGCTGCGGCGGCTGCCTTCGACGACGCCGACCGTATCACCCGCTTTCGCCTGGAACGAAGGGACTGTCACCTGCCGGCCATTGACGGCAAAGTGACCGTGCTCGACCAACTGGCGAGCCTGCTTGCGCGACGAGGCAAAACCGAGCCGGTAAACGACATTGTCGAGACGGGTCTCGAGGGATTGCAAAAGGACGGCGCCCGTGACGCCAGTGCGCCGCGCCGCGTCGCCATAATAACGGCGGAACTGACGCTCGAGGACGCCATAAATGCGGCGGGCCTTTTGCTTTTCGCGCAGCTGCATTGCATAATCGCTCACCTTGCGGCGCGCGCCACGGCCTCCTGCGCCATGCTGTCCGGGCGGGGTCGCCCGGCGCTCAACCGCGCATTTGGGTGAAAAGCAGCGATCACCCTTGAGATATAATTTCTCGCCTTCACGGCGGCACAAACGACAAACTGGTCCGATATATCGAGCCATTTATTTCTCCGGTTGGGTAGACGGGTAGACAAGAAAACAAGAAAGCACGGTTTTTCCTTGTCTACCGGTATAGGTATTGACCTGTATATCTACTTGTTAGACACGACGTTTCTTGGGAGGACGGCACCCGTTGTGCGGGATGGGCGTAATATCGGTAATCGAGCGAACCTTGAGCCCAGCTCCCTGCATGGAACGAATAGCCGATTCGCGGCCGGGGCCGGGGCCCTTGATACGCACATCCACTTCACGGACGCCTTGATCAAGCGCCGAGCGAGCCGTATTTTGAGCGGCAATGCCGGCCGCATAGGGCGTACTCTTGCGGGAACCCTTGAATCCACTGGCGCCCGCGCTACCCCAGGAAACCACATTCCCCTGGGGATCGGCGATGGTAATGATCGTGTTATTGAAAGAGGCCTGGATGGTCGCGATCCCTAACGGGATATTTCGCTTTTCCTTACGTCGCCCCCCACGCGGTCGGCGCGGGGCTTGTCTCTCATCAGCCATTAAATCCTCCGAGAATCCTTTTACGCTTTTGCCGTTTCGCCGCGGTGATGCGATCAAACGCATCACCGCGTGCGGCAAAGGCAATCACTACTTCTTGGCGCGTGATTTCCTGCGACCGGCCACGGTCTTTTTCACGCCGCGCTTGGTGCGGGCATTCGTGCGCGTCCGCTGCCCACGGACAGGCAGGTTGCGACGATGACGCAAGCCGCGATAGGAACCGATTTCCTGCAACCGCTTGATATTCATCGCCACTTCGCGGCGCAGGTCGCCTTCCACTTTGTAATCGCGGTCGATGATATTGCGGATGCGGGTTACCTCGGCCTCTGACAAGTCCTTGACCCGAATCTGTGGCGCCACCTGGGCGCGCTCCAAGACTTCGAGGGCGCGAGTAGGACCGATTCCATAAATATAGCGCAGTGCAATGTCTACGCGTTTCTGGCGGGGCAGGTCTACCCCAGCAATACGAGCCATTATTCCTCCAGCGGTTAGCTGCTAGCGCATAGCTGCAAGCGGTTGGCGATGAGCTGCCAGGAAACGGCAATCCAATCGTCAAAGGCTGACAGCTAGCCTTGCCTCTGATTGTGCTTTGGTGTCGAGCAGACAATGCGGACCACGCCCTTGCGGCGAATCACCTTGCACTTTTCACAGCGTTTCTTGACCGAGGGCTTGACTTTCATGGATCATTCCTCCCAACAGACACAACGTTATTAGTAAAGCCAGTTAACAAATTCTTACGCTTTTCGGCAACCAGGCGAGCCACCGGATTACCCCTATCGGCACTACCGGCACTGCGTCAGAATATCGGGGCCGTTGTCGGTAATCGCTACCGTATGTTCATAATGAGCCGCGAGACCGTGATCCCGAGTCGTGACCGTCCATTTGTCAGGCAGCTGGCGCGTACGCCAGTGCCCGGTGACAACCATGGGCTCAATCGCTATGGTCAGGCCCGGACGAAGGAGCAGGTTGGCAGGACGCTTGTGATAATCCTGGTCCAAAAAATTTGGGATGCTCGGCTCTTCGTGCATCTCACGCCCTACGCCATGCCCTTGATATTCCCGGACGAGGGTGAACCCATTGGATTCGACCTCGGTCTGGATAGCGCGGATAATATCCCACAGGTGATTACCCGCTTTGGCCTCTGCAATTCCCTTGAAGAGAGCCGCTTCGGTCACCGCCATCAGACGACGCGCCTCAGGGCTCACCTCGCCGACGGCGAACGTCCAGGCCGAATCTCCGATATAGCCGGCGTATTCTGCGCCGCAATCGATTTTGACCAGGTCTCCGTCTTTCAGAACCCGTTTGGGCCGCGGAATGCCGTGAACGATCTCGTCGTTGACCGAAGCGCAGATGTCGCCCGGGAACGGAGGATCCGTGCGCTTGGCGTTCGGATATCCGTAGAATGGAGAGGTGGCGCCGTATTTTTTTAAAATCGCATGTGCGCGGTCATTCAGTTCGCCAGTGTTCACACCGGGCCGGACATGCTCGCCGATATCTTGCAATATTTCAGCGACGATACGCCCTGCGGCGCGCATTAACTCTAATTCTTTAGGCGACTTGAGCTCGACTGGCATTCCCGGCTAGTACCTTTATCAACTGATCGACATCGGCCTGCACGGCTTGAATCTCCAGAGCCGCATCCACCACCTGGAGCAGCCCCTCATTTCGATAATAATCGATCAAGGGCGCCGTCTGACGATGATAGACGCTCAGTCGATTCTGAATCACCTCAGGCTTATCGTCACTGCGCTGGACCAGTTTGGTTCCATCCGTATCACACACCTCATCCTGGCGAGGCGGCTTACTCACCATATTGTACACTGCCCCACAAGTCGGGCAGCTCCGGCGAGCGGAGAGACGCTCTATAATTTCATGGTCGGGGATTTCAAAATCGATTGCCCCGTCGATCACTTTACCCTCATCGGCGAGGGCTATTTTGAGCGATTCCGCCTGGCCCAAAGTTCGCGGAAAGCCGTCGAAAATCACACCGTCGGCTGTATCCGGCGATTGTAGCCGTTCCATGACCATTGCGACGGTAATGCCATCAGGCACCAAAGAACCACTTGCAAGAATGTCCTTGACCCGTACTCCGAGCGGCGTCCCTTTGGCAATATGCTCACGAAAGAGTTCGCCAGTCGAGAGATGAAACCAACCGTACTTGTCCTTGACAAAATCCGCCTGTGTACCCTTGCCGGAACCGGGTGGTCCCAGAAAGATGAGATAGGTCGCCATCGTCCTTTCTCCTCTCCCCACCCTATTCCTCCCCACACCAGGAGAGGTCAGGAAAAGGGATTATTTGATAAAGCCCTCGTAGTGGCGCATCAAAAGCTGCGCCTCTAGCTGTTTCATTGTATCCAAAACAACGCCGACGACAATTAACAGGCCTGTGCTGGTAAGGATCAAAGTCTGCGAAGCAGATTCAGTCCGCTCAAGAAAAGGCAGGATAGCGACGATGCCCAGGACCACGGCGCCGATGATGGTGATCCGCATGATCACCCCGTTCAAATAACGAGTCGTCTGGGGGCCGGGGCGGATGCCCGGGATAAACCCGCCCTGCTGCTGCAGAACCTCAGACAGGTTTTGCTGCTGAAAGATGATCCACGTATAAAAGAAGGTAAAGGCGATTACCATCAGGAAATACAGGACAGCATAGGACAGGCCGGTCGGATTAAAAAAGTTACTGATACCGGTTCCCAGAGACCTCGCCCAATCCCCCCATCCCGAAGCGGTCAGGTAGCTTCCCAGCAACCCCGGAAAGATCAGAATCGAGATGGCAAAAATAAGCGGGATCATGCCTGCCGAGTTGACACGCAGCGGGATATGCGTACTGCCGCCGCCATACATCTTCATACCCCGGACACGCTTGCCGTACTGGACCGGAATCCGCCGCTGACCTTCCTGGATATAGACGATCATGACGATGGTCAGAACGGTGATGACAAGGAAGAGAAGCAACGCACCTAGATTCGTAGACGCCAACTGGGCGATGCGCTGCGGAATCGCCGAGACGATACCGCCAAAGATGATGATTGAAACGCCGCTTCCGATACCCTGCTCAGAAATCAATTCACCCAGCCAGAGGGCAAACATGGTGCCGCCAGTCAGCGTGATGATGAGCGACCAGTCGGGCAAAAAGTTTGGGCTCAGCGGCTGGAGCATGTTGATCGGGCTGAACGACAGAACGCCGTACTGATTCATGATCGACGCATTACCAATACCCTGCAAGATCGCCAACGGGATGGTCAGCCAGTGCGTATATTGATTGAGCTTGCGACGACCGGCGTCTCCCTCCTTTGCCAGGGCCTCGAGCGCAGGGAGGAGAGGCTGCAAGAGCTGCATGATAATCGAGGCAGTGATATAAGGATAGACGCCCATCGCTACGACCGAGAACTGGGAAAGCGCCCCGCCAGAGAAAATATCGAGGATGTTGACAAGCCCGCCCGTTCCCGTAGTGCTATTCTGTCCACCGTTAAAAAGACTATTCAGCGCCTGGGTATTCACACCGGGCACTGGAATGTGCGAGGCGATCCGATAGACAATCAGGATCAGCAACGTGAACAGGATTTTGCGTCGCAGGTCGGGTAGCCGCCATGCGTTGCGAATGGCATCTAGCATTTTTATCTCACTTTGCGTGGGCCGCGAGTTACACCGAGCTCGGTGACATTCCCGCCGGCCGCCGTAATTTTCTCTTTGGCGCTATCCGAAAAAGCATGCGCCGTGACCTGCAAGGCCTTGCTGACCTCGCCACGCCCCAGAACCTTGACCCGCAACGCCTTTTTGACCAACCCGTGCTCGGCCATCATTTCAGGCGTCACCGCGGTATTCGGCTCAAAAGCCTCGTTGAGCATATCAAGATTCACCACATCGAATTCTTCGCGGAAAATATTGTGAAAACCGCGAACATGGGGCAGACGGCGCACCAGGGGGAGCTGACCGCCTTCAAAGTAAGGCTTGATGCCACGCCCGGCGCGAGCACGCTGACCTTTGGTGCCACGCCCGGCCGTCTTGCCCTGTCCGGCTGCAATCCCGCGTCCCTTACGGGTCTTTGCTTTTTTCGAGCCCGGTGTGGGCTGCAATTCATCTAGTCGCATGATTTCTAGCTCTCTTCCACAGTTACGAGATGGGCCACCCGGGCGACCATCCCGCGGATGGCGGGGGTGTCAGGGCGCTCGATGGTCTGGCCTAACTTGTGAAACCCGAGCGCCGCGATCGTCCGCTTTTGTTCCTTATTATATCCAATTCCGCTTTTTGAATAAGTAATGCGGATGGTTTTGTTTGACGTATTAGTGGGCGCCGCCATTTTCTCGCCTCCACGGTGGAATCATTTCGTCCCGGGTCTTGCCGCGGCGTTTGCACTCAACGTCGACATCCTTCATCTGCGCCAGCGCAGTCATGGTTGCGCGTACGACGTTCAGCTTGTTGGCACTACCCAGCGATTTGGTCAAGACGTCACGGACGCCCGCGCATTCCAGAACGGCGCGCACACCGCCGCCGGCGATAACGCCGGTCCCTGGCGTCGCGGGTTTGAGCATTACTTCGGATGCGCCAAACTTGGCTATGGTTGGATGAGGAATGGTGGTTCCAGCCAGCGACACACGGACCATCGTCTTGCGTGCACGCTCGGTCCCCTTGCGAATCGCTTCCGGCACTTCACGCGCCTTACCAATACCAACCCCAATGCTACCCTGGTTATCGCCCACCACGACGACCGCGCGGAAGGTAAATGTGCGGCCGCCCTTGGTGACCTTGGCGGTACGTCCAATATCGACGACGCGCTCATCAAGCGTCGGCCCCTCGGGCTCCTGGCGATCCCGGTCGCGCCCGCGGCCCCGGTCCCCACCGCGATTACCCCCACGGCCTCCGCCACCCATACCACCACCGCCACGCCCCTGCTGAGACTGATTTCGTTGTTCAGGCATCTAAACCTCTCTATACCGTCTTTTCAAAATTCCAACCCGGCTTTGCGCGAGGCATCGGCCAGAGACTTGACCCGCCCATGATACATGAAACCGCCGCGGTCAAAGACGACCTGCTTGATCCCCTTGGACAAGGCCCGCTCGGCCAAGAGCTTGCCAACCGCCTCAGCTTCCTGAACCTTCTTTAGCGTGGCGGCCTGGGCCCGAATGTCGTCGTCAAGCGTGGAAGCCGCGACAAGTGTCCGGCCTTGCGTATCGTCAATAATCTGCGCAAAGATATGTCGGGTGCTGCGAAACACATTGAGACGCGGCCGCTCTGGCGTTCCTCGCAGATCGTGGCGCTGACGGGCGCGCCGGTGACGGCGCTCGCGCAAGAGTTTTTCTACATTCTTGTTTGCCATACTATTTGGCTCCGACTTTGCCAGCTTTGCCAGCCTTTCGGCGCACTTTTTCGCCGAGATAATGAATGCCCTTGCCTTTGTAGGGTTCAGGCGGACGGAGAGAGCGGATCTTGGCGGCTATTTCGCCCACCAGTTCCTTGTTAATTCCCTCGATGGACAGAATACGCTGGCTCTTGTCTACTGACAACTTGATACCGGCCGGCGGATCGACGGGGACAGGGTGCGAAAAGCCAAGACTGAGCACCAGCCGGTCTCCCTGCATTTCACCGCGATAGCCGACGCCTTCGACCTCCAGGTCCTTTTTAAACCCCTGGGTCACGCCGAGGACCATGTTGTTGATAATGGCCCGAACCATCCCATGCATCGCGTCATAGATCGAACTATCAGGGCGCTCGACCAGGATTTTGCCATCCTCGACGCGAATCGTCATATCCGCATGGAAGGTCTGCTTCAATTCGCCCTTGGGACCCTTGATCGCGATGGTCGAGCCCTGAATGTTGGCGGTTACCCCCTTGGGTAACACGACGGGCATTTTACCAATCCGAGACATCTTACCATACCTCGCACAGAATCTCGCCGCCCAATCCCTCTTTTTTGGCGCGAGCGCCCGTCATGACACCCTTGGTCGTGGAAACAATCGCCACCCCGAGGCCATGTTGGACCCAGGGGATGTCACGGCGGCCGGCATAGACACGGCGGCCCGGCTTGCTCACGCGGCGGGCGCCCGAAAGGATCGGCCGGCGCTGTTCATCATATTTCAACCAGACTTTGAGTTGCGGCTGGATCCGATCACGTGTAACTTCCAGTCTATCGACAAAGCCTTCATCCTTTAAAATCCTGGCGATCGCCACGCGCATTTTGGAAGCGGGCATCACCACTTGAGGATGGCGCACCACGGCGGCGTTATGGAGGCGAGCCAGCATATCGCCAATTGGATCATTAACCATCGAGCGTACTCCTATCATCCAATATCTCTCAAATAAACCCGGCGGCGAGAGATTTACCAACTGGACTTGGTAACGCCGGGCAGATGCCCTTCAAGCGCCTCTCGGCGGAAGCAGATACGGCAGAGGCGAAAGCGGCGGATATAGCCGCGGGGCCGCCCGCAGATCTGGCAGCGGTTGCGCACCCGGTTCGCATACTTGCGGTGCTGCTCACGATTGATAATCGATTTCTTTGCCAACTCTCTTCCTCCTATGCCTGCCGGAACGGCATTCCGAACAACTGCAAGAGGCGACGGGCCTCTTCGTCGGTCTTGGCACTGGTCACAATCGTGATTTCCATGCCGCGAACCTTGTCAATCGTATCATAATCGATTTCAGGCCAGATCAACTGCTCATGCAGGCCAAGCGTATAGTTGCCGCGCCCATCGAACGCATCGCGCGAGATTCCGCGAAAATCGCGCGTGCGGGGCAACGCAATGTTCATGAGACGGTCCAGGAAATAGAACATCCGCTCGCCGCGCAACGTCACCTTGACACCAATCGGGTTGCCTTCGCGCAGTTTAAAGGTGGCAATGGACTTTTTGGCGCGCTGGACGATCGGTTTTTGGCCGGCGATGATCTGGATATCGCGCACGGCGCCATCAAGCGCCTTGGCATTGCTGAGAGCCTCACCGACGCCGACGTTGACGACGACTTTTTTGATCTGCGGCACCTGCATGACGTTATCGTACTTGAACTCTTTCATCATGGCCGGCGCGATCTCTTTACGATACCGTTCAAGCAAGCGCGCCGGCACGTGTACACGCGCTTCTTTTTCGGGCTTTCCTTCTTTGCCCTGTCCCTTGGGTTTGCCCCCCTGAGGCTGAGCGCCTTTGGCGCCTTTGCCCTCCGGTTGTGGCTGTCCGCCTTTGGCTGCGCCCTTGGGATTCGGTTGGGCCTGCTTTTCTTCTTTAGCCATGGATAATAATACCTCTAGTCGATCGCCTCTCCGCACTTTTTGCAGACGCGTGATTTTTGGCCTTCACCGATCATCTGGAACCCGACCCGGGTTGGTTTGCCACAGTTCTTGCAGACCAACGCCACGTTCGAAATGTGGATGGGCCCCTCACGCTGGATGATTCCGGCCTGTGTCGTCACGCTCATATTGGTCCGCCGCTGCGCCTTTTTAATCATGTTCACGCCCGAAACAATAAGCGTGCTCTTTTTCGGAGAGACACTATGCACAACGCCGGTTTTGCCGACATCCTTGCCAGTCAAGATCTTGACCGTATCGCCTTTGCGAATCTTGTTCATAATCATTCTAATCGACCGCCGACCATCGACCGCTGACCGCCGAGATGTCTCATTTCATTCGAAATGGCAACCCGCAGTCCGCCGTCGGCCATCGGCAGTCGCTAAAGCACCTCAGGCGAGAGCGAAACGATCTTCATAAAGCCCTTTTCACGCAATTCGCGTGCGACGGGGCCAAAGATGCGGGTACCCCGTGGGTTTTTACTCTCGCCCTCGATAATCACGGCCGCATTCTCGTCAAATCTAATGTACGAGCCGTCGCTCCGGCCATACTCTTTGGCAGTGCGAACAATTACAGCCTTGACCACTTCACCTTTTTTGATCGAGCTGGTAGGCGTCGCCGCTTTGACCGAGGCGACAATAATATCGCCGACCCGGGCATAGCGCCGGCCGGAACCGCCGAGAACACGGATGCACATAATCTCACGAGCGCCGGTGTTATCGGCGACTTTGAGGCGGGTCATTGTCTGGATCATTCTGCCTCCTCGCCTTCTTCGTCTTCGGCCTCCACCGCGCCGCCAGCCAACTCAGACAGGCGGGCGGCCGCCCGCTTTTGCTCTTGCTCTTTGCGGGCCTGCTTATCGGCGTGTTCCTTTTCCAGTAAGGACTCAAGTTCCTTTTCGCGAATCGCTTCGACGACGTCGCCGCGCCGAACGATTTCAACGACCCGCCAGCGCTTGCTATGGCTCAGCGGACGGGACTCGACAATTTTGACCGTATCGCCCAGTTTGGCCAGGGGCGCTTCGTTATGCGCCGCAAACCGGTGTACTTTTGTAATCACTTTGCCATAGAGTGGGTGTCGGGCACGGGTCGATACTTCAACCATGACGGTTTTTGCGTTCTTGTCGGACACAACCCGGCCGACCATGGTCTTGCGATGTTCCTGTGCCATCAGGCCCCTCCCTTACCACGCATCATAGTCAACTCACGCTGGCGTAAGAATGTCTTGATGCGAGCGATATCGTGTCGAACCTGCTCGAGACGATTCGTGTTCGGCAACTGGCCCACGGTTTTCTGGAACCGCAGGTTGAACAATTCCTGATACAGATCGTCCAACTGCTTGGACAACTCGGCTTCGTTGGCTGCTCGCATTTCTTCCTTTTTCATTGTTGAGCCGCCTCCGTCTTGCTCATGAACTGGGTCTTGATCGGCAATTTATAAGCAGCCAGGCGCAGGGCTTCGCGCGCGACATCCTCGCGAACGCCACCCAGTTCCAGGATCACGCGACCTGGCTTGACGACGGCGACCCAATGATCGGGTGCGCCCTTGCCGCCACCCATGCGGGTCTCGGCGCCCTTGATGGTCACGACATGGTCGGGGAAAACCCGGATCCACAGTTTGCCGCCGCGCTTGATAAAGCGAACAATCGCACGGCGGGCCGCCTCAATCTGGCGGCTGGTCATCCACGTCGGCTCCAACGCCTGCAAGCCGTAATCGCCAAAGGCGAGCGTTACGCCGCGCAATTCCTTACCTTTCATGCGCCCGCGATGCTGCTTGCGAAATTTCGTTCGTTTTGGCATTAACATGGTAGTGACTCTCTTTAAGACAATTGCTTTCTATCGGACCGCAGACTGCGGACCGCGAATCGCCGAAAAGATTTACGACTCGAAACGGCCGTCGGCGGGCGGCCATCGGTGGGCGAACTCAGGCCTGCTGCTGCTGTTGTTGGGCTCCCTGCTCGGCGACACGCGCAACTCGCTGTTCGAGCTCGCGCTTGCGGTCTTCAGGCATGATCTCACCGCGATAAACCCAGACCTTGACGCCAATTCGGCCATAGGTGGTGAGCGCCTCATGCCGTGCGAAATCAATGTCGGCGCGAAGGGTGTTGAGCGGCACGCGTCCATCCTTGACGGTCTCGGTTCGCTTCATTTCGGAACCGGCCAGACGGCCAGCGGTCGTGATTTTGATTCCCTTGGCGCCCATACGCATCGCGCGTGTCATCGCCTGCTTCATGGCGCGTTTGTGCGAAATGCGCTTTTCAATCTGTTGAACAACGCTCTCGGCGACCAGGTGGGCATCCAATTCGGGCCGATCGACCTCGAGGACCTCGAGCTTGGTCTTTTTCTTGGTCAGATCTTCTAATTTTTTCCGCAGCACGTTCACCGTGGCGCCTTTGCGACCAATAATAATGCCGGGCTTGGCGGTGTAAACGTTGATTGTCACCTGACCGGGGAATCGCTCGACCTCGATATTGGCAATGCCGGCGTGGGCCACTTCGCTCATGACCAGCTTGCGAATCTCCATATCCTCGGCCAACTGTTCGTTATAGACCTTTTTATCTGCGGCGTACCAGCGCGAGCGCGAATCCTTGATAACGCCGACCCGAAAACCATAGGGATGAACTTTGCGCCCCACTATCTGCTCTCCTTCTCTATAACGCCGACGGTGATATGGGTCGAGCGCCGCTCGATCGGCTTGATCCGCGACCGCGCCCCAATCTTACGCCAGCGCCGTGACGGACCCTTATCCGCATAGACCGTCTTGATATAAAGATCATCGCGGTTGAGTCCGAAATTGTTCTCGGCATTCGCGGCCGCCGCTTTAATCGCTTTGGATACGGCGAGAGCGGTGCCCTTGGAGGTCATCTTCAAGAGGCCGAGCGCCTCATCGACCTGCTTGCCCCGCACAAGGTCTAGCAC
This sequence comes from Anaerolineae bacterium, assembly GCA_049694275.1. Lineage (GTDB taxonomy): Bacteria > Chloroflexota > Anaerolineae > UBA4142 > SHND01 > JBAVQS01. Next base: position 3,540 of record JBAVQS010000017.1, on the reverse strand, counting down.
CAAACGCACTTTGCGCGGCGATAGTCGCAAATGCTTTTCAACTGCCATCACTTCTACGTCTGCCATCGTAAAAACCTCAATCGAGTTTGGAGATTAGAAGTTGGAAACCGGGTGATTGCGTCCGCCTAATTTCTAACCTCAAAGTCTAACTTGCAACTTACGCCGCGCCCTTGACTTCGGTCGCTTTTTCCTTGGACGAGTGGCCCCGGAAATGCCGTGTGGGAGCGAATTCACCCAGACGGTGGCCGACCATATTTTCGGTGATATAGATCGGCACATGCCGACGACCATCATGAATCGCGATGGTGTGCCCCACCATTTGTGGAAAGACGGTCGAAGCACGCGACCACGTCTTGAGCACACGTTTTTCGCCTATCTTGTTCATCTGCTCAATGCGCTTGAGCAGCTTGGGCTCGACAAAAGGTCCCTTTTTCAGTGAACGACTCATATCCTACCCCTATTTCTTTCCACGTCGCCGGACGATAAAGCGATCGGTATACTTGCGATTGCGCGTGCGATAACCCAGAGCCGGCTTGCCCCAGGGGGTCTTGGGCCCCGGCATACCAATGCCGGATTTGCCTTCACCACCACCATGCGGATGATCGCGGGGGGTCATGGCAACACCGCGGACGGAGGGGCGCCAACCCATATGGCGCTTACGACCAGCCTTGCCGATCTTCATCGTGCCCCATTCGACATTACCAATCTGTCCAATCGTCGCGCTGCATTCCATCGAAACGTACCGGACCTCGCCCGAAGGCAGACGGACCTGCGCGTACTTACCCTCTTTGGCCATCAATTGGGCCGCGGCGCCGGCGCTACGCGCTAACTGACCGCCCTTGCCCTTTTGCAGCTCGACATTGTGAATGAGCGTGCCAAGCGGAATGCTGGCAATGGGCAACGTGTTGCCGGGTTTGACTTCGGCGTTCGGACCCGAGAGCAGTGTATCTCCCACCCGGACGTCCACTGGCGCCAAGATGTAGCGCTTTTCGCCATCCTTATAAGTCAAAAGTGCGATACGCGCCGAGCGGTTCGGGTCGTATTCGATCGCCGTTACGTGAGCAGGAATATCAATCTTGTCACGGCGGAAATCGATGATGCGATACTTGGGGCGCGTGCCACCGCCTTGATGACGCACGGTCACGGAACCCTGATTGTTACGACCCGCCTGCCGCTTTTGCGAGACCAATAATTTCTTTTCAGGCTTTTTGCCCTTGGTGAGCTCTTCAAAAGTCGAAACGGTCTGCCAGCGGCGTCCCGGCGAAGTCGGCTTGTAAACTTTGATCGGCATTTCGCTAATTCCTTTTTACACGCCTTCGACCACGTCGATACGCTGGTCGGCGGGGATCGTCACAATCGCTTTTTTCCAAACGCTTGTAAAGCGGGTGCGACGCACACGAAGGCTACGGCGCGCTTTACGCGGCATCTTCATGACGTTGACGTCGAGAACGGTCACATTCGGGAAAGCAGTCTCTACTGCCTCTTTGATCTGGTGCTTGTTGGCACGCGGGTCCACTTCAAAGGCGTACTTGCGATATGTATCTCGCAAAAAGTTGCTCTTTTCCGTCATGAGAGGTCGGCGCAATACTTCATAAACATGCATGGCTATTCTCCTTGCGCTTGCGGCGCGCCGGCCGTTTCGGGCTCATCTTGCGCAGGCTCGCCAAAGAATTGCTCGATGGCCTGTAATGCCTCACGGGTCAAAACCAAATAGTCGTACCCGATCAGATCCCGCACATTGAGATAGCTGGTCCGCAGGGTCTTGACACCCTCCAGGTTACGCGCGGCCAGCATCACGTTGTCCTCAGGCTTGGGCAAGAGGATGAGCGCCGTCGTGGGGCAATTGATGCTGCCCAGAAGCTCGTCCATCTCGCGCGTGCGCGGCTTTTCAAAGCTAAACGCGTCGATGACACGAATCTGATCCTCTGCGGCCTTGACCGACAGAGCGGATTTCAAGGCCAGGCGGCGCATCTTTTTCGGCATCCGCTGCTCGTAGGAGCGTGGGTGTGGGCCAAAGACCACGCCGCCACCCTTCCAATGCGGGGCGCGCGTTGAGCCCTGCCGGGCACGACCGGTACCCTTTTGCTTCCACGGCTTGCGGCCACCGCCCGATACTTCTCCGCGGGTTTTCGTATCGGCAGTCCCCTGGCGTTGGTTCGCCAACTGGCGAACTAGCGCTTGGTGCATGACGGACTTGTTCGGCGTAATTCCAAAAATATCGCTACGCAGTTCGATCTGCCCGATCTCTTCGCCCGCTTGATTATAAACAGGAACTTGCATGTTAGTCTCCTAGCCGTCTAGTCTTCCCGTTCAGTAGCTTGATAGTTCGTTCGACCATCCCGCTCTCTGACCATTTTGACTATCGGACTATTTTTTCTGCTTTTTTACCTTGCGGGCCTTCCGGACCCAGATCAACCCATTCTTGGCGCCAGGCGCTGCGCCCCTGACCACGAGCATATTGCGCTCAGCATCGACTGCGACCACTTCGAGATTCTGGGCCGTGACACGTATGTCACCCATATGTCCTGCACGGCGTGTGCCTTTTAATACGCGACCAGGGGTCGTTGTCGCGCTGCTAGAGCCAGGGTGACGTTGCCGGTCAGACTGACCGTGCGTCCGAGAGCCAACGCCGTGGAAATGATATTTCTTGACAACGCCGGCAGTTCCTTTACCTTTGGATGTGCCAATCACATCCACCAGATCGCCGGCGACAAAAATTCCGACAGTGAGCTTTTGCCCAAGCTGATATTGAGCAATCTCGCTCGTGCGCATTTCGCGAATGTGTCGCGCCGGCGGGTTTTGCTTCAAGTGCCCGCGCAACGCCTTGGTCAGCTTGCGCGTCTCTTCAAACCCGATCTGGACAGCCGTATAGCCATCCTTATCCTGGTTCTTGATTTGAGTGACAAAGCACGGACCGACTTCGAGGACAGTCACCGGAATAATCTGGCCTTTGTCGTCGAATATCTGGGTCATGCCGCGCTTGCGTCCCATTAATCCTTCAGCCATAAATCCTGTTCCCCTTCATCCCGGACGCGGGACAGTAGGTTTAGAGTTTAATCTCAATGTCCACGCCGGCCGGCAGGTTGAGCCGCATCAGCGTGTCAATAGTCTTACTGCTCGGTTCGAGCACGTCAATCAAACGCTTGTGCGTGCGAATCTCGAACTGTTCCTGCGAGTCCTTATCAATAAACGGACCCCGGATCACAGTGAATTTCTCGATCTTGGTTGGCAGCGGGATCGGGCCAATAACTGCTGCACCGGTGCGCTCCGCCGTCTCGACGATCTGCTTGACCGACTGATCCAACACGCGGTGATCGTAAGCCTTGAGCCGAATTCGAATCTTTTGTCGAGCCATATTAGCTGTTCGCTCCCTCAGGGAGTTCCAATTGGCGATTAATTGTTAGCTTGAGTAATTAGCCGCTAGCTTGCTCCGCTAACGGCTAACGGCTAACAGTTATCCGCTTTCTCCTATTCCACGACCTTCGTAATGACCCCGGAGGCCACCGTGCGGCCCCCTTCCCGAATCGCAAAGTGGCTCCC
>JBAVQS010000016.1:0-8941 GCA_049694275.1 Anaerolineae bacterium | reverse complement strand
CGGCTCACCACCTCGACATTCCAGCCGGTGGCGATCGTCCAGGCAACGGCGGTAATGAGCGCGACCCCCACTGCAATGTAAAAGAGCCAGCCCGCCGCCTGATCGGCCAATACCTGCGTGCGTGACTTGCTCTGTTGCGCATCTCGCACCAGCCGCATAATTCCTGCCAGCGCGGTCTGCTCTCCGGTCGCCGTGACCGTGACTCGCAGGCTCCCATCCCCATTCACGGCCCCCGCAATCACCTTCACCCCTGGCGTTTTCTTGACCAGTCGGGATTCGCCGGTGATCATCGATTCGTCGACATCCGATTCCCCTTCGATCACCGCGCCATCGGCGGGGACGCTCGCGCCAGGTCGCACCAGGACCAGGTCCCCCACGCGCAACTGGCTTGCCTTGGCCCGCTCGGCGCTCCCATCAGGCTGGATGCGCTCAGCCGTATCGGGCATCAGCTTGGCGAGCTCATCGAGCGCGCCGGATGCTTGGCGCACGCTACGCATCTCCAGCCAGTGGCCAAGCAGCATAATGTCGATGAGCGTCACCAATTCCCAAAAGAAACCGCCGCCGAGGCCGAGAACCGCGTCCGCGGCGCTATAGATCAAGGCGACGCTAATCGCGAGTGAGATGAGGGTCATCATCCCCGGTTGGCGGTTCTGCAGCTCAGGCCCCGCCATCTGCAGAAAGGGAATACCGCCATAGATAAAGACCGCTACTGCAAATACCGGCCCGATCCATTCGCTGCCCGGAAAAGTGGGCATGGTAAAACCAACCCACATCTGAAGCATCTGGCTGTAGAGAAGCACCGGGATTGAGAGGACCAGACAGACCCAAAAGCGCTGCCGGAACATCTGCTCGTGTCCGCCATGGTCCGCATGGGCAGCGTGGTCGGCATGTGTACCATGATCCACCTCGCCTCCCTGCACCGTATCGCCCATCGCCTCGTGCTGTAAGGATTCGACGTGCGCTTCATGCTCCATCACATGCTCCGCCATTGGCTCAGACATGTCACCATGATGCTCCATTCCCTCACGTGGCGTCATGGCGCTGTGGTCACGCATCGGCTTGAGCCCTACATCATGGCCGTCATGCGCGACGTGTTCCACAGGCTGATGGTCAGTCTTGTTCGGGTTATTCATCGATGACCTCCTCGCACCCCAGAAGATCCGAAAATTCGTCTACTTTACATCATACTACGATTCCCCTGTTCTAGAATCGCCAACAGCCCCGTATAACAGATTTTCGTCCGTGTACAGCCATCGCCCAATGACCTATCGGCTCCCCGGCGTGGCGAATTCCATTTGATTAAAGGTGTAAAATAGCATAACCGACCGTGCCGGGCTGTCATTACGGACATGACTGGGGCTCGACGAAAAGGCAGGGTAGATGAAATCTTCTCTCAAATCTTTGAATCGCCAAATTGCGCTAGTCGATACGCGCCTCGAGCGCATCTACGGCATTCCGCGGCGTCTCAGTCGCGATGCCGTGGGCCAGCTTATCGGCACCATCCTGAGTCAGGCGACGACTGACAAGCAGACGGCCCGCTCGTACGACAACCTGCGCCGCCGCTTTCCGACCTGGGAGCAGGTCCGCGATGCGCGGGTCACCGCGATTGCGAAAGAGATTCGCTCCTCCGGCTTATCGCAACATAAAGCGCCGGTCATCAAGGCGGCGCTCCAGCACATCACCCGCGAACGGGGCAAGCTCGACCTCAAGTTCCTCAAAAAGATGCCGGTCGACGAGGCGCGGCGCTGGCTCATGAACATTTCGGGGGTTGGACCCAAGACGGCATCCATCGTCCTCCTCTTTACGTTCGGCCTACCCGCGTTCCCTGTGGACACCCATATCTTTCGCGTGACCAAACGCCTCGGCTGGGTTCCCGAAAAGACCACCTACGAAAAAGCTCACCAAATTCTTGGTGAGCTCATTCCCCCTGAGCGGTATTATCCCCTCCACATCAACCTCATCCGTTTTGGCCGCGAGATATGCGTGGCCGGCGTCCCGCGCTGCGAGATTTGCCCGCTGACGGATGTGTGCAAGTCCTATCAAAGAGGCGAGTCAATATGCCCGAGCACCGCGCCCGGCGATTGCCCCTTGACGGGCTGATCGGTGACCAGGGTTACATCGCCGCCGGCGTGAAGTCGGATTTGGCGCCGTCCGTCGCCGATCACTGCTTCCCAGTAACCACCGAGGTCGTCCACCATAATCTTGGCATGGTTCAAGTCACGAACGTAAAAGCGCAAATCACGTCCGGCTGAAAACTTGGGGTTATCGGATGCCAGAGTTTCGCAGTCCAAGTCCATCGCCCACCCAGCGGAGACGTGGACGACGGTGTGGATATTGTGGAGACGGGCATCGTGAGCCGCATACGCTGTCACGCTGCCGCGAATATCGCGCGCTTGAATGCTTCGCCCGGCGTATATTTTCACCGTGCTGCCGTAGGGAACGCGCACGGCGGTATCGCCGGCGGCCTGCACTTGAATGGCGTCGTCCGGCACATCGCTCTTATTGCGCTTGAGCAAATCCGTGCTCACATCAAAGATCACCCGGTCACCCACCTTGGCGCGGGCGCGGAGGTGGCCGAGCACCGATTCGCTGCGCCGTTCGACCTTCAAGCCCCGCTTGTGTTCTGTGCTGGCGAGAACGCGCTCATCATCCCAGCCCTCGACCTGAACGTCCATGCCTGCGCGGATGATTACCGTGGGAATCTTGCCCGCCTGGATAGATCGTCGTGTCATACTGCCTATTACCATATCCATTCTACCACGAGTTGACCTCCTCGCATCGCAGGGGCCAAGACCCGCGCTAGAATTGAATCGCCAGTTCAAGTTTGAAGAGGTCATTCACGCGAGCCGAAACATCAACGCGTAGGGACGGCGTCAGCTCCGTCTCGTATTACGCCGCGATAGCCCGCAATGTCCGATGCGACAATTGGTAGTCCGGCTGCCATGGCTTCGAGTAGCACGATGCCCAAACTCTCGCCGCCGGTGTAGGGCGCACAAAAAATCGTTGCTGAGCGATAATAGTGCGGCAATTCCTCGTGTGAGACCCGACCGACGAAGAGAATATTGGGGCGACCATCGTCGAACTCCGCGATCGGTTCCAGCCCCAGTGCGGCAAAGCGCGCGAAATCAATCCCGTTGGGGATGACGCGGAACTCTCCCGGCAAGTGCAGAGCGACGCATCGCCACACACCGGAGCCGACACAAAGATGCGGGCGTTCAAACGCATATTGATCCATCGCATCAGCGGCTGAGCATATTCATATCCATCCGAGTTCTCGCGGTAAGCGTGAAAGGCGCCGATGTTGGGAGTCACTTTTCCATCCAGATTTCAAATCCAATTCCACTCAACTGGATCCGAGATTCCGGGATGCGGGCCTGGGACAGAAATTCACGAATTTGCTGCTCCGTGTAGGCGCTCTTGAGGAGCATTTGCGAAAAGGTCCATTTCGTGAAAAGCGTATTGAGCCAGTTCAGCCCCATCCCGTCAACTTCCCGGTTAATATCGACCTGTGAAGCATCATGTCGCAGGTCAATTACGAGCGCTTTCCCCTCAGTGCGGAGTACCCGGTACATTTCACCCAGCGCTTGCGCAGGCCGAGTAAAGTTCTTAAAAGCCGCAGTACAGATCACAAAATCAAAGGCGCTATTCTCGAACGGCAGATCGGCCGCATCCCCTTGCCTGAAATCGATCTCGACGCCCGCCTCTCGAGCATTGGCCCGTTCGATCTCGACGAACGTCTTGCTAATCTCGACGCCGGCGACCTGGTACTTGCCCAGCCTGGCGATCTCAACCGAGAGGAAACCCGGACCGGGAGCGACTTCAAGCACCCGTCCCCCCTTCGGCACGATTTCGGAGACGCGCCTGACCAATACATCAAACCCGCGACCCTGACGCGTGTTCTTGGCATACCATCGGGCGATCATGCCTTCCATGGCCACGCCCTTATAAGCTTTCGAAGGTGTGGCTTGAACGCTGTTTTTCATCATTTTGCTTTTCTCCTATATGCTACCGGCTATTTTACGGTTCGACTCATTTGATAGGAGAATAACATGCTGGAGGGTGAATCGGCATCACCCAGGGTAGGTGATTCGGAGGGTGATTGGGAGGTGACGGAGAGAACGGGGGGCAGCAGACAAATATGCGCAAAACTGTCTACACGATCTTTAATTCGCGGGCGATCTCGCGGGCTTGTTCGCGGTTGCTCACGTTGAGCTTGCGATAGATGCTTTGCAGTTGGGTTTTGATAGTATTTGTGGAGACAACGAGCTCACGAGCGATTTCGGTGTTGGAAAGACCCACAGCGACCAGACGCAGCACCCGCTGTTCTTGAGGACTGAGCGGCTCGAAGGACATTTCCGGCCGGCCACCCATATTCGGGGTCCGCCTCAACCCTTCGATCTCGGATTTAGCGGCACTCTTGGTGACATTGGCCGAGAATGTTGTGAGCAGTTTGTAGATAAAAGCTCTCAGGCGCGGTGCTTGCTTTTCAAGCTGGAATCGAAAATCAGAAATCAGGATCCGCATAGGCTGGCCTTCGTCAAGGAAAACACGATGGTATCCTTTCGCCTGGGCGATGGCCAAGGCGCAGGCGAGGAGTTTGCCGGCCTGTGTCCTGTCGGACTGGGCCCAGGCCAGCGCCTCGAGAGCCAGGGTCTCCAGTTCGGTGGAGGTCCGCCCATGCTCTCGAGCGTCTGCACGCCACCGTTCGAGCAGTTCGAGCGCGGCCTGCGGTTTTTCATCGACAATCATCATCCGCGCCACCGCTAGATCTTGCTGCTCCTGTAGAACGAGTGGCAGGTCGTTCATACGCCGAGCGATGCCCGTATACCATTGATGTACAGATTCGATATTGCCCATCGCCAGAGCGAGCCGCGCTTGCCACGCAAGCACCTCCTGCACGAGAAACGGGTGCTGCGTCTGGGCAATGAGGGCTCGCAATCTCTCTTGGGCTTGAGCCGCCTTGCCAAGCGCGTGCAACACGCGGGCGAGCGCGATCCCGGCATGAACGGTGAGCAAATCGTTCGAGCGCTGTGCGCCGAATTCAAGCGCGCGGGCGGATTGGCGTTCGGCGGCCTCGAGATCGTTTCGTTCATAGGCAATCGCACACAGACCGAGCGCGGCCGCACCCTGGTCGTCTAGCATATCCTCGCTGCCAATGGCTTCAGCTTGTACCTGTCGATACATTAGGATGGCTTGGTCGAACTCGCCTTGGCGAGTGTAGATGTCGGCTAACAAGACCGTAGCGGCGAGCTGACCATGAAGGTTCTGCACTGCTCCAGACAAGGCGCGCGCCTCGATCAGGGCATTCTGGGCCACATCTACTCTGCCTGCCAGCGATTCCTCAATCCCGAGGGTAATCAAGTCGCTGCCCCGCCAAAACGCATCCTCCTCGGCGAGCAACTGAAGCGATTCACGCGCAAACGCAAAAGCGCGCGAGAAATCGCCCTGCCACAAACTCACGAGCGTGCGCAAGGCCAACGCCTGACCCAGTCTTGCACCATTTTCTTCGCGTCGCCAAGTTTCCTCGGCAACATGCAAAGGCGTTTCGATCAGAGCCGCAGTCGCCACGGCATAGCGGTCAGAGGTGAACAGCAAAGTAACAGCGTACTCAAAACACACGGTGGGGTATGCTCGCAGCACCTCCTGCGGAATTTGTTCGACCCAACGCCGAAAGGTATAGAGTTCGCCCGGTGTTCGCAGAGCGAGCGCACGCTCGACGAGCACGGCCGCGCGCGGATATTGCTGCGCGGCAAGGCCTGCCTCGATAGCCTCGTCGAGCAAGCCATTTCGCTCGTACCATGCACTTGCCTGGCCGTATAGCGCATGGATACCCTCTTCGCCGAAACGTTCGCGCGCCGCATGGCGCATGGCCTCGGCGAAGAGCGCATGATAGCGATACCAGCCCTGGCCGCTGTGATCGCCAAGCGGCACTAGAAAAAGATTGGCGCGTTCGAGTTGAGTGAGGAGGCCAGCGCTGTTGTTCCGCCCTGTAACGGCATCACACATTGGTACGCAGGAGTTGATCAGCGGTTTTTCGGGATTTGTGTCGGGTCTCGTGCATTTCGGTTCGGACTCATTGCAATGCGGAGTAGAGTGGATGTCAACGAAAAATGCCGACAGCTCTTTTGAAGATCCCCGATCCTTCACCTTTCACTCGTTCCACTCGCCCAAGCCGTCTGCTCCACACACTTCAATATGTCCAGAAGTGGTTCTAAATAGTAGCTGGAGTACACCCGCATTCCTCGTGGACACGCACATCTTTCGCGTGACCAAACGCCTCGGCTGGGTTCCGGAAAAGACCACCTACGAAAAAGCTCACCAAATTCTTGGCGAGCTCATTCCCCCCTGAGCGGTATTATCCCCTCCACATCAACCTCATCCGCCATGGGCGAGAGATCTGCGTCGCGGGCGTGCCGCGCTGCGAGGTGTGCCCGCTGACGGATGTGTGTCCGTACTATTATGGCCGAATATGCTGTTAGGGCATCACGTTCTCGGGAGCTGTCACTTCAAGTGCGGGCGTGGCCACTGGCGCTGCCGCGTGTGCCTGGATCGACTCGTCGCGCAGTTGGCGGCGGAGCGGCTTGCCGGACGCAGTGTTGGGAATTACATCTCGGAATTCCACGAACTTGGGCACCTTGTACGCAGCCAGATTCTTCTGGCAGAACTGGATGATCTCGTCGGCAGTCACTTGCTCGCCCGGTTTCAAGACCACGAACGCCTTGACCCGTTCCCCCTTCTTCTCATACGGAATGCCGACCACCGCCGCTTCCCGCACACTGGGGTGCCTGTACAAGAGCTCTTCGACCTCGCGCGGAAAGACCTTGTACCCTCCACCGCTGATGATAACATCCTTCTTACGATCGACAATGCGGAAATAGCCATCCGAGTCCATAGTCGCAATATCGCCGGTATAGAGCCAGGGCTGAGGGTTGGGGTCGGCCGAGTCCACCTGCAGCGTGTTCGCGGTCTCGGCGGGATTGTTCCAATAGCCCCGCATAATGTGTGGACCGCGAATACAGAGCTCACCCTCTTCTCCCGTGCCCAGAATGCGGGTGCCCGATTCCGCGTCCACAATTTTGACGTCGGTGTCCGGCCAGGGCAGGCCGATGGTCCCGATCCGCTTCCCGGCCGTCACGGGGTTGCCAATCGTTATCGGCGAAGATTCGGAGAGCCCGTATCCCTCAACCACGTTCGCCCCGGTCAGTTGCTCGAACTTTTCCTGGATCTCGCGCGGCAAGCCTGCACCCCCGCTAAAGCAATTTCTGATGGAACTGAGGTCATATTTTTGAATATTCGGGTAATTGATGATGCTGTTGTAAATCATCGGAACGCCCGGATAGATGGTCGGCTTGAATCGTTGAATGGTGTGAATCACATCGTTAATATCGCGCGGGTCGGGAACGAGGACCATAGTGGCAGCAATGAGGACCGAAAGGTTCATGGCGCCGGTCATACCGAACGCGTGAAAGAGCGGCATTTGCGCCATGTCCACTTCCTGCCCGTCGTTCGAATTTAGCCAGACCTTACACATATACGCGTTCACAAAGATATTGCGATGAGTCAGCTCGGCCCCTTTAGGAACACCCGTCGTCCCGCCCGTGTACATAAGGACGGCGACGTCGTCACCACTGAGCTCGACCAACGCGGGAGAGGGAGGCACGTTCTTGAGCAAATCCTGGAACCAGGAGGTATGCGGGTCCCCACGAATATCGGCATAATGACCCTTTTTCTTTTCGAGCAGCAGGCCGAAGAGGAGACGCAAATGCAGGGGAAAATAGGTTTTGATCTGCGCGACGATCACCTGGCGGAGCGCGGTCTCGCCGCGAATCTGGTGAACAAGCGGATAGGTGTTGCTGAGCGTAAATATGATTTTGGCGCCCGAATTGTTGAGCTGGTGTACCATCTCATGCGCCCGATAGAGGGGATTACACGGGACTACAATGCCTCCGAGGCGCAGGGTTGCATAATAGGCCAGCACAAACTGTGGGCAGTTGGGCATGTGAATGGCCACCCGGTCCCCCTTGGCTACGCCCAATTGTTGCAGCGCAGCCGCGAGCCGGTCTACCGTTTCGTCAAGTTCCGCGTACGACATGCGCGCCCCTTTAAAGATTATCGCCGCCCGCTCGGGATATTTCTCTGCGGAATGCTTCAGGGCTTGTGGGAGGAGCATATCCGGATAATTGATATGCTCGGGCACATGCGGCTCATAGTGCTTGAGCCAGGGCTTGTCCATGAAATTCCCTTTTCTCCTCTCTGAAAAAGCCTACTCCTGATGACGCCAGGAGACGACGACCAAATATTAACGCGAGTTGGGTAGTGTGTATTAGCTCGGGTTATTCCGGGATAAACACGAAAACTATCTAATTTAGTTTAGCCTGCCAAGGTCCTAGAATGGTCCAAGCAAGGTCCCAAAAAGGACCGGAACCTAAATTTCTGCGTTCCCGGTGGACACGCACATCTTTCGCGTGACCAAACGCCTTGGCTGGATCCCGGGAAAGACCACCTACGAAAAAGCTCACCAAATTCTTGGTGAGCTCATTCCCCCTGCTCGATACTATCCCCTCCACATCAACCTCATCCGCCATGGGCGAGAGATTTGCGTCGCGGGCATGCCGAGATGCGAGATATGCCCGCTGACGGATGTGTGCGAGTATTATCAAACCCCTCAGGGATATAAAAACACCCACTCTTGAATCGGGATGATGAGAAAACATGACGAGAAGAAACGGCATGAAGGACTTGATTCGTGCTTGCGTCACTTTTTCCGAACTCCAACTCTGATCTGCAAGTCTTCTTCTTTATAGCCAAAAAGACGAATTACAGAGTTTTGATTAATTAATGTCCGGAAGGCTCTCGGATGTGCGATAATGTGCAGTATGAGACCTTTCGGTACAACTCAGCAACTGGCAAGACGACGTCAGCGCGCCCGCCGCTTGCTGCG
>JBAVQS010000015.1:0-12241 GCA_049694275.1 Anaerolineae bacterium | reverse complement strand
AGCGCCGCTGCTCCCCAGAGCGGCGCATCATCGCCCAGTTTGGCCGGAACGATATCCACCCGCATCTCGGGCAAACAGTTTCCGCGCGCCGCTGCGCGAATCACATCAAAATAATGTGGGCCAGACTTGCTGACCCCGCCTCCGACGACGATCCGCTCAGGGTTCATCAGAACAATCGCGCTCCCCAGACCCAAACCCAGCGCGCGGGCCGCGTGATCCATGACTTGACCCGCCAGTTCGTCGCCGTCGAGCGCGGCCTGGTTTACGATTTGCGCTGTGACGCGGGACAAGTCGCCTTCCAGTCGTTCTCGGAGCAGTCGTCCGCGTGCGGGTTCGTTTTGCAGGCGCTCGCGCGCAAACCGGGCGATCGATGGCCCGCAGGCCATCACCTCGACGCATCCTCTCCGCCCACATATACAGACTGGCCCGTTGGGATCGACCTGTAGATGGCCGATTTCGCCTGCCATCTCGTCATGCCCATGCCAGATCCGGTCGTCGAGTACCCAGCCCCCGCCAACCCCGGTGCTGACAGTTACATAAAACACACTCGACGCGTCCCGGCCCGCGCCAAGACGCGCCTCGCCCAGCGCCGCGACGTTCGCATCATTGTCGACGACTGCCGGCGCGCCAAACTCTTCCTGCAGGCGTTGCGTGAGGGGGAAATTCTCCCAGCCGGGGACGTGATGCGAGAGAATCACCTGCCCCCGGCTGGCGCGAACCGGCCCGCCAAAGCTGACGCCAATGGCAGCCGGGTGTGCTCCCTGCAACAGATCGCGCCCCAACGCGATCATCGTCTGCCAGTCATACGCGCCGCTGGGCTGCGCAGGAGAGAACTGCCGCTTGCGATTAAGCCATTCCCGTTCGCCGACGCCGGTCAAAGCGGCCGAGTTCTTGGTCCCGCCAAAATCGAGGGCCAGGATCAAACGCGCCATTACTATTCGTGTTCCAGTTTAAAGGCGCGACAGATGGCGTGGGCCAGCATGAGATGCACATCTTCGATCTGGTCCATCTGATCGCAGGGAACGACGACGCTAAACTGTGCCAGGTCCTTGAGCGCGCCCCCCTGGAATCCAGAGAAACCGATGGTGTGCAGGTGCCGCTGGTTTGCCTCCTCGATTGCGCGGAGCACGTTGGGCGAATTGCCGCTCCCGCTAAAAGCGATGGCAATATCGCCCGGCTCGGCGAGCGTGATGAGGGGCTCGACAAACACCTTGTCATACCCCATATCGTTGCTATAAGCGGAGAACATCGCCAGGTTGTCCTGGAGCGCCGTCACTTTGAACCGCGGCTTGTCCGCGCGCACGGTTCCCTTGCCCAGGTCACAGGCAAAGTGCGAAGCCGTTGACCCGCTGCCCCCATTGCCAAAAACATAGACGTGGCGCCGTTCCTTGCGCACCTCTTGAAAGAGCGCCAGAATCTCAGGAATCCGGTCGAGCGGCGTCCTGGCGATAATATCAAGCTGGGTGCTCATATATTCGTTGACTGAATGGTGCATGATTTTTCTCGATTCTCAAGAAATTGGGTCGTCCAAAGAGCTATTTTATCACATCCCGGTTCAATCGATAGAGAATCAATTGACAAGGCCGCAAGCGGGCATTATAATTTCGTCAGAATATTTGTTCGACCTCATCTATTCCTTGATCAGGAGGATTTTGGAATGCCAGGTATTATTGATCAGATCCTGCATGGCAATTTCGGCGCGCCGTTGACGCTGATCTTTGTCCTGTTCTCCTTGCTTGCCATTTATTTTCTCGCGCGTCTGGGCTGGCTCTTTTTTGTGCGCGGCGACGAATACACCGACAGCGTCGAAGGCAAGCGCCAGATTCGTAACCTGGTGCGCCTGCTCGTGATCTCGCTTTTTGTAGCGCTCTTTACCGGGTTTGTGTTCCAGTTCGTCAGCGTCGGGCGGGATGTGGCGCAGCAGAATGCGCCCGGCGCGGCGCGCGGCTTTTTCGATTGGCTTTTAGGTAAGTAGCAGATCACAGGTTCCAGGCCACAGGTTCCAGGCTCTAAGGTTGTCCGTAATCTGCGTTCTGTGGGTTGTGCCCCGATCAAACTTGAAATTCGATTTGAGCTTGCGCTTGTTGCTCGTACTGTCCGGCCTTTTGTTGCTGGCCGCCCTGGGCAGTTCTATGATCGCGTATGCGCAGGGCCCGGCGCCGACACCTGTATCGGGCCCATCACCCGCGCCCGGACAGCAGGGGAACCCGCTGGACTCGGCGAGCAAGATTTTCGCCGTGGGCCAGCTCGTGCTAGACATTCTACAAGGAAAACCGCCGACCAGCGCCGACGCGCTGTTTCAACAATCACAGCAGGATGCCAGGGCCTTGTTGAACAACGGGAGCGCAGACCTGTTCTTTCTCGATTTCGGAAATCCCAACATCCGCTTGAACGAGTTCGCAGGAACCCTGGCGAGCAATCTGTTGGCGCTGACGCCGTTGTATCTTCTCGGCTATTTGGGAATTCTCATCTACGACATCTGGAAAGAGCGTCCCATTCCCAACCCGATCCTCTATACTATTCTCGTCGTCGGGGTGATGATCTTTTTGGCGGCGTTCGGGGTGATTACCCAGGGGCTTTCAGAACTGGGAGTCGCGATTGCCTCCGCGATCGGCGGGGCGGGCGATGCCATGTTCGCGCGCGCGACTTTTCTGGACACCATTTTGCGCGTCCTTGCCGCGCTGCAAGCGAATGGTGGGGTTCTGTCCGTATTGGCGCTGCTGGTGGCGATGGTCGAGGCGCTTGTCATTCTGATCCAGCTTGCCTATCGCGGGCTGTCGATGGCGATCTGGCGTCTGCTCGGCGTATTGCTCATCCCGATCTCTGTTCTGCTCGAAGGGGTACAGCCCAAAACCGCAGGCAAGGTCATCTCGGGCTTTTTCGAGGCGTGGCTCGACATGGTGGGCAAGGTGACGCTGCTTTTGATCGTGCTGGCGGTCGCCTCTTCCGAAGTATTCAAGAGTATGGTGTGGTTGGTGCTCCCGGCGGGATTGCTCATTGTAGTCCTCTCCTGGAAGTTTCTCGGCGTTCTCTTTGCCATGGTCCGCGACGCAGCTGGTCGCGCCTGGAACGGCATGATCCCGGACGTCGCGGTCGAGCCGGCGACTTCGCTTCCGGCAGGCGCCGAGGCTGCGCGATCCAGGGAGATTGACGAAGAGCGAAAGCGGCTGTTGGACGAGTAGCTGGATGTGATGGGAATCACATCCTTGCTCGATTGGAAATCGAGGGAAGATATGCACGTGCAAGACAAGCCGAACGAAAAGGTCATTCAAAGGTCCAATGAGGTTTTGGGGGGGACGCCTGTATTCCGTGGAACCCGTGTCCCCGTTCAGACCCTCATTGATTATCTCGAAGGTGGAGATAGTCTCGACCAGTTTTTGGATGATTTCCCGACCGTCAGCCGGGATCAAGCTTTGCAGGTGCTAGAACTGGCCAAAGAATTGCTCCTGGCCTAATGCGATGAGAATTCTATTGGATGAATCGCTGCCGAGAAGGCTAAAGCGCTTGCTGCCCGGACACGATGTAATCACCGTACCGGAGCAGGGCTGGGCGAGCAAGAAAAATGGCGAGCTCCTCCAGTTGGCAGCTGGTCAATTCGACGTTTTTATAACGATCGACAAGAATCTGGTCTATCAGCAGAATCTAACAGGCATCAATCTTGCAATCATCGTCCTCGGTGCACATAGCAATCGCTTTGATATACTTGAACCGTTGATGCCTCGGGTGATAAAAGCGCTTGAGAGGATAGAGGTAGGCCAGGTGATACGCATCAATGCTTGAGCGCGTGTGATTGATCTGCGAGTTTTTACACGCGGAGGCGCGGCGGAAAGCGGTACGATTGAAACCCAATCATCATGGTCTCGTTTTGTGGAGGTCATTATGGCTGATCGCGCTGAACTCAAGATTTCAAAGGATATGGGGACCAGGAAAGCAATTCGCGAAGCATTAGGGCAACTACTTGAATACAATTTCTATCCTGGTAGAACGGGTGTAGATCATTGGGTAATTATTCTAGATCGGCGAGCTACACATGAAGATGTTTTATACATTCACACCTTGAGACAGCAATTTGGATTGCCAATGAGCCTTGGCTGGTCTACGTCTACAGGTTTTATGTTTCCAAAGGGATTGAACCTCATTTGAAATGCGTAAGCAACTAAAACCCCGTCAGATTTTCCTGACGCGGTTGTGGAGTTTTCTCAATTATCGCACGACCGTACGGCTGACGTGGCTCGAACTATTGACCCTGAGCCTCGTCGGCTTGATGTTCGTTTGGATTAGTCTGCGCGATTGGGCCGGGCTCGCCTGGGTTGGTCCATTCGGTCTGTACCTTTTGCTCATGGGTTTTTACCGTGAGTGGCGGATTCCCGTCGGCTGGGGCCGCTCGCTCTATCAGTGGCTGTTCCGGCCGCTTGAGGTCAAGCCTGAACCGAACAAGCGGTACTATGCAATCGGTCTGGTCGCGGGGGCAGTGCTCGTTACGCTTCTCCTATGGCTCTTTGACTTACGGCTCTCGATGTTATTCGCCCTTTTTTTGCTCATGCTGTCGATTCTCCTCTGGACCATCGACGGGCGCGAGACGATGGGCGGTAAAGTGAACCTGCACACCGTGGCTGGACGTGTCCAGGTCCGGCAGATTTTGGAGGATGGGCAGATTGTCGATCAGGATGGCGGCAGCAGTAAGGTTGCCATCCTTACAATGGGCCGGACCGGTTACAAGCCGGCGCTCAAGGCGGTAGATATTGCCGAGACGCTGACCAAGTTCATGGCCTATCTCGCCCAGCATGAGGAGGGGGGACAGTCGATCAAGCTGTTCTGGATCACCGACTATCATTTGGGGCAACTTGATCTCGGCGACGCCGATCACGTGCCCACCGGTTATATGCAAGAGCTGCGCAAACTGGCCGAATCGGGCGCGCGCAAGGCGCGTGTGATCATTAGCGGAATCGTCTATCCGACGCCGCTCGAAGATCGCATCCGCGAGTGGCTGGCGCAGGTGGATCTCGGTCTTTCTCCGTTGGGCGCGTATTCGACCGAGGCGCTTTTGCGAATGCTGTTGCGCGGCGAGAGCTTTTTAGGGCAGATTCAAGAGGCGACGTTGAACGATGGCGGAGACCTGCCGCGGCGGGCCTTTCGCGGTTACTTGCCCGAGTCGCTCCGTTTCGGCGCACAACTCCAGATGGATCGCAATGTGCTGATGGCGCTGCGGATCAATACTCCCTTTGTCGAGGCGCGGGATGCCCTGATGCGCGCCATCCAGTCGGTAGACGGGCTGATTTCGGTTACGCTCACCCCGCTTCCCCGCGACAAGTCGGCGACGGAGATCCGCGGACGTCTGCTGGCCGCGCGAGTGCCGGGGCTGGGGCGTCCCAAAGAGGGGGCTTTCCTGCGTGATATACTCAATCGGCTTGAGGACCGGCGGAGCCTCGAGTATCTCTTTGATACACAAACTTATCTGATCACCTGGGGGCGGAACGAGCATGACTCACAGATCAACCAGAACCTGGCGCAATCCTATCTCACTGCGCTTGACCTGGCGCCGCTGACGGACCGCGCACTCGAGGATTCAATGGCGCGGTGGCTACCGCTCCTCCCGGCGCCGAAGCGGGTCGACCGCCTGGCGCGATTCGTTAACTGGTTAACGCAGCCGCACCGGACGCCGGGTCAACGCCTCTTGACCGCCGACGTGATCTCAACCCTGGCGAACGAGGAGGGGAGTGATATCCACCTTGCCGACGCGCGGGGGCGCATCCTGTTGGGCCGCAGTGTCATGCCGGGCAAGGAAGGGCTGCGCTATGCCGACTTTCGCTCCGATACCGGGCCGGTCCTCTTTGTCAGCGACCAGGGCGGCGGCAAGACCTCGACGATGATTATCTGGTTCCTGCTTCGCCTCCAGTTGTTGAATTACAAGATTATTGCCATCAACCTCAAATATTCGACCCGGATGACGGCGGCGATGGAGAAGGTGAACGGGATTGTGCTCCATCCTGAGGATAACCTGCTGCGGTTCGAGGAACTCGCCCGCGCGGCGCTCTTTTCCGATCGCACGGTGCTCTATCAACCGGTCAAGGGTACGCGCCCCTATGCGATTGCGGATGATCCCTGCCTGCGCTCGTTCATGCGCATTCTGTATGAAGAGTGGCTGCCGCAGCGCAATTCGCCGGCGGCGCTGGTGATTGACGAGATTCACCGCCTGATGCCCAAGGATCGCCCGTTGGGGGAGAGCGCTGCTGAGACGGCGAACTATGTGGCGGAGGCGTTCAAGGACTGGGCCGAGCGCAAACTGGTGATTGCGGCGGCGACCCAGACCTTGCGCGACCTGTTGGGGAGCAACCTGGGAGTCACGCTGAGCAAATTCCGCACCGCCGCCTATTTTCAGGTGGGCCCTGAAGATCGCGAGATGTTGATGGAAAAGGGGTACGAGCCCGCGCTGATTGACCTGGTGATCGGCTCGCGCCGCCGGCCGCGTGGGTATTGTGTGCTGGTTATGCCCGACGGCTTTTTCACGACCATCAAAGTGCTCGTCACGCCGGACGAAAAAGAGATTATCCAGCGTCTTGACGTCGAAGAGACGTCCGATGTAACGCCACAACTCAACTTTAAATAGTGAAGAACTGACTGCTCATGTCCTCTCGCCGCAATATTATTGTCGTTGTTATTCTGGTCGTGCTGTTGCTCCTGGCGTTCCCGTTGATCGGGTCGTTGCTGTCTGACCTGGCGGGCACGGGGGGAGGCATCGCAATGCCGTTCCTTGCGCCGCCGACGCCGACATCTACCGCGACCGCCACCCGCACCACCACTCCCACCCTCACCTCCACCCCCACGACGACTTTTACCTCCACGCCCACGCGGACTCCAACCGCTACGCCGACTGCGACCTGGACCCCCAGCCCAACGCCGCGCCCGCGCGTGTACCTGCTTGCCTTTACACAACTGTTTGCCCTTGGCCAATCTCAGCCGGGGAATTCGACACAGGTCCTGATGTACGAGGGGGGCAACGATCTCTTTGAGGTACTCTCGACCGAAGGGCCTTTTACTCGCCTGCAGACACTTGACGGGGGGATGAATTTCTGGATCGCGACGACGAATCTCGGCTCGTCTCCGCCGCCGCCTGCCCAGTACGATTACGGGGTGCGCGGGCACACGGCGACCCTCTTGCCGGCGGCGCTGTTTGCCTGTGCGCACAACGATCGCCCAACGCTGGCTTTTGGCGTTTGCCAGACACTCACGGACGTGACCTCGGTGACCCTTGTCGCCCGCATTACCTCCGGTTCGACCTCGCTCTATCTGGCCCAGATTGGCGGGGTGCAGTATCTGATTCCCGCGACGGCGGTGGTTTCGGTCTCGTAGGGGTACGCGTGGGTACAGATGGGTACAGGTGGGCACGAGTGGGGCGAGGCCGGCCGGAATCAGGCCATTAGGTCCATTGTGTTCGCGTTAAAAAGGCGCGATGCTGGGCGTTAGATATGTGATTGCGGAGGAAAGGAACAAGGCCATGTGGAAAGCTGTTGCAGTTGTGATTGTCGTTTTGCTGGCGCTGACCGCGTGTGACACCCAGAATTCGAGTGCGCTCAGTGGGGCGGAACCGGTCTTTGCTAAATCGACACGCCCCGCCGAGCGCTCGACCGAGCAGCCGGCCGGTACGGTCCAACCCGGCGATAAAGGCAAAGCCACGGAACAGCCAGAAAAAGCAGAGACCGAAGGGCCGGAACAGGATGGCACGCCGGGGCCCAAGGTTGGCATCTGCCACCGGACCGGCTCCCAGTCCAACCCCTATGTCTATATTCAGGTCAGCCCGAATGCCGTTCCCGCGCATCAAGCGCAAGGCGACATCGTCAATGTGACGTCCGCGGATGCCTGCCCCAAGACGGCGCCGGCGGCGTCCGGCACGCCCGGTAATCCTGGCAAAGGCAAGGGGCGCGGCGGCCTGCCCGATGGCAAGGGACCGCACGGCAATGATAACGGTCAGGGTGAGGATCAGGGTAACGAGGATTAGTTGGGAGCCAGGTGATTAGCCTGGCCTCTTGTCTTGTAGCCCGCGCTCTAACCAGCCGGACAGATGCGGCAGCAGCCGTTCAAACACGCGCTCGGTCCCCTGTTCGAACACCTCGATATGGGCGTACGCCTCTCCGCCGCTCGCTCCGACGAGATCGGTGACGCCGCGCAGGATCAGGCAGCGCGTTCCGTTCCTCGCCGCCACCCAGGCAATTGCTCCCGATTCCCAATCGCCCGCGACTGCGCCATAGCGTGTCTTGAGTTGCGGAATCTCCTCGACGATCAAATCCCGGTCGCCGGAAACGAGCAGTGTTCTTGTGACCGTTTGCGGATAGTCTTTGAGCCAGGAGAGGTCGAGCGCCGTGGTATAGTAGGCAATGTGCTCGTCGAAATCCCCCATCTGCTCGATGATGTCATATACGATTGTCCGCTCGGCGAGGATGATCGTCCCCTTTTCAATCTCCCCTTGAAAACCGCCGCAGGTGCCGAGGTTGACCAGGAGGAGCGGCGCCCAACGGTCGATGATGTATTGCGTGGACGCCGCGGCCGCAATCTTGCCCCAGCCGCCGTGAAACCAGAGGACTTGCTCGCGTCGGTCGCCAACGTCGAGGTTGTGGGTGAACCATTCGCCATAGGGTGATGCGCAGAGCTCGACATCGGGGAAAAAGCGGCGGAGGACGCGCCATTCGATATCGGCCGAGATAACGATAACGACGGGCGGGGGAATCATGCACCAGGCTCGACGACGTCCAGTTCTTCGGGGCGAAATACCCAGCCGGCGTTTTCACCGTGCGCGTGCAACTTGCCGTCGGGACGCACCGAGATGCGCTGGTCGTCGGGCACATAAACCACTGTGCCCGCATCCCCTTCATTCACCCAGGGCGTGCCTTCCGCGGGGGGCGGAAAGACTGCACGACGGCGCGTGCGGCCGAGATTTTTAAAGCGAACGCGGTCTCCTACTTGAAATGGCATGGTGAATTTTGTGTAGCGCAGGTAGCCAACTGGCCGCCATGGCGACCAGTTGGCTGCTTGTCTTACATCTCTGTTAGGGGTTCGATGTGGGATTGCCTACCTGAACCGTTCCGTGAACGGTTGCATCGGCCGCGAATTGAAAATCGAAATTGCCTGAAGCATTGAACGCAAACCACCACGAGCCGCCGGTTGGAATTGACGGGGATCTTGCGACCTGTGCTCCGTTTTGCAAGATCACGATTGTATGAGACGCGGTATCTTGATTGGTCCAGATGACCGTTGTGCCGGGGAGAACCGGTACGACCTGCTGGCTGAATTGACGATTCTGAATCAGAACCTGTACGCCCTGTGGCGGAGTGGGCGTAGCGCCCGGCTGCGGTGGTACGGCGGTCGCCGGCGGGGGGATGGGTTGTGTATCGCCGCTCGGCGGAGGCACCTCGCGATACTGCACCGTGTTGGGGCAGGGGATGGTTAGAACCATGCCGGGTCTCAGAACGCGCCCGTACAGATTGTTCGCCGAGCGCACCCAATCGAGGCTTGTCTTGAAATTGTAGGCGATCCGAAAGAGGTTGTCGCCTGGCACAACGGTATAGCTCTGCGAAGCGCCGCAGTTCTGGGGAATCGCTACCGGCACGCCACCGCCGCCACTGCCAGTGCAAGGGACGGAGATGGAGGTTCCCGCATAGATCAAATTTGGGTCGGGAATTCCGTTTAGTTGGGCGAGATAGTTGTACGAGACGCCGTACAAGAGTCCGATGCGAAACAGGTTATCCCCAGAGCGGATATAATAAGTGCATCCCGTTGCGCTTTCCAGCGGAATCTTCTCGCGTGGTTGCGGAGGCGCGATGCTAAACCCAACGGTCTGTCCGTCGCTATTGGGCCGCGCCATCAGGACCACTCCGCCGAGAATAACCAGAACAACCAGAAACAGAATAACCAGGCAGGGAGGACGAAGCATGATAACCTCGCTTCTGCTCATTATAGCAGAAAAAGAGACAAGCCCTTCGACCGATCTGCCTTGTTTTACCCATGAGCGTATATCAGGGGAGATATACGCTCGGTTTCACCTTCGGATAGTCAACTGCTCAGCGCTCGATCAGCACAGCGCGCGCTGGCGCCCCTTCGGCGCCAGCCAGCTTGATTGGCAGGCAGACCAGGTCGTACGTCCCCGGCTGGATCGCGCGAAGGTCAAGGCCCTCGACGACGACGATGTGCGCATTGAGCAGGAGGTGATGGACCGGATGGTCTGTGGAGCCAAAGGGCTCGATCGAGAGGTAGTCGATGCCGACAAGCTTGATGTTGTGATCGAGCAGCCACTGTGCGGCGTCAACCCCGAGCGCCACGAAATCCTCCTGGAATTCGGGCTTGTCCCAGCGCGCGCAGTTGCTCGTCCGGATCAAGAGCCTTTGCGTACCGTCCGGAATGTGGGTAGCCTGCAAATCCAGCGCCGAGATTGCACGCGCGGTGTGTGGGAGGTCCACAACCTGGGCCGGGCCCATGAGCACATTCAGGTCGAGCTGGTCAATCGTCCCGCCGCCGGGCACAAAATGCAGCGGCGCATCAACGTGGGTCCCGGTATGGACGCCCATGTCGATGTGCGAGAGGACCATCACATCACCGCGGCCAAAATCCGAGGTGCGGTCGATCTTGAATCCCGCGTCGCCCTTGTAGGTTGCCAACGTATTCGAGATGGGGATGGAGATGTCGTGAATTTTCATATCTACTTGTTCACCAACTTTGCAATTCCTTCAGCGATCTGATTGGGTTCTTTGACCGGCGGGAGGCAGGTCTGGCCGATGCAGACATAAGCCTGCGGACCATCGGCGGGCGGCGGATAACCGAGCATCGTGAGCCGTGCTGCATCCCGCTGTGGGTCCACGAGCTCGACGATGCGCGCCGGCGCGTACTGCCGCAGCGCCGCATCCACCAGTTCATGCGCTTGCGTGTCCTCCATGCTTCCGACCACGGCGACGTGCAGTGGGTAGGTGAAGAGTCGATGGATGGCAAGCGCGTACGCGGCGGCATTGAATGAATAGCGGGTATAGACGTCCACAAAATGCGCGAGCGTCTTTTCGGCAGTCTCGCGATACCGCTCTTCGCCGGTCAGGTGCGAGAGCTGGATGAGGACATCAGCCATCGCCGCATTTTCGGCCAGTGGTTTATCCGGCAGGCGCAAGAGGCCGAGCGCATCCGGCCGCTGTGGCTCGCTCAGGAATGCGCCGCGCGCCGCGTCATAGAGATGGGTAAGGACGAATTCCGCCAGGATGCGGGCGCGCGTTAGATAGGTAGGGCGTCCGGTGGTCTGGTAGGCGTCGAGAAAGGCTTGCGCGGCATACGCCTGATCGCTCAGTACGCCCGGGAGCTCCGGCGTCGTCTCGCCTGCTTTGCGGAAATGGAACATCCCCTCCTCGGGCTTGAACATCTCTTCGCCGAGGGTGCCGAGCGTGTGCAGCGCCAGGTTTTGCAACTCGCGGTCGTCGAGGATGCGCGACGCCTGGAGGAGCGCGGAGACCATCAGCGCGTTCCAATCGGTATAGAGGTTGTGATCGACATAGGGCGCGGGCAGCTTGGCGCGTTCCTCACGTGCGAGGGCGTAATAGTGCTCGTCGGCGTCCTTGCTCCCATAGAAATATCCATGCTCGCGATCATAGAGGGTGGCGCGTCCGTAATCGACCAGCGAGCGGGCCGTGTCGCGGAATAGGGCGCGCCCGGTTACCTGATAGGCATGGAGATAGACCGTGAGCAGCCGGGCATTGTCTTCGAGCATCTTTTCAAAGTGTGTCCACCAATAACGACCTTTTTATCGTGCTGCAATCCGAGCCCTTTGACCTACCCATCGCACGCAAGCGGAAGGCAAAACGATCTAGTCACTGAAGCCTAGCCTCCAACGCGCGCCCAAGATTCTCCCGTAAATTCCGTGAACCGGTAGTCCTCTCGGCAGCCTGTATTGTAGGCTACACCATGTTTGCGGTCAACTGGCAAAATTCAGCAAAGTGATCGCACCAGTTGTTTACTCAATGCGACCAGTGGTTTAATGTTTCACTTTCGAGGAACTATGCAAATCGATTCAAGCTGGATTTTCTGACCGTTCGCTTCCATTTCGGGGTCCAGCTTGCTATCCGTTCGGAGGACCTTGAATCCATTCTTTTCGAGTTAGGCATCAATCGGCCATTGCCAAAACCAAGCTCCAGAAGCCGTTCATCCCCCGTAAGCTGCATTAAGCGGGGCACGAGCTGAATCAAATTATCGGCGTCATGATGGTGCGGGGTGAGAC
>JBAVQS010000014.1:0-8596 GCA_049694275.1 Anaerolineae bacterium | reverse complement strand
ATGAGCGACAATCAACCGAATGAGGGCCGGGCGTCCGATCAACTGGCGTTGAACGGTGAAACATCCGGCGATACGCGGGCCCCGATCCTACCTGGACCAAGTATGCCGCCGCCCATCATAGAAGAGTTGTCACCTATAGCAAGCACGCCGCCCCCTGTGGCGAGCGCGCCCCCGCCCACAATCAGCACCCCGCTCCCTGTGACAAGCGCGCCGCCTCCGGCCGATTGGCGCGAGCTCAAACGGCAAGAGCGCGAGCGGCGCCGCGCGGCGCGGCGTAAAGGAAACGGGGATAATGGATGGATTGCAGGGGTGGTGCTCATCGGAATCGGCGCGCTACTCCTCTTGCAGAACATGGGAATGCTCAACCTGCACAACTGGTGGGCGCTCTTCATTCTCATTCCCGCGCTCGGCTCGTTCGGCACTGCATGGAGCTTTTACAGCCGGAGCGGAGAACTGTCGCCGGCAGTGACCGGTCCCTTTATCGGTGGACTCTTGCTGACTGGGGTCGCCTCGGCCTTTCTCTTTGATTGGAGTTGGGGGATCGTAGGGCCGGGACTGCTCATCATCCTCGGCGTCTCGGCGCTGGTGAGCCAGCCGCTGTGGCGGCATTAGCATAGAAAAAAGGAAAACAAACAAGAGGGGGCAGGCCCACGGGACCTGTCCCCTCTTGTTGTTTTCGACGCTATTGAATTGTCAATCCCGACCCATCCACAAATATTACTGGCCGAGGGTCACGCCGTCGCCCTGGATCTTGAGCGTGGCATCCACCGGATTCGAGTTGGTGTTGTTGAGCTGGACATAGTACGTGCCGTTAGCATTGAACTGGCCCATCCACATCAGGTCGTTCGACTGGCACTGGCCTTCCGGTTGGGGCAAACCCGAGTCGCAGTTGAGCTGCTGCGGGGTCCCCTGTCCAATCGGCGCAATCTCCCACCAGTCGGCAATCTGCGCCGGCGTAAAGACCTTGAATCCCAGACCGCTATTGTTTCCATTCACCAGCGAGACGGTGATCTGCGAGCGGTCGCCGGCATAGTCGAACCGGTACCAGGCCGACCCGTTCGCCGGAATCGAGTGCGCGGCGTTATCCATCACCATCGCGTGCCCCGGATCGGTATTGGCGCCCGTGACCTGCGTGGTGGTGGACGTCGTGCTGGTTGCCGGCGTCGAGCCGTTTGAAGTGGTCTGCGCGCTGGCGGTCGTCGTCCCCGTCGTCGTCCCCGTCGTCGCGCCCTGCGGCGACAGCGTCAAGCCGTCGCCCTGAGCGGTTAATTGAAAGTTGGCGTCGTTGGCATTATCGTTCACGATCCGCACATACAAAGTGCCGGTCTGTTTGAACTTGGTGACCCAGGTGAGATCAATCGCCTGGCAGCTTCCATCGGTCGCGGGCACGCCGTTGTTGCAATCGAGCGCCTGCGCGGTGCCACGTCCGATCGGCGTGTTTTCCCACCAGTTCGCGATCTGGTCTGCCGTATAAATGTCAAAACCCAATCCACTGTTCGCGCCGTTGACCAGCGTCAGAGTTACGTCAGAACCGCTAACATTGTAATCAAACTTGTACCACAGCGCCGAATTGGCGGTGATCGTGTGTGTGCTATTGTCGATATACCTCGCGGTCGCCGGGATGTCGTTCGGCGGGACGGTTGTCGACGCAGACGCGGGTAGTGCGGAAAGACTCATTGCCAGCATCAGGCCGGCGATGAGCAGTACAAATAACTTTTTCATTCAACCTCTCCTTACAACAATAAAGCGGAGCCTCTAAACTTTGTATGCTCATACTAGTCGAGGCGCCCAAGAGAAAGCCAAGCGGAGCGTAAGAGTTTGATGAGAAATTCTCCTGCCACACTCAGCCAGTTCTCAGCCGGGACTTGGCCTCATCTCAGGGAAAAAGCCTATCCTATTTGTAGGCCAGCCGTCGGGATCTCACGGACTGGTTGGCAAGCATCTCGATCTTGCGTTCTTTGAATTGCTGACTCGCTCATGGAAATTGCTTCGCCGCGGTCCGGCCGCTTCTTGGCGCCAAGCCGGGCCCGTTCGCGCATCGACGCCAAACATCTGCTTGCGGTGCTCTTGCTCCTCGCGCTCAACGCCGCGGTCAAGCTTCCCGTCTGGGAGCTCCACCCGCAGATTTTTTCCGACTCGGCCGGCTATATCGTTCCTGCGTTGAGCCTGGTTAGCGGACGCGGGTACGGCGTCCAGCAAGACGGCTTTCGCACGCCGACCTACCCCCTCTTTCTCGCACTCGTTCTGCTCCCTTCCGATACTACGCACCTGGCGACCTGCCAGGACGCGCACCGGCCAGCCTGTCTCGGCAGCGCCGCGCAATCACACGACGGAGCGGCCGCAATTCAGGTCATTGCCATCGTGCAGATTCTACTCGGCGGTGGCATCCTGCTCCTGCTCTATCTGCTCGGCTGGCGACTCACCCACAATCGCCTCATCGCCGTGCTGTCCGGCGCGGGGTATGCGTTCAATCTCGCCGCCGCTTTTTGGGAGAACAGCATCCTGACCGAGACGCTCACCACGCTCCTGCTGCTCCTCGCGGTCTATCTCGTCATTCGCGGGACCGAGCTCGGCGGGCGGGGACGCATCGCGCTTGGCGCCATTCTCGGCGCGCTCGCCCTGTGTCACTCGCTCTATTTGCTCTACTGGGGCGTGCCCGCGCTGTTCCTGTTCATCTATCGCGAGCGAACGAGCTGGCGCAGCGCGCTGATGCGCATCCTGCCGGTCGTCCTCATCCCGGCGCTCTGCATCCTCGCGTGGAGCGCATTCAATTATTTCGTGAACGGCGTCCTGACCCCTTCCACCCTGTCGGGCTATGTCCTGATCCAGATGGTTGCGCCGGTTGTGGAAAAAGCGCCACCCGGATACGACTATATCACCGAGATTTATGTCGGGTTTCGCAATGCGATGATGCAAGAGACGGGGAGCGATTCGGGCGCCATCTTTCGCGCGTGGCCGGCGATGATCGACGCCACGGGACTCACCTGGAGCCAGATCTCGGCTAAACTCACCAACCTCGCTCTCTATCTCATTGGCATCGAGCCGCTGGTCTATCTCCATTCGGTCTGGATTGGCTGGCAGCGCTTTTGGGATTTTGCCCTCTATCATTACGATCCGATTCCAGCGACCTTGCCGGGCGCGGCAGGATTTACCGACGATGCCTGGCAGAGCCTCATGAACATCCTCTTTTGGGCCGCGTCGTTCCTCCTCACCTTGATTACTGCCCTGCGCTCGCGGATCGCGCGGTTAGCCCCGCCCCCCCTCGGGCCTATTCTCCTGGTCATGCTCACGGTCTGGTTCGCCGCGGTCTTTGCCTCCGCCACCAATTTCCAGGACAATGCGCGTTTACGGGCATCGGTCCTGCCACTGCAATATGCAACGATCCTTTACACCCTCTGGCTCGCCGGTACTCTGATTGCGCGCCGGCGCAAAGGCTAAAGACTCGAGTCATTTCTCAGGCCTTTCTCAGACTGCACTTGGCCCTATCTCAGCCCGCGCAGGTATATGTACTGCGTGGGATAAAAAACATTCAAGCGCCCGGTTGAATTTGTGGAGATTGGGAACAAGATGAGCGAACGAATCTGGAACAGAAGCCTGTTGCTGACGGCGATCGCCGTCGCGATCATCTCGGTCGCCTCAGTGTGGGTCGCCTGGCAAGCCGCACCCGATCTCGGGACGCGGGTTGCCTCGCTCGCGCTCTTGCCGATCCTCGCCGCCGCATTCGTCAGCTATGCGCTGCGCGCCGTACGCTTTCACTATTTCCTGACGCACAGCGGCGTCGCCATCCCTTTTCGTGGGACGATCGTCGTGCAGGCAGTCGGGTTCGCACTCTCGGTCACCCCGGGTCACATTGGCGAGGTGTTCAAGTTACACCTGATTCGCGAGCGCTCTGGAACCCCTGTTGTGCAGACTGCGCCGCTGCTCGTGCTCGACCGCGTGACCGAGGGGGGTGGCTTTCTAGTCCTGGCGGTTGTCTCGACGCTGCTGCTGCCTGCACTGCGCGCTCAGCTTCCGGCGCCGGTCGTCATTCTACTCGGGCTCGCCGTCATGCTGGCAATCGGCCTCCTGGGTAATCGCTGGCGACGGCATCTCCCCGCCACGCCGGCCTGGCTGGCCCGGAACCACCTGTGGCAGCGCGTCGCCCCACATCTGCAGCATCTCGTGCACGGCCTGGAAGCGAGCTTTACACCGGGACAGATCGCCGGCGGCATTGCGCTGACGGCAGTTGCGCGTTTCGCCGATGGTCTGGTTGTACTCTTTGCAGCTCGGCTGTTGGGCCTAGAGCTGGCCCTTCCGGTCGCTACATTCATTCTCGCCGTCAGCGGCCTCGCCGGCGGCATCTCGCTCTTGCCGGCCGGGACCGGCGCGGTGGAGACGACGATGGTCGGCTTGCTGGTCCTATCCGGAGCGCCACTGGCGAATGCGCTGACGATTACACTCCTTGCGCGGCTTGCGACGCTGTGGCTGTGGGTTGCGTTCGGTTTGATGGTGGCGCTTGTCTTGCAGGTGCGGAACACCCCGGCAAACAGAGAACGCTTTGAACAGGTGGGAGGCGAATAGGCATGCGTATTGCATTGGCGTCGATTCACCCGCGCGCCCTTAGCGGGCAGATTGAAGGGCTCATCGGACTGGCCCACGCGCTGGAAAGCCGGGGGCACACCGTCCGCGTCGTCTCGGCGTTTCCGAACGCCGAACTGCTCGGCGAGGCGCGGCACACACTCGACAGCCATTCGCGCCCGATGTTCGTCGATGAGCCCTTTCGCATGCTGCGCATCATGGCGGACCTGGCCCGACTCGCCTCGCAGGTGGATGTCATTCAACTCAACCTGCCCACGCCGGCCTTTGCGCTCTTCGCCGACCTGCTCCAGCGTCTTACCTGCACGCCGGTCATCGTCGGGTATGAAGCGCATCTCGTGAATGTGGAGGACCTGCTCCGACTCGACCGGCTGAGCCAGTCGCCCGCATTCTATCTCCCCCGGCTCATCGTCAATAATCGCCTGGTCGCACGCGCCGCGTTCCATCGCGCCGCACACTATGTCGTCAGCAGCAACTATCAAAAAATGGAATTGGTGACGCTCGGAGTCGCGCCTGAGCGTATTCGCCTGCTGCCTAACATCCTCCCGCTCGACAAGCTTACACAGGGCGAACCCAACGCGCTGCGCGTACAACTGCTGCCTGGCCGGCGGATTACCTATGTCGGGCACTATAACCATGTCAAAGGCGTGGACGTCCTGCTGAGCGCGTTTCAAGAGCTCGCTCCGCGCATCCCCGACCTGCGGCTGGTGCTCGCGTGGAGCGGCATGGGCGCGAACGAGCAGATCGCACAGCAGCAACGCCGGGCCGGGCTGGATGGGCGCGTCGTACAACTGGGCAAGGTCTGCGTGCCGGACCTGATGGCCGCGAGCGATGTCGTAGCCCTGCCGTACCGTCTGACGATTGGCCAGGCCGCCTATCCGGCCACGCTGCTGGAAGCACTGGCGGCGAATGTACCGGTCGTGACAAGCGATCTACCGCTGCTGCGCGAATTGACACAGGGGGGCAAAACCGCCCTCCTGACGCCGCCCGAAGACGCGCCCGCACTCGCCGGCGCGATCGAGCGCCTGCTGAACGAGCCCCGGCTGGTTACGCGGATGCGCGAGGCGCAACGACAATGGCGCCAGCAGATTCAGCCGGGGTACGTGGTGCATGAATACGAACGGCTCTATGAGCAAGTCGCCAGGCGCGAACTCGCCGTCCTGCAACCCGCTAAAGGATGTGAGCCGACGGCATGAGCGAACAGATAGTGGACAAGCGCGAATTCTACAATCAGACCGAGATTGCCGGCGCATATGACGCCCAGCGCTTTGGCGGGGCCAGCGGCGCATGGGTTAACCAGCGTGAACTGGCGCTCATCCTCTCGCTCCTCCCCCCTGCGCCGCGCGTACTCGACCTCGGCTGCGGGACCGGGCGGCTGACACGCGCCCTGGCCCGTCAGAGTCAGACTGTCGGCCTCGATGCAGCCGGGTCTATGCTCCAGGAGGCGCGACGCATAGCCCCCTTGCCATTTATCCAGGGGGACGCCTTTACCCTCCCCTTTGCCGATGCATCGTTCGATGGAGTGACCGCCCTCCGCCTCGTCTTTCACTTTCAAGCGCTCGGCCCGTTGCTCAGCGAAATGCGCCGCGTCGTCAAACCGGGTGGAAGCGTCGTGTTTGATACCTATACCTGGAGCCCGCGCGCCTGGCGGCCGCTCGACCCGCAGAAATGGGGCGGCGGGGTCTTTATCCATTCACCCAACCTGGTCGCGCAGGCCGCGCAACAAGCGGGACTTGCTGTCGCCGCTCAAGCGCACGCCTTTCTCTTTTCACCCTATCTCTATCGCCGCCTGCCGCTGCCCCTCGTTAAACTTCTAGGTTTTGTTGACACACGCCTGCCCGCACGCTCGCACGCCCGCATCTTTTGGCGGCTTGAGCGAACATAAGAGATGACTCGCTATGCCTACCCTCAAGACACTCGCGCGCAATCGCACCTGGCTCATCGGAGCGGCCGTGCTGGTTGCGGTCGGGCTGCTCTACCTCACCACGCTCCAAACCGACATTAACGGGCTCGACGACCTGGTCGATGCCGGCGAGTTTCAAAACGCCCTCTTTCTATGGGGCATCGTGCACCCCACTGGCTATCCCCTTTACTTGATGGTAGGCGGCGCCTTTGTCCACCTCATCAACCTCGTGGGTGTCAATCCGGCGGCCGGCGCTTCCCTCTTTTCGCTCCTGGGCGCGCTCGGCGCATTGGCCCTCCTGTTCGCCGCCGTCCAGTTTCTCACGCGGCGCACGCTCCTGGCGGCGAGCTTGGCCTTTGCGCTTGCCGCCGTCGGCGCATTTTGGTTTCGCAGTATCGACGCCGAGGTTTACACCTGGGCGTTCTTTTTTGTCGCACTGGCGCTCTATCTCACGCTCCGCTTCCGCGCCGCTCCCAACCCGGCCCTGCTCCTCGCGATTGCATTTGCGCTCGGAACTGGCGCCGCACATCACCGCCTGGTCGGGCTGTTGGGCCCTGCAGTCCTCGTCTATATCTGGCCGGAAGCCTATCCGTTGGTCCGCCGCAACTGGCGACTGGCCCCACTCGGTCTCCTCGCCTTGCTGGCGCCCTTTGCCGTATATCTCTATTTACCGTTGCGCTCCCACTGGGGAACCACCTGGGAATTCGCCCAGGCAGATACATGGAGCGGGTTCTGGAGCCTCTTTACCGGTCGCGGTTATCTCGACGCGGCAATCGCCATTCCATCTGATCCGGGCGCTCTTTTCTCGGCGGTCCGTGATGTGGCCGGCCTGCTGGCCGCTCAACTTTCCTGGCCCGCGCTCGGCGGCGCACTGCTCGCCCTACTGACCCTGCTGCCTGGTGCGCAGACACGCCACCTTGCCGCGTTCCTGCTCGTCGCCATCGCGACCTATTTCGGTTTTGCCGTCATCTATCCTATCCGCGATATTGATGCCTATCTGGTCCCCGCGACCATGCTTTTATTATTCGGCGCCGTCGTCACCCTTGCCCGGTGGAGCGTGCGCTGGCCGCGTCTGCCCGCACTCGGAGCGGCGGCCCTCTTTTGCCTGGCCGCGTTTCTCGGCGCACAGGCCTATCCCCTCGCCCGGGAGGTTGGAACCGACCAGAGAGGGCGTGAGTTGTTGGACGCGGTGCAGCCCCTCTCGGGCGCACAGACAGTCTTGATCGGTCCCTGGGGCCCTGACTTTTTCGTTTTTTGGTACGGCAAATATGTCACCCACGAAATTGCGCCCCAAACCCAGATTGTGACACCCGATGCGCCCATCAAACGCAGCCTGGACAGTGGGCTGGCCGCCTATGCCTCCAAAGACATTTTCTACAGCGTGCCACTGGACGAATGGGACCAAAAGCTGGGGCACATCTTTGTGCAATCTGCCGGGGATGGGATTATCCAGATTTCAGATCGGCCCATGGACGATCCGGCGCTCGAATCAGCGGCCGGCGAGGCGCGGTTTGGCATACTCGTGACGCTCGTTCGTTCACAAACGGCGTTCAGCCCTGCAACGCGCCGCCTGGACCTGACCCTGTACTGGCGCGCCGAGCAAACGCCGGCCTATGACTATAGCGTGTCGGTGCACCTGGTCGATACCGGGCAGAATGATCGGGTCATCGCCCAGGCCGATTCCGCCAATCCAGTCTATGGCTTTTATCCGACATCCCGCTGGCAGGCCGGCGAGATCGTACGGGATGATTACACCTTGACCGTCCCCCCTGCTCTGCCGCTCACGCAGGTGAACCTGATCGTCGGCTGGTACCGGAGAGACGTCGCAACCGGCGCATTTCAAGACCTGGGCACGCATCGCATCCCCCTACCGTCCACATCTCGGGCCGGCAAGTAGAATTATTAAGGTCCGTCTCAGCATCCGGTGTTATAATGGGAGGAAGGATTCAATGATATTAAGCATGACTACTGTCTTGATTGTCGACGATAACGAGAAACTGCTCAACATGCTGCGGCGGACGCTGGCGTATGAAGGGTTCCGCGTGCTGGCGGCCGCCGATGGCAATGCGGCGCTGGCCGAGGTTCATTCGCACCGGCCCGAAGTGGTCGTGCTCGATT
>JBAVQS010000013.1:0-16213 GCA_049694275.1 Anaerolineae bacterium | reverse complement strand
GAGATGTGGCAAGAGTTGCTCGCGGCCGGCGTCACCGCCTTTCGCCTCAATACCTCTCACCTGTCCCTGTCACAGCTTGAGCAGTGGCTGGAAAAGCTGACGGCTTTTTTCACGCGCCGCGACATCGATATCCCGGTCGTCCTCGATCTCCAGGGGAGCAAATGGCGGCTGGGCGATTTCCCCTCGATGACGCTCACAGAGGGACAGCGGGTGGAGCTTGTCCATGCCACATCGGTCGGCACTCCGGGCACCCTGCCCGTCCCGCATCCCGACCTGTTCCTCGCGGCGTTCGAGTCGAATGGCGAGATTGTGTTGAATGACGCGAGGGTCCGGTTAATGATCGAGTCGCAAACGGCGGATTCAATCCAGGCTCGGGTCATCCAGGCGGGGGAGCTCTCTTCCAGAAAGGGGATCACGTTCACTGCGTCGCAGTATCGTAAGGAAGCATTGAACGAACAGGACCGGTCGATTGTTGCGCAAACCGCCGGGTTCCATTTTTTGCGCTATGCCCTATCGTATGTCAAGGACGCAGAGGAACTAGCGCGCTATCGCGCCCATTTCGGGCCTGACGCTTATTTGATAGCCAAGCTGGAGCGTCAGCCCGCCATAGACCAGGCGGCGGAGATGACAGGAACCGCCAATGAGCTGTGGCTCTGTCGTGGGGACCTCGGCGCCGAACTGGGGGTCCGGGCGATGGCGGAAACGGCGCACCATTTTTCCGCGCAGGTCAAGCGCATCCCGGCGCCCGTGCTCCTCGCCGGGCAGGTCCTCGAGCACATGACCGCCCATCCCACGCCCACCCGGTCCGAAGTCTGTTCGCTCTATGATGCGCTCGCCAACGGCTATCGTGGATTTGTTCTTTCCGACGAGGCGGCGGTCGGTCGCTATCCGGTCGAGAGCGGCCGGGTCGCCGCGATGTTCCGTGGATGAATGAATAGAGGGAGAGTTCATGACGCGTCTCCTCATCAAAAACATCGATATTCTTACCCTTGATCAACAGGACTCGATCTTGCGCGACTCGACACTCGCGATTGACGGCAAAACAATCGCCGGCGTGGGGCGCGTCCCCGATGGATTTGTCGCCGACCAGACCATCGACGGAATGAATCACGTTGTCCTGCCCGGTTTCTTCAACGCCCATACGCATGTGTCGATGACCCTTCAGCGCGGTTGGGCCGAGGACCTGGATATTGTTCGCTGGTTCAACGAGCGAATTTGGGTGGCGGAATCGGCGTTGACCGAAGAGGATGTCTACTGGGGAGCGGCGCTGGGCGCGTGCGAAATGATCCGGAGTGGGACGGTCGCTTTTGCCGACCACTATTTTTGGATGACGCGTGTCGCGCAGGTGGTGCAGGAATCGGGGATGAAAGGCTTGCTCGGTTGGTGCATCTTTGGCTCGGATTCCGCCGCCGAGATAGGACCGACGACGCTGGAACTGACTGGGGATTTCGTGGCTGAGTTTCAGGGTTCGGCCAATGGGCGCATTAAAACGATTCTGGCGCCCCATTCCCCTTACATCAGTTCGCGCGCGGCCCTTGTACGCGCGGCGGAGGTCGCGCGCAAACTGGGGGTCGGCTGTCACATCCACGTCGCCGAGACGCGCGAGCAGTATGAAAACTCGCTCCGGGAAACCGGCCAGACGCCCGTCGCCTACCTCGCCGGCCTCGGCATCTTTGACAATCCCTCCATCGCCGCACATGCAATTGCGATTGACGACGCCGATGTCGAAATCCTCGCGCACAAGCGGGTGAGCGTGGTCCAGTGCGCCAAGACCCACATGAAACTGGCAATGGGCGTCACCCGCGTCCCTGACCTCCTGGCGGCCGGCGTACAGGTCGCGCTCGGCACCGACGGCCCACCGTCAAACAACGACCTCGACATGCTCGAAGTGACCCGTCTCGCCGCGCTCATTCAAAAGCATGACCGGCACGACGCAACACTGTTCCCTTCGCGCGAGGTCCTAAAGCTAGCGACGGCAAACGGCGCGCGGGCGATGGGGTTTGTGAACAGCGGCGTGATCCGCGAGGGGGCCGATGCGGACCTCATTCTGATCGACATGGACAAGCCTCACCTTGTCCCGCGCCATGACCTAACGGCCAACGTCGTCCATTCCGCCCGCGCGGGCGATGTCGATTACGTGATCGTCGATGGCCGGGTCCTCCTCCAAAAGGGCGAACTGACCTCCCTCGACGAGGACAAGATCAAACGTGAAGCGGAGGCGCGAGCCCTCCGTCTGGTCAACCACCCCCTCCGCCAAACCCAGACCTATCGGCCTTGAATAGCGTCAACGCTCCATGAGCGCTTGTTCAAACGCGCCGATTGCGTCCGCATCGGGCAGCGCCCCGAGCTCTAACGCATACTCGATCACTTGGCCCGGCTCGATCATCGGCAGCCGGCGCTCGGCGCGGAGCTGCGCCCGCGGGGTCTCCCAGACATTGGTCGGTTCCAGGGCGCACACATATTCCCCCGCCCCCATCATCTTCCACTGGGTCAGATAGGGAAGTTCCTGCGACCGGTATTTGACGTACGCGCCAAGGCCCAGTGCACGATTGACAATCGCCACGCGCGCCCGGCCATCTGTTCCCACGCGCGGCTTGTGGAAAAAGACCTGTTCCTCATATCCGACGTGCGGCGTCTCCATCTCCCGCTCATGTCCGCGCCCGCGCTGCGCCCGCGCATCGCGCGGGTGTATCTCCGTCTCGTCGATCAGCATCTGGCTTCCCGGACTCACCACCGGAAAACCGAAATTGCAGTGATAGAGGATCATGTGCGGCGTCGTCCGGTATCCCTCATTCAACACCCGGTCCTCAATGGTCACCGCGTTGGCGCCCATTTTGGAGCGGATGCGTCGCATCAGCAGCAAATTTTCGCCAAAGAGGACTGATTGACGTACCTGCCCCGAAAGCTCGAGCACATAGTCGTTCCCCTCCCACGCGGTCATGATATTCACCTTTTCCGCCGGCTGGTGGGCGATGTGCCCGTGCAGGCCGAGTTCCTGTCCATCCTCGACCTCGGGCGCGCCGAAAAAGGTCAGTCCACAGGTCGTCATCAGCCCGCCGCCAAAGGTGCGCAGCCAGCCGGCCCCATGTGGGTCATACTGCGCCGGCGTGCCGAGCGCGGGATGCAGCCAGGCCATCCCGCGACCGGCGTGGTCTGTGGGGCCGAGGTCCAGAGCACGATCAAGCCACACCGTAAAGCGGAACCCGCTTCCGGTCCAGACCTCCGCGGCGCGCAGGCCGCGCGTTTTACCATCCGCATATTCGACCACGCGGATGCCCGCGATCTGGTCGAGCGAGCCGGTCAGCCGGCGCAATTGGTCGGGCGAAAAAGATTGATCGTAAATGGTTGGCATGGCAAAAAACGAACCCGAAGGGTCGCGGGGACCTATCGGGTTCGTAAGGGGGTGCTCAGGCGGAAACCTGTTCCAGGGCCTCAAGTTGATCGATTAAACCCTTGACGACATCATACCCACCCTGCCAGAACTGGTCCGATCGGATGTCGATTCCGGCCTCGCCGAGAATCTGCGACGGACTGGCCGAGCCGCCGTACGCGAGGATTTTCAAATATTTTGGGACAAAGCTCGCCCCTTCCTGTTTGTAGCGTTGATAGAGCGAAAGGGTGAGGAGCTGCCCAAAGCTATAAGCATAGGTGTAGAAGGGCGTATGGTAAATGTGCGGGATGGTGATCCATTCCCATTTGAAATCGTCCTGCACCTCAAGCGCATCGCCAAACTGTTCGTGCAGATTTTCCAGGTACAGGGCGTTCAATTCGTCCATCGTCTGGCCCTCGCCGATGGCCGGATAGGCGACCTGCTCAAACAGGACGAGATAGGCCTGGCGCAGCATGGTCGCATACGCATCGTCCACCATCCGCGCGAGAATGTCGCGGCGCACCGTCGCTTCCTTTTCCGCGTTCAACAATTGCTCGTTCAAGATCATTTCCGAAAAGACCGAGGCGGTCTCGGCCATCGGCAGGCTCGAATGAAAGGTCAGCGGCGAGTGCTCGCGCGCCATCTGCGCATGCACGGCATGTCCCAATTCGTGTGCAAGGACGCTGACATCGCGCGCTTTGCCCGTATAGCTCGTCTGAACAAAGGGAACCATGGATGGCAAGATCGAAGCGCAGTAAGCGCCGCCGAGCTTGGTCGCGCGCACCTCCGAGTCAATATGATTGTGCTCGAACACGTTGCGCGCTGCTTGCGCCACCTGCGCTGAAAAGCGGTTGAGGCTGTCGAGCACCAGCTCGACGGCCTCGGGGTAAGGAATCTCCTTTTCGGCCGCTTGAGCCAGCGGGGCATACAGGTCTGACCGGTGCATGAGAACCAGCCCCAGCCACTTGCCCTTGAGCTTGAAATAGCGCTGGAACAGAGGCGCGTTCCGGCGCGAAACCTGCAGCAGCGTCTCGACCGCCTCGTCGGGCACATCATTTCCCAGGTTACGCGCCGAGATCGGGGTGGTAAAGTGGCGCAGCCCGACCTGTTCCGCCTTCCAGTCATTTACGCGGTTCGAGTAAATCCGCGCGAGCACCGGTCCATCCTGGCTAAACGGCCGATACAATTCGCGATAAGCGGCCGCCCGCACCTCGGCGGAGGGATGGCGCACATACGTGCTCAGTTGCTCGCGATTCAGCTTGTGGGTCTCGCCGTCCACCTGCAATGTAAACTCGTACCGGCTTGTGATCATATCATAGATGGTGACAAGGCCGCCGATGCCGTTCACATCCTTGATGTTAACGACCTGTTCTTCCCCCTCCTTGAGCGTATGCGGCGTCATGCGGCGTTCATTTTCCAGGAAATAGCCCCAGTCCCCCGCATTCTTCATCAGCCGCTCGGCGTTCGCATGGTCCAGCTCTTTCCACCACAGGCTAAAAAACAGGACGCGATTCGTCACATCGGCCGCCAGTTGTTCCATCCGCGCTTTAAAGCTCAACGCGGTCTGGTTCTGGGTATCCTCGCTAAACCACAAAAAGCCATACGCGCCGATCTTGTTGAGGGCGGCGTAGAGCTCTTCATACTCTCGCATCAACCCGAGAAATTCGCTCTCGGCCATATCGGCGGCCAACCGTTCGCGCGCGGCCTCCAGATTTTTCGTGCGGCTCTCAATATCCGCAAGGGCTTGTTGCAGCGGCGCGCCCCCCGGCGTTTCGAGCAGGTCCGTCAGGCCCCAGCGTGTCTGTTGAAAATGATGATTCACTCGACAATACCTCCCCTGTATTCCCAAAATTATAGCATGAATTCACAATTATACTTTCTCTCTTTTCTCTGCTACAATGCGGCTCGTGCAAGCGCGGCTCCCCTGGCTGATCATTCTCCTGCTCTGCCTTTTGGGCGGTTGCCAGACCAGTAAGCGGGTCGTCATCGTCGCGGATGGGCAACAGCGTGTGATTCAAACCTCCGTGGCAACGGTCGACGAGGCCTTGCGCGAGGCCGGCGTCAAGCTGGGCGACCAGGACCGGGTCGAGCCCCCCGGCTATACCCCCCTTGATCGCGCCACGACCATCCATGTGGTTCGCGTCGAGATTGTGACCGAGACGCATCGCGAGTCGCTCGATTTTGCGCGCAAGCTGACGCACGATGAAACCGTTCCGGATGGCAAGATGCGCGTGATTCAACTGGGGGCGAGCGGCGAGGTCGAGGTGACCTACCAGGTGACGCGCGAGGATCACCTGGAAATTTCCCGCCGCGAGGTGGGGCGCACCATCCTGAAACCGCCGCAGGACGAGATTCTGGCGCTCGGCACGCAAAACTCGCTCGCCGCCGTCGACATCCAGGGGACGTTGGCCTATCTGGCCCGCGGCAATGCCTGGGTGATGCGCAACAATTCCAAAGACAAGCGCCCGCTCACGGTCGAAGGGGACCTGGATGGGCGGGTCTTTGATCTGTCACCGGACGGGCGCTATCTCATCTTTACGCGTCAGAACAGCCAGAACCTCAATTCGCTCTGGATTGCCGATACGGTCGTCCTAGACGAAAAGCCGCGCCCGCTCCCCCTTCGCGATCTGCTCTATGCGCAGTGGGCGCCCGACGGCTCGCCGCAGATCGCCTATTCGACGGGTGACCGGACCGCCGGCGCGCCAGGATGGAAGGCGCACAATGACCTCGCCATTGCCACCCTCTCCGGCATCTCGGCGACCATCCCGATCACAACTTCGGTCCTCACTTCCGGCGGCATCTCGTCGACCGTGCAAATTACGCCCACCGGGACTGTCTCGCTGACCATCTCGACCGACACGCCGATTACAATCACGACGCGCCTGGTGATTTCGCCCGCCGTCACGACGGTGTACGGCTGGTGGGGCGGCAACTTTGCCTGGGCGCCGGATGCCAATATCTTTGCGTACGCCTTTGCCAATCAGGTCGGCATGATTAACGCGGCGACCGGCCAGCGCCGGGCCATCAAGACCTTTGCTTTTTATAACACCCGTGCGGAATGGGTCTGGGTGCCGCCGCTCACCTGGTCCCCCGACAGCCGCTTTGTCGCCGCGACAATTCACGCGCCGCCGCCAGGCGCGGGGCTGCTGGAGGATTCGCCCGCCTTTGATACGTGGGTGCTGGCACGCGACAATTCGGTCAATCTCCCGCTCATCCAGGGAACCGGGATGTGGGCCGCGCCGGTCTGGTCCCCGCGCGACCAACAGGGGGAGAGCCGGCTGGCCTATGGCGTCGCACTCAACACCGCCGATACCGAGCGCTCATCCTATGCCCTCTATGTGGTGAATCGCGATGGCAGCGGCCGGACCCGCATCCTGCCGCAGGGTCACGAGAACGGCGTAGACATCGTTCAACTCGCGTGGGCGCCCAACGCTTCGCAGCTCGTGGCGATTCGCGAGGGCGATGTCTGGCTCTATGATTTTGCCAAAGGGTTGTGGTTTCAATTGACCGCAAACGGAGACTCGCGTTTGCCCCGGTGGCGGTAGACAGGGAGACAAGGAGAGAAGGGAACAGGGGATGCGCTCTTTCTCGAAATCGATTGTTTTTCTATTCTGCCTGGCGCTGGGCATCGCCAGTGTCGGCGCGGCCGGCGTCATCGCCGGCAATTTTCTCACTGCGTCGCGCGGCGTCGAGGCCCCGCTGGCCGGCGCTCCACCGGTAATGGGAACCAATACCGCACTCGAACAGTATGCGAGCGACGCCGACCTCGCCCGCGCCCTCGCGCTCGTCAAGGACGCGCATCTCACCGCAATTCGCCAGCATTTCCCCTGGCGCGAGATTGAAGCGACGCGCGGCACGTATGACTGGGCGAAATGGGACCGGATCGTAAACGCGGCGCAGGCGGCCAACCTGCAGATCATCGCAGTCCTGGACACCGCTCCCGCCTGGGCGCAGCGCGATTACGAACGCACCCTGCCTAACGCGCCGCCGGATGATTTCAACACCTACGCCGCGTTCGCCCGCGAGTTTGCCAGGCGCTACGGTTCCCAGATTCACTATTACCAGATCTGGGATGAGCCGAACGTCCATCCGAGTTGGGGTAACCGGAATGCGGAACCGGCCGAGTACGGGCAACTCCTCCATCTTGCCGCCGCGGCCATTCGTGCACAGGACCCGGCCGCCAAAATCTTGCTCGCCGGGTTAGGGATGAACCTCGAAACCCAGCGCCCGCACCCTGATTACAGCGAGATTCTCTTTTTGCGCGGGCTCTATGAAGCGGGTTTTCAAAACGATTTCGACATTGTCGCCGCTAAACCCTATGGCATGTGGAGCGGCCCGGAGGACAGGACGGTCTCGTCGGGCGCGCTCAATTTCCCGCGCGTGATTCTCCTGCGCGACGAGATGCGAGCGCACGGCGATACCGGCAAGCCGGTGTGGGCTGTCGAAATGGGCTGGAATGCCCTCCCACTGCCCTGGGCCGGCGAGCCCTCTCCCTGGGGCAGCGATACCGAAGCGGTGCAGGCGAGCCGGCTAGCGCGCGGCTTGCAGCGGGCGCGAAGCGAATGGGGCTGGATGCCAGGGCTCTTTCCAATGATCTTGCAGCCCGCCGCTCCGGCCGCCGATCCTCACTGGGGTTTCTCGCTGGTCACCGCCGCCATGCAGCCACGGTCCGCCTATCAGACGCTCACCACGTTTGCAACGAATCCACCTGCGCCTTTATCGTTACCCACTCTTCCGTCCGTGTCTCTTGCCCTCCTCGGCGCAGTCTTTGTGCTCTCGGCGCTTGGCGTCGTGCGCGCAGCCCCACGCCAAGGACTGCTGGCGACCTGGAATGTCATTGCCGCTCACTTTCACGGCCTGCCCGAAGCCGTTCAGCTTGGCGTGCTCGTGTTTCTCGTCGCCGCGTTCTATCTCGCGCCCGGTACGCCGTTGAGCCTGGTCTTGCTCGTTCTACTCATCCCCTTCTTTGCCCTGCGTTTGGATATCGGACTGGCGCTGATTGTTTTCACGATCCCCTTCTTTCTCTATCCAAAAACTTTGCCGGGGGGGGAGTATTCGGCGGTCGAGATTCTCACGCTCGTCAGCGTCGCCGCGGCCGGGTGGCGCATCCTGCTCCTGGGGATGGCCGGCGCGGTGACGTGGCGCAAAATACGCCCCACGTCACTCGATTGGGCAGTGCTCATTTTTGTTCTGCTCGGCACCCTGTCGGTGCGCTTTGCCAATAATTTTGGCGTCGCGATGCGCGAGTTCCGCGTCATTGTGATCGAGCCCGCGCTGCTCTACGCCCTGCTGCGAGTCACCCCCCTCTCGCGCACCCAGATCGCGCGGCTGGTGTATGCGCTTCTCCTGGCCGGCGCGGTGGTCTGCGTGATCGGCCTGTCCCAGTTGACCGCAGGCGATCTCATCCAGGCCGATGCACTGGGCCGCGTGCGAGCCGTCTGGGGTTCGCCCAACAATGCCGCACTCTTTTTGGGCCGGCTCTTGCCCCTGGCGCTTGCGCTGGCCCTGTTCGTCCCCGGCTTGCGCCGGTGGTCTTATGCCGCTCTCGCCGCGCTCCTGGCCGTCATTCTCTATTTCACCTATTCGCGCGGCGCGCTGTTCTTCGGCATTCCTGCCAGTCTCGCACTCATCGGGCTCATCGGGTTGTGGGAGCGCCGCGGACGCCTCCGCGTGCCCCGCTGGGCGGTCCTCGCGCTCCCCGTCCTCGGCGTGGTCGCCATCGCCGCGCTCCTCAGCACGGCGCGTGTTCAATCCTGGTTTCAGGAGGGGACAGGCACCGGCTTTTTCCGCGTGGCGGTCTGGACGAGCGCGGTGCACATGATCGCCGATCATCCCTTATTCGGCGTCGGGCTCGACAATTTTCTCTACGAGTATCCCAAGTACATTCTGCCGGAGGCATGGCGCGAGCCGAACTTGTCTCACCCGCACAATGTCCTCCTCGATTTCTGGGTCCGGCTCGGCGTATTCGGCGCGGTCGTCCTCCTCTGGCTGCAAGTCGAGTTCTTTCGGCGCGCCATGCGCGCCGCCCGTCGCAGTTCGGACACCTGGCTTCACGCCCTGGTCATCGGCCTCATGGCAAGCATGGTCGACTTTCTTGCACATGGCCTGATTGACGCCGCGTATTTCGTCGTCGATCTCGCGTTTGTTTTTATGCTCACGCTTGCTCTCATCGCCTGGCTCGACGACGCGTCAAGGCAGACCGCCGGGACTGAGCCGCAGACCGACCGCGCGCCGGCCACCGGTGGCTGATGACAGGGCCGGCATAACCTGTTCGCCTGGCCCTGTGACCTGCCCACTTGTCTACTCTAGTCGTTCCAGCTATACTTGCGCTAATCCCTGGGAGGAATTTATCATGCGTATTATGATCACCGGTGGCGCCGGCTTTATCGGCTCTCACCTCTGCGATTATTATCTCGCGCGCGGCCACACCGTTACGGCGGTCGATAACTTTATCACCGGCAGCCCGGATAACATCGCCCACCTGCGCGGCAACTCGCGCTTTGAATTTATCGAACAGGATGTCACAACCTATCTGGAGATCGAGGGCAAAGTGGACGCCATTCTCCACTTTGCCTCGCCTGCCAGCCCCAAAGCCTATTTCGAGTATCCGATCCAGACGCTCAAGGTCGGCTCGCTGGGCACACATAACCTGCTCGGGTTGGCTCGCGTCAAGGGCGCCCGTTTTCTACTGGCTTCGACCTCGGAAGTGTATGGCGACCCGTTGGTCCATCCCCAGCGTGAGGATTACTGGGGGAATGTTAACCCGATCGGCCCGCGCGGTGTGTACGATGAAGCCAAGCGCTTTGCCGAGGCCATGACCCTGGCCTATCACCGCACGCACAAGCTCGACACCCGCATCGTGCGCATCTTTAACACGTATGGCCCGCGCATGGCGTTGGACGATGGCCGCGTGGTCCCCAACTTTATCGGGCAGGCGCTCCGTGGGCTGCCGCTCACCGTTCACGGCGATGGTCGCCAGACCCGCGCCTTTACCTATGTGAGCGACCTGGTGGAAGGCATCGCCCGCCTGCTCGATTCAAACGAGGTCATGCCGATCAATGTCGGCAATCCCAAAGAGATGACCATCAAGACCTTTGCCGAAAAGATCAATGCGGCGACCGGCAACACCGCGGGGATTATTTATACGAATCGGCCGGTGGATGACCCCAGCCAGCGCTGCCCCGACATTACCCGGGCGCGCGCCATTCTGGGGTGGGAGGCGCGCGTTGAGCTCGATGAGGGACTAGAAGGGACTATCGCCTTTTTCCGCCAGCGGATAGACCAGCACCGGTAAAAATCTAGTCCTTTCGCGTCTCTAAATATAGTCCGTTCGGTGGGTGACCCCGGCTGTCTCCTATGTCATACTAGGTGTATCAATCAAATCAGAGGCCCAATCAGGCCGTTGTTCTGCTACACACCCCGTGAATGGGGATGTGCGAGGAGGTCAAGATGAGGATACCCAGACTCGTATGGGGCATGATTGTGCGAGGGTTCGGCTGGACGGCGCCGGTGGGCGCCCTGCTCGGCGCCCTCTATAGCCTGGTCGTGATCGGGGCGCAGCTTTACGCGACCCAGAAGGCCCCCGGGCCCGTCCAGTTGCCGGCGCTGGTGGTCATGGCAATTTTTCTGCTCGTCGGGGGCGCCCTGGTTGGCGGCGGCATCGGGCTGGTCTTTGGCCCGCTCGGCGGGTTTCTCTGCGCGATGATAACCCGGTTCCTGTTCCATTCTTCTCCGGATGCGCGTTATCTGCGGATGGTCAAGATGATTGGGGCGGTATACGGGGCGGCGGCGACCGTGATTGGCGTGTTAATCGTCACCGGATTTAATGCGCCTACGCCCACAAGCCCAACGGGCAACGCACTCGTGTTTTATTTCCTGCCTGCGCTGGTCGGACTCGGCGCGGGGGTTTATATCGCACAGCAGATCGCGGGATGGTATCGAGAGGCCAGCCAGGGCGCACATGCGGATAGCAAGCCCACGTCGGCCGCCGCCTGAACCGCCGCGGTTCTACCTCGATCAGACAAGCGAGAGCTAAAGAGCCGGGAGCGTGC
The DNA here is from genome assembly GCA_049694275.1 of Anaerolineae bacterium. Lineage (GTDB taxonomy): Bacteria > Chloroflexota > Anaerolineae > UBA4142 > SHND01 > JBAVQS01. The sequence goes on along the minus strand of JBAVQS010000013.1, from coordinate 4,792 downwards.
ACGCTCCTGGCTCTTTAGCTCTCATTTTTATTTGTTCCCGGTAAAGATCTGGCCGGCACCGGCGGCGGCCGAAAAGCAGACACAGGCGATGAGCGCGATCAAGATACAGAGCAAGACCGAATCGAGCGCCGGGCCCTCCATCCACATGACCTGGAGATCGTTCCACAACAGCCAGGTCGACAGGACGCCCAGAATGGCGAGCAGCGCCCGCGGCAGGCGATTCATCATGGGTTCGCTCCGTTCAATGCGGCCCGCAAGACTTGCGAACGGATGGGCGCTTCCAGGGTCGTGCGCCCATCGATCACGATCACCGGGATCCGTGTACCATACTCTGCGACCAGCGCCGGATCGGCGGAAATATCTACCTTTTCGACCGAGAAATCGAATTCTCGATGCAGCCCGAGCAATAGTTGCTCGGCGATCTCACACAGGTGACAGCCGGGTTTACTATAGAGCGTCAGATTGTGATGCACGCGTTATCCCGTGACCTGACCCTGCGGCTGGCCGATCATCACTTTGCCATCTTTGACCACCAGTTCATAGGCGGCCAGACCGCGCGGCGGCGGCCCCGAAACCACGGCGCCGGTGGCGGGGTTGAATATCCCATCATGGCAGGGGCAGTGGACGACGTTTTTATGCTGGTCCCAGGAGACCACACAGCCCAGATGCGTGCAGATCGCTGAAAAGGCTTTTAGACCACCCGCTTTGGAATTGACAACGATCACGGGCTTGTTGTCTACGCTGACGACCTTGCCGCTCCCCGCCGGGAAATCCTCAACCTTACCCACCTCAACCGGTCCGCCCGAGCCAGCCCCACCGCTCTGCGGCGTCAGGTAGGCCAGGATGGGCCCGACAATCCCGCCGACGGTCGCGATCACCGAAAAACCGAGCAAGATTTGGATGCTTTTGCGCCGTGTAATCGGTGTGTTTGTGCTTTCAGTCATGGAAACCTCTTGTCTCTATTTATGCTTGGGCAACTGCTTGTAGAGCTCGCGCCGGATGACATAGAGCGACCCGATAGCCAGCGCCATGACAACTAACCCAAAGACCATGAATTCGCTCCGGAAGACCAGCCCCTGCTGGGCTTTGGCTGAATCGTCGAGGATCTCTTTGGCTTTGGCCTGCGCCTTGTCGGTGGCATCCTGGATGGTTTTCAGATCGAGCGTATGCTGGGCTGCCCGGGCCGTAATCAGGCTCGTGCGCGCCTCGGCCAGCTTGACCTCTTCGGGCGCCGTGATGAGCGAGGCTGCCTGCGCGCTCTTGATGGCGGCTTCGGCATCGGCGACCGCCTTGGCCGCGCTCGTGATGCTCTTGTCGATGGATTGAACCGTTTCCGCTTGCGGCGACCCTGGCAGGTGACAACTGCCGCACTGGCGCGTGGCCGAGCCCTCGAATATCGCCTCGGTGGGCATCATGACATCATAGCGCCCGTGGCAGGTCACGCACTTGGGCGTGCCCGGCTTGTTGCTCGCGTGTGCGCCCTTGAGATAATAGTCCTGTGTCGCGCTGTGACAGCTTCCGCAGACGTTGCTTACCTCTTGCAGGCCTGGCGGCGCGGCGCCGTGCGTGCCGTGACAGGTGGCGCAGCTCGGCGCGCGCGCGTCCTGGTTCTGCAAAAGCGCGATCCCGTGGACGCTTTGTTTATAGAGATCGTACTGATTGGTCGGGATCCCGTACGGTTTCATCAAATCGGCGTTCGCATGGCAACCCGCGCAGAGCGCCGGCACATTCTCGGGATAGACCTGCGAGGACGGATCATTCACCGCCTTGGTCCCATGCCCATCATGGCAGGTTGTGCACGTCGCGACGTTCAAATCGCCCTGCGCCAGCCGCTTGCCATGCACGCTTTGTTGATACTGGGCCCACTCGTCGGTCGTCAGGTCGTACTGCCGCATCGCTTCGACATCCGAGTGGCAGCTCGCGCACAGCGCGGGAATGTCCACCTTTTTGGGGGCGCCGACAAAACCTGCCTTGACCGACATGGCGTCCTCTTTGGTTGTCGCGTTCGGGTCGCCGCCGTGGCAATCGGCGCAGCCGACGCCGCGCTCGGAATGAATGCTGGTCTTCCAATCCTGAACGATGGCCTGGTTACTACCGCCCTGGGTGCTGTGACAGTTGACGCATGAATTTTGATTCGCCTGGGCGGGCGGATGATTGATCACCGTCGGCACGACCAGGGGCGGCCCGCCGGCAGACGCGGCCGGTTGATGACAGCCGCGGCACATATCGACCGTTCGCCCGGCATGACTGGCTGGAACCTTGGGTGCGCCGGCCAGCCCATCTTTGTGACAGGCGAGACAGTTATCGCGATTCTGGAGCGAGTGCGGAATGTTCGGAGGGCCGCCAGCCGCCGCGGTCGGCTGTCCCTGGGCAGCAGGAGTCGAGTTGGCTGCGCCGGTTGAGGAGGCCGCCGGCGTGGCCGCGCCCGGCGTTCCCCCGGTTGCGGCGCTTGGCTGGTGGCACCCGAGGCACATGGCGCTGGTGCGGCCTTCGTGGTCGGGCGGAAATTTCGGTGCGCCAGCCGCGCCCGTCCCGTGGCAGACGACGCAGTCGCTCCGCCCTTCCAGAGAATGCGGGATGGGCGGAGGCCCCGATTGGGCGCGAACGACGGCATAGGGCGCGAGCAGTGCGAGCGCCAGGGCGAGCAAAACGAGCCAGAGAAATCGGGAATTGGGTTTATTCACGGGTGCCTCGGATTTTCTTCTAGCTATACTGTCCCCAGATTGAGAGCACGATCACGACAATGAGAACCACGGCGGTGACGACGAGCATCACCGGACGCTGGCGCATCGGGCGTTTCCGCCCGCGATCCAGGAATGGCAGCAAAAAGAGCATCGCCATCCCCACACCGGGCAGCAGGATGCCCATCAGGCGGGGCGCATCCGCTCCCAAAAAGTTAAAGACCGATGCGACTTTGAGAAACTGGTAAACGCTCAGGAAATACCATTCCGGCTTGACGTGCTCGGGCGTTTGAAACGCATTCGCCTTGTCCTCCAGTCCCGCCGGCATAAAGGCCGCAAAGATGATGAGCAGGCCGAGGATCAGGTACCATGCGATAAACTCGCTCAGCACGTAATGGGGCCAGAACGGCAAAAGCTTTTTTTCTTGTTCTTGTTCCTGGCTACTCATTCCGTCACCTCCGGATCGTGCAATCCTTGCTGATGGATGATGAGCAAATGGACCCCCAACAACCCCAACAGGGCCGCGGGCAGAATCAGCACGTGGACGCCAAAGAACCGCGAGAGGGTCTGTGCGCCGACGTCCGCGCCGCCGCGCAAGAACTGCTTGATAAAATCGCCGATGACCGGCACGGACCCGGCAATGTCGGTCCCGACCGTCGTCGCCCAGAACGCCCGCTGGTCCCAGGGCAGGAGGTAGCCGGTAAAGCCAAAGCCGAGCGTCACAAAGAGCAGAATCATGCCGACCATCCACGTCATCTCGCGCGGTTTCTTGTAGGCCCCTTGCAGCACGATGCGCAGCAGGTGGAGGACGCAGAACACGATCATCAAGTTCGCGCTCCAGGCGTGAACGCTGCGAATGAGCCAGCCAAAGTTGAGTTGGTTCATGATGACCAGCACGCTGTCATAGGCGGTCGCCGGGGTCGGCTGGTAATAGAGCGCGAGCAGGATGCCCGTCGTGGCCTGCACCATAAAGCAAAAGAGGGTAATGCCGCCGAGGTACCAGGTATGCGCCGAGCGCGGAATGATGACGTGCAGGGAAGCGGCGATGAGCCCCCGCACCCCGATCCGTTCGTCCACCCAGTCCAGGATTGCGCCGGGCCAGCGCAGTGGGTTCAACGCGCGTGTGAGTTGCATCAAGCACCCCTCCAGACCAATGATGCTGCGTCCATGTTCCGATCCTCCTCCGGGAGAAACTAAAAACCCCTGGCGCGCCAATCGCGCCAGAGGCAATCGTCACCTCGGGTTTACGCCTTTCTTGAGCGTACTTGATTTACAGGGCAGCCAGCGCCTCGACGAGCTCGGCCGGGTCGGTCAGCGCCCGTTCCTCAATGCGGCAAATACGCATCGTGTTCGCATTCTGCCCGAGCAAAACCACAAACGGCGCCCGGTCGAGCGGGAGCGCCTCCGGGGGATCGCCAATCATTAGCGAGACCCGGTCCTGTTGCACGAGCAGTACGTCGGGGAGGACTTGTCGGAGCGCTTCCGCCAGCCGCTGCCCCTCTTCCACCACCCCCACAACCTCGATGCGACTGTCCGCCTCCAGAAGGAGACGCAGTCCCTGCGCGAGAAGGCCAGGCTCACACAAAATCAAAATGCGGCACGCTCTCACGCAGCCTCCTTTGACGCATCCTCATCCGGCCCGGCGGTAACGGTCATGCTGGCCGGCGATGCGAATGCGGCAGTTTCTTGCCCTATCATCTCACAGGCGTGGCCATCCGTCATGACTCAGAGTGTTCATTCTGACTGGCCTGATAGGACTATTTCCGCGCCTAGTCCTTTCGGACTAGGCGCGAGCCGTCTGGAGGCTTTTATTATTCGATAGTTGTGTTTTGGCGTACAGCGCCCCAATGGTCAGCCCATTGCCAGTATCTGTTGTTTGGCGAATAAACGGGCGAATATTTCTGTGGCGCGCTGGCCTTGCGCGAGTTGGGGCCGCCGATTGAAATCGGCGTCTAAATAGCCCTACGAGCGTTCGTGGAAATCGGTTCAAACCGATTCCGGCGAATCCGATTCATCGGATTTTCATCTATATGAGCAACCGAATTGATTCGGTTGCGTTCGCCAACGGAGTCATCTCAATCGGCGGCTAATCCCGTTGCCGTGTCACCGCC
>JBAVQS010000012.1:0-13032 GCA_049694275.1 Anaerolineae bacterium | reverse complement strand
GCTCCAATTCCGAAATCTCGTGCGGGCGTCCCGTGCGCGGCGCATCTTGGACGGCATCCAGTCCGGCCCGTTCGTAGCGGCGACAGACATACCACACGCCGGTGCGTGTCATGCGAACTTCGTGTGTCAGCTCATCCACAATCGTATTGGGATCTTCCATCGCCAGCAGCACGCGACAGCGGCGGGCGACACGTTGTTCGGTCCGTCCATCACTGAGGAGGCGCTGTAGTTCTTGCCGATCTTCTCGTTTCAGGTGAATGAGTTTCGGTGGACGTCTTCTCATGTTTGATACTCCGTGTTGCGGATTTCTGCGCATGAGAAGTATATGCTTGTTAAACTGCTGTGACTATGTTAAAAGACTTATCGAACGCACCACTAGGGGTGAAAGAGATGCACGATAAATGGGGGAAGGGCGGTCGGCGATGAATAATCCGGCACGAGCCCCCACATATCCGGCGGCCAATAGCACAACCACGTCTTGCCGATAATATCCCGTATCGGCACCAGGCCCCAGGAATGGGAGTCGCTCGATTCAGGACGATTGTCGCCCAGCACAAAGTACTGATTGGGGCTGATGACGGAAGGCCCCCAGTTATAGTCCGCGTGATTGATCGGAAAGGCCTCGGGAACCAGCCGCTCGTCGATGTAGACCCGGCCCGATTTGATCTCGACCGTCTCTCCCGGCAACCCGATGATGCGCTTGATATAGTTCTTGCTCTCGTCCAGCGGATAGCGAAAGATAATGACGTCGTCGCGCTGGGGATGGCCGACCAGGTACGAGATTTTGTTGACGAGCAGGTATTGGCCGTTATGGAAATTCGGCTCCATCGATTGGCCTTCGACGCGATAGTTTTCAACGGCAAACCGAATCAAAAAGAAAATGACAAGCGTCAGGAGGACCGTTTCCAGCACTTCGCGCAGCACGGAGAGAATCTGCGCCCCCACGCTCGGCTGCGGCAGAGGCGCAGGCCCGAGCTCGATCTCGGGCGGGAATGGATTTTCGGAAGGCGGAGCAGCCGGCGGCGCTGGAATGGGATATCCCTCCGGCCCATGGAATGTCTCTTGATCGGGCCGGTCATCAGGAACGAAAAACGAACTCATTGAATAGATTGTCTCCGGGAACAGGCGCTACCCAGGCGCGTTCGCATCACGGTTGATTGCTCGCGCCCCTACGGGTGTCCGTCACCCTGGCGCGCCGCACTACGGCAGAAACGCCAGAGCGGGCGATGTGAACGCGCCTGGAATCCTCTAAATCTAGAAGGAACTTGTAACACAGTACCCATGCGGGGTCAAACTTGCGCGGGGCTGCCTGATCAAGGCCGGTTCTGGTGCGTTCGCATCATGACCGACAATCAATCGTAATCGACAACCATGATGCGAACGCACCATCAGATTTCGCTGAGGGCCGCCCAGATGCCCCATGAGCCGCCCAGCACCGCCGCCAGGCGCAGGGCGAGGTAAGGTAAAATCTCGACCAGCAAAAACAGATTTAATCCCGACGAACTACACCTTTTCGCGCTCGTCCTCTTATCCGAACCCATCGGGATCGACGGCGGCCTGGACCGCCGTCGGCGGATTGGTCTTGAGCGTCACGCTCGGCCCGGCCTGCCCGAGGATGAATCGCCAGCGGTACAGTTGCGCGACGCCGAGGGTCGCCAACTGGACGAGAGCATCCACCATCGTATACAACTGGTTAAAGTAAAAGGTAATCAGGTTGACGACGGTGAGCGCCAGCACCAACCCCAGCACGCCGATCCGCAACCCGCGCCGCTCGTGCCCCGCCCACATCAAGCCTAACGAGACGAGCGACAGCGCCCCGGTCGCCACGACGGCGATGCTCTGCAGCCCGAGCAGCAAGGGCTGATCAACGACGTAACGCGCCTTACCATTGACAATGACGTAATTCGAAAAGAGGGTTCGCAGGTCAAACGGCGCGGACGACGCCGCGATCACCAGCCCGGAGAGCTTGACCAGCGCCAGGAACGCGACCACCAGCAGCCCCAGCGTCAACAGGCCCTTGAGCTCGATGCGGGATGGATGTTCAGAGAGCCACGCCCGCGCCCGCATCTCCACCCGCTCTTGCCAGTCGGGATTCGCCTTGACTCTGAGATCACGCGAATGCACAAAGTCGAGCAGATGCTGCGCCAGGGCCTTTTCCTCCGGGTCCTCGGCGACGGTGATCGCCTGTTCGAGTGTCTGGGTCAACTCTTGAAACTCGACCGTGTCGAGGTCATTGTCGAGCACCTTTTTCAGAAAGTGGGTCGCATGATAGAGCAGAGTGCGCGCATCCCGCGGCTCGGAACGGCGGATACGAAAATAGAGCCAGACGCCAACCAGGGTCACGGCATAGATGATCGGAAAGGCGAGCGGAAAGAAATAGTCGTTCTTTTGTGTAATGAACTTGCCCACCTCGTCGATAAAGAGGCCGGCGCCGATGCCGCCCATCACCATCGTCAAGCCCGAAAGCCAGGGATTGGCCCAGATCAACACCATGATGAGGGCCGCGAACATGAACAGGCCGCCCCACAGCAGGTGCGCAATGTGAAAGGTGCTATCGCCAACCTGGGGATAGCCCGACAATTCCAGATAAGTGCGAACGATAATCACCGTCGCGCCATAGGTTGCGATGAGACCCAAAAGATGGGTATCGGCGTCATTTTGCCGGACGGGCTGCCAGATATGCCGAACCGGAGGTGGTTGCACCGGAGGATTTTCCATGAGAAACCTGCTCCTTGAAAAGGATGCCCTATTGTAGCAGAATCGCCGCTTGTGCGGCAAGTGGGCTCCGGTTAGCTTATTTTCCCTTCATCGTCTCGCGGTCCGGGTACACCCGGATCGTCCCCGCCTCGAGGGCCCAGATGCTCGTCGCAAAGCGGTCGATAAAGGCGCGGTCGTGCGTGGCGACGAGAATGGCGCCCGGAAAGGCGTCGAGCGCCGCTTCGAACCGCTCCCGCGAAGGGATGTCGAGATGATTGACCGGCTCGTCGAGTACCAGGCAGTTGCACTTGATAACTACCAGCCGGGCGAGCAGTAACCGAGCCCGCTCACCATAACTCAGCCGCCCGCTGGCCGTAAACACTTCATCCCCGACAAAAAGGAACTGGTGAAGCAGGTGCCGCGCGTCCGTCTCGCTCAGCGGCGCCAGACTGCGCATCAGGTCCAGCGGCGTCTGGTCCGGGTCGAGCACCTCCTGCTCCTGTGGCATATAACCCGGATGCACGTTGGTCCCCAGACGAATCTCCCCTTCCGTTGGCGCCAGTTCGCCGGTGATGATGCGCAAGAGCGTGGTCTTGCCGGTTCCGTTCGGCCCCATCAACGCCACCCGCTCGCCATGCCGGAGGAGCTGATCGACATTGCGGAACAACCAACGCCCGTCGTAGGCATGCCCCAGGTTGTTCAGCGTCACCACGAGCTGTCCGCCGCGCGGCATTTCGCCAAAATCGAGTTTCATCTGCCAACTGGCCAGCGGCTTGTCGATCTTGTCGTCGGTCAAAAGGTGCTCGACGCGCCGCTCGATCGACTTGGCCCGGCGGACGGTCTCTAACCCGCGATTTGCAAAAAAGCCTTTGGCGAACTTGTCGCCGCTGTCCGCCTTGCCCCCTTTGCGAAAGCGCGCCAGCCCACGCACGTGCGCCGCGGCGGCCTTGAGCCGCGCGATCTCATCCTGCTGGTCCTGCCACTCGGCCCGCTGCTGTTCCAGCTCCCGCGCCCTGGCTGCCTCGTACTCGCTGTAACTTCCCACATACACGCGCAGGTGATGAGTCCGGTCATCCAGTTCCAGAATGCGCGAGACGGTCCGGTCGAGAAAGGTGCGATCGTGCGAGATAAGCAGCACACCGCCCGGATAACGTCCCAGAAACTCTTCCAGCCATTCCAGCGCCTGGATGTCGAGATGATTCGTCGGCTCGTCCAGCAAAAGGAGCGCGGGGAACGAGAGCAAGAGCCGCGCGAGGCCAAGGCGCGTCCGCTGGCCGCCGCTCAGCCGGTTCACGGGCGCGGCGAGCGGTATATCGCCCAGTCCCAGCCCCGCCAGCACCTCGTCGATGCGATGCTCGATCTCGTATCCCCCCAGCGACTCGAACCGCGCGACCGCCTCGCCATAATCAGACAGCATCTGCTCCGACGTATCCCCCTGCCCCATCCGCTCGGCGTACACCTCCATCCGCTCGCGCACCCCCTCCAGTTCGGTCAAGCCGGAACGAATCACCGCGCCCACAGTATCGCCCAGCGCCAACTCTTGCCCCTGCGGCAAATAACCGATGGTCGCACCGGTGTCGAGCGCGACGGCGCCCGCGTCCGGCTGCTCCAGTCCGGTGATGATGCGCAGCACCGTCGTCTTGCCGCAGCCATTCGGCCCGACCAGCCCCACCCGTTCGCCCCGGTGCACGATGAACGAAACGCCATCCAGCACCGGCAGCGCGCCATACGCTTTGGAAATATTCGTTAGTTGCAACACGGCAATTCCATTTCAGATTGAGCAAAATCTGTTCCGCGATCCGACCGAAGGGCGTCCCTGCCCATAGGCAATCGTAGACTGTGGGATGCAATCCGCGATCAGGAAATGCCCCACGGGCGCGACGCCTGCCTGGGAAAGAGCGCGTTGATGAGTGCGCGCGTCGGGAGCGAGCTGACCCCCGCGTCCGGGAACACGTATTTGACCTCATTCGCGCTCCGGTGACCGAGCAGCACCATTAAAAAGGTGAGGCCGGGAAAGAGCGCGTCCCCGTCGGTGGCGCTCTCCGGGCGCCACGGCTCGACCGCCTTGACGCGCCCTGTTTCGAGCACGAGACGCATCCCGCTGGCGAAAAAGTTGAACTTGTACTCGCCGTCGATCCCCGCAAATGCCGAGCGCGCCAGCCGCGCGTCAAGCACAGGTGTAATCAGACGCACAAAATCGCACAGGTCGGGAATCCGGACATACCATGCGTACGGCGGCTGCTCGCGCGCAAAGGATTGCGGCGCAGCCTCAAATACCGGATGCTCGGTCCCCAGCATGAAAAAGATGTTCCGCAAGCTCTTATCCTGGCGCCCGGCATACCGCGCCCCGGCCGCTTGCAGATAGCGCAGCACGCTCGGCGTGACCCCCGCCCATGAGACGCCCGGCGTCAGTTCGTAAAAAGAGACGGCGATGCCGTCGAAAAAGATGCGCGGCGTATGAGTGAGGAATCCGAGCGGCGCGCCCGCCGGCGTCTCGACAATGCGCAGTTCCATCGCCTGGACGCTGGCCTTGCTCCGGCCCGTGAGCTCGTACCGCCACGCCGCTTGATCGCGGACAACGCTCACGAGATCGCGCCGGGCCGCTTCGTCCGCGGTGCGCGTGATAAAGGCAAGGTCCTTCTCTGTGGCGGGACGGATATGATACGGCTCGTGCGCGCCCTTTTTCAGGAGCGGGATATTCTGAGGCACGTAGGCGAACTTGCCCCCGTCGAGCGTCAGGCACATCTCGTACCCAAATTGTCGATAATACCAGGGGATGCCGGTGATCGCCTGCATTTTGTGCCCGCGTTCGGCGCTCCATTGGTGAATCACCTGGAAAATCTGGCGGACCAACCCGCGCCGCCGGAACTCGGGGAGCGTGCCCACCAGTTCGGGCCGTCCGACTCCAAACGGAATGCCGCCATACGTCCAGGTCTGGTCGATGAGACAGGTCGCCGAAACGATCCGGTCGCTGCTCGGCTCCTCGACAATGACAAAATCGTCGGGATGAACGGTCGGATGATTTCCGCGCAACAGGTCCCGCGTCCAGCCGGCAATCGTCGGGTCCGGTTCCCGCGTGTCATCGCTCAGGTGAATGTGCATGTTAAAATCGGCCAGGCGCGCGGCGTCGGCTGACGTCGTGCGGCGCATGACCAGGCCATCGCCCAGTTCGCGCAAAATGGTCTGTTTGGTTTTGGTAGACATCTTTCAAAACCCTTGACTCTCGTTTTCCTTTATGCTATAGTTTCGAGGCATCAGGTTGAAACCTGACCTTCCTGACATTGCGGGGGACAAAGCAATTTCGAACTGAAATTTCGTGAGGAGGCTAACGATGCCGGCACAGCCCCGTATTCTCGTGATTGACGACGACGAAACAATCCTCGACCTGCTCAAGGATACCCTGTCATCCCACTATCACGTTGCAACCGCGCACGATTCGCTCGAAGGCGTAGAATTGATGATGAGCGAACGGTTCGATCTATTGATTATCGACCTCGGCATGCCCGTCCTGGATGGAGTCGAGCTGATCACCAAGATCCGGGCGAATTCCCCCTTTAACCAGATCCCGATCCTGGTCCTTTCCGCCTATCCCGAGCTCCGGGCGCGCCTGCGCGGGGCTGCTGTGGAAGCGATCATCGCCAAACCGTTTGGAATCGATCACCTGCAAAAGACCGTGGCCGGGATCATTGCCGGCGAGATCACTCATACGCCGGCAACGCCGCCGTCGAATCCCCCCGCGCAACCGTAACGCGCCAATTGAAAGCCACGCCAGCCTGCTTATTGAGCGGGGCTGACGAGCCCGGCATCCGCCGGCATACCCGGTTTCAAGTCGAGGCCGGGGTTGGCAAGCTCCACCTTGACCGCAAAAACGGTATTGACTCGCTCCTCTTTGCTCTGAACATTGCGCGGGGTGAACTCGGCCTGCGAGCCGATCAGGATCACCTTTCCCTGAAAGGTCTTGCCGGGAAACGAGTCTACCTGCACGCGAGTATTCATCCCCAACTGGATGTGACCGATCTGTGTTTCGGGCACATAGACCGTGAGTGTGACCGGGTCGAGATCGACAACGGTCAGAATCGCATTCCCCGGCGATGCGACCTCCCCCTGGTGAAATGAGCGGCGGGTCACAATGCCGTTCACCGGGCTCTTGAGCGTCATCTTGGTCAACTGCACCTGCAATACGGCGAGCGCCGCCTCGGCTTGCTTGACCTGCGCCTCGGCCACGGCGATGGCATCGGCGGTCGGCGTCAGGCGGTCGAGCGCGCCCTGGGCCTGCTGCACCTGCGACTGCGCCGCCGCCAACTGGGTCGCGTCCGGGGTCAACCGGTCCAGAACGGCCTGAGCCTGCTGCACCTGCGACTGCGCCGCCGCAAGCTCTGAAGCGGTTGGATGCGAAAGCGCATCGCTATAGGTAGCCAACGCGGCGTTGTAATTGTTTGTCGCCGTCTGCAATTGCGTCGATTGCGGCATCATGGCAATATTGGGATTGCTCAACCCGCCCACTTTGTCATACGCGGCCTGCGCCTGGTCGCGCACGGCCCGGGCATTATCCACCTGCGCCTTGAGCGCCGCCAGTTGGTCTCGCGTCGGCCCCGTCCGCACTCGATCGTAATTTTGCTGAGCGGCGTTCAGCGCCGCCTGGGCCGCGGCGAGATCGGACTCTGTTGCTCCGCCGCGCACCTTGTCGTAATTCTTTTGCGCCGCATCGAGCGCGGCACGCGCCGCCGTCACATCGGAGGGGCGCGCCCCGTTTTTGATCTGCGTGAGCTGCGCCCGCGCCGTATCGACCGCGGCCTGCGCCTGCGCGATCTGCGCATCGAGCAGCGAATGGTCGAGCTTGACCAGTTCCTGCCCGGCAGTCACGCGGTCCCCCTCGTCCACGCTCAACGAGTCGATCCGGCCGCCCACCTCCGGGACCAGGCTCACATCCGTCCCCTCGATAAAGCCGGATACGGTGTCATTTGCAGCGCCGGCATTCGGCAGGAACGGCAACAGGTTGTTCGTGTACAGGTAATAGCCCCCGCCGACGAGAATCAGCAGGACAATGACCGGGATAATGCGTCTCAATCTTTCCATAAAACCTCCGGGATGGGTAGGTCTGTGTTCTTATTTCCCCGCGTCCACACTGCGGAGCCGGGCGATGAAAACATCCTCAAGCGACGGGACGATGGCAACGGCGCTGTGGATCGCCACCCCGTTCGCGCGGAGCAGGTCCAGGGCCGGCTCAAGCTGCTGCACGGCGTCCGGCGCCAGCGCATGCAGAGTCGAGCCATAGAGCGCAACCTCGTCAAACGCTCCCGAATTTCGCAGCAGGGTCAGCGCCGTGTCCAGGTGGTCGCAATCGATTTCGACGACCTGAGCATGCAACTGTTTCTCCTTGAGGTCTGGCGGCGTGCCCTCGGCGACGATACGCCCCTGATAGATAAATGCCAGACGGTTGCAATTCTCCGCCTCATCCATATAGTGAGTTGTGACGAGAATGCTCGTCCCCTGCTCCGCCAGGTCGTAAATCAAGTCCCACAGCATCCGGCGTGAGAGGGGGTCCACCCCCGCGGTCGGCTCGTCCAGAAAGACGAACTGGGGCCGGTGAGCCAGCGCGCAGGCGAGCGCGAGGCGCTGGCGCGAGCCGCCCGGCAAGCGCCCCACGCGCGCCCGTTCTTCTCCGACAAGCCCAACGGTCTCGAACAGCTCGGCGCGCCGCGCGGCGACCTCGGACGATGCGACGCCATAAACGCCGGCGTAGAAATTGAAATTCTCGACGGCGCTCAGGTCGCCATAGAGGGCGAACTTTTGCGAGACATAGCCGACGCGCGCCCGGATTTCTTCGGCCTGGCGGACCACGTCATAGCCGAGCACGGAAGCCTGCCCGCCGGTCGGCGAGAGAAGCCCGAGCAGGATGCGAATGGTCGTCGTCTTGCCTGCGCCGTTCGGACCGAGCAGGCCGAAAATTTCGCCGCGTTCGACCGTGAACGATACATCGTCGACGGCGACGAAATGGTCAAAGCGCTTGACCAGATGCTCGGCAATCAGCGAATGACTGTTCGACATCAGGCTCCCTTCATTCGGCTGACGGACAGGACAAAGACATCCTCCAGCCGGGGCCGGACGACGTGCAGGTTATTGACCGGGATGCGCTGCTCCGTCCAGGCCGCGTCCAGTTCCGCCTGGCGCGCCGGGCTATCGACCAGGAGCCGGACGATATCGCCGTGCGTCGACGCGACGAACACGCCCGCGTGCTTTTCGACTGCCTGGCGCGCGCCCTTGGCCTGCGTCGAAAGCGCTTCGAGCACCGTCGCGTCAATCTCATCGCGCAGCCGGTTGGGAGTGTCGGTCGCAATCATGCGCCCCCGGTACATCATGCAGACGTGCGTGCAGCGCTCGGCTTCGTCCAGATAGGGGGTGCTGGTGATAATCGTCACCCCCTCCAGATGCAGTTGGGTGAGCAGGTCCCAAAATTCGCGGCGGCTCACCGGGTCCACGCCGGTCGTCGGCTCGTCGAGCAGGAGAATGCGCGGGCGATGCATCAACGTCGCGGCCAGGGCCAGTTTCTTTTGCATCCCGCCCGACAGGTTGGCCGCGCGTCGCCCCTGAAACGCGGTCAGCCGCGCAAACCCCAGCAGGCGCGAGACACGCTCAACACGTTCGGCGCGGGGGGCGCCGAACATATCCGCAAAAAAGTTCAGGTTTTCGAGCACAGTCAGGTCAGGATAAAGGGCAAAGCGCTGCGGCATATACCCAATCAGCTTTTTGACTGCCTCGGGATTTTTCGCCGCATCCACTCCACCAATGGTGACCTTCCCGGTAGTCGGCGTCATCGCCGTGGCCATCACGCGGAGCGTCGTCGTCTTGCCCGCGCCATCGGGACCGATGAGGCCAAAAATCTCCCCTTCGCTCACCTCCAACGACAGATTATCGACGGCCGTCGTAGGCCCAAATTTTTTCGTCAGTTGCTCAAGTGAGATCATAAGATTGCCAGCGGAATTCGTAATCCGCAATTCCTAGTTCGCTCTTATTCCAGGCTCTTGCGGAAGCGCAGGGACGCGCCGACCAGCAGCAGCGTGCCGAGCACCGCCAGCGCCGTGACCTCTGTTGTAATCGATTCCAGGCCGACCCCTTTCAGCACAATCGCCCGGATAATAATCAGCATATAGCGCAGTGGGATGACATACGAAATGGCCTGGAGCACCCCGGGCATGGCTTCGAGCGGGAAAAAGAAACCGGAGAGAAAAATGCCGGGTAAGCTGACCATAAAGGTCAGCAGGATCGCTTCCTGCTGGCTCTTGGCAATGGTCGAAATGAGCAGCCCCTGGCCCAGCGTGGCCATGAGAAACAACACCGCGGTCAGGCTCAACAGGATAAGGCTGCCTCGCACAGGCACGTTAAACAACAGCACACCGAGGACCAAGATTTCGGTCAGGTCCCAAAAAGAGATGACGACGTAGGGCAGGATTTTGCCCACCACCAGTTCCCACGAACGGATGGGTGTGACCACCAACTGTTCAATTGTCCCCTGCTCACGCTCGCGCACAATGCTTTGCGAGGTAAAGAGGATGGTGAGCATTTGCAAGATCAGCCCGATGAGCGCGGGAATCATATAGTTGGACGATTTCAGCTCGGGGTTGTACCAGACGCGCGGGCGCACCTCGACCGTCCCCAACTTGGTCACGTCAATGCCGAGCCGCTGCTGGATAATCTGGGTCCCTTTGGCCTGGCCCACCGATTGGGAAGCGGCAAAGATGGTCGTGGCCACGCTCGGGTCCGAGCCGTCGATGATAAAGGCAACCTCTGCCGTGCGCCCGCGCGCCAGATTATCGCCATAGCCGGCCGGGATGATAATCCCGCCGCGCGCATCGCCGCGATCAATCAGCGAGGCCATTTCGCCCTCATTCTCCACATAACCGGTGACGGCGAAATAATCCGAAGCGCGATATGCCTGCACCAGTTCGCGGCTCGCCGGCGTCCGGTCGCCGTCATAGACGACGATATGCATGTGCCGGATGTCGGTGGTGGCGGCATAACCGAGCAGCAGCAGCATGACCACCGGCAGGGCAAACATGATCGCCAGGGTGCGCGGGTCGCGGATGATATGAATGAATTCTTTACGCAGGATGGGCCAGAGACGTGTATTCATTCCAGGGTTCCTTCCGGCGTGGGCGCGCCGGCGTCAGGACGAGCGCGTGCGCCGTCGAGAAAAACAGAGAGCAACATATTGACGAGCGCGTCGTCGTCGAACTCGATACCGGCGTGGATCTCGAACACGTCGTGGAGCATGATGTAGGGAAAGAACATGCCGATCAGGCCCAGCGCCGCCATTTCCGGGTCCAAATCCGCGCGCAGGACCCCCTGGGCCATCAACAAGCGGAGATAAGTCTGGAGATGTCCGACGGCATAGCGGACCGTCTCAAAGTACTTGTTCCGTGCGGCGGGTTTCATCGCCGGCAAAGCCGAGAGGAGAATGCGCAGGATGGGCGCATTCTGGCGGATGACGCCGAGGATGGTGCGCACGAACATAGCGAGGACCTGGACCGGCGGCAGCGCGCCCGGCGCATCGGGAGATAACAGATAAGCGTCCAACGCGTCCACATTCGGCCGGATAATTTGCTGCGGCAGGCTGACAAGCAGATCGGATTTGTTCTTGAAATAGTTATAAATGGACCCTTCGGCCATCCCCGCTTCGCGGGCGATGTCGGCGATGGTCGCGCGTTCAAACCCCTTACGCGCAAAGACGTCCAAGGCCGCTGTGAGAATCTGGCTGCGGCGCTGCTCCACAAGCATGCGGCGAACCGGGTCTGAACGCTTGGGCATACGAGGGTTAAGATGAGCGTATATTCATTATACTGAATGAGTATTCACTCATGCACAGAATACCACGGAACGGACGGCCTGTCAAGACCTTTTTCCAAGACATGCAGGGCGATTGCAAAGTCATTTTGGGCGTTCCAGAATTAAGGCCGCAGCCGCTTTCGGATCGGCCTCCCAGTCGCGGCGGGCATCCGGGATATTAGTCACCCCGCGGCGCAATAACAAGCCCAACACCAGGTTGTTGATGGCGACCATGACTTGCGCGGTATGCCCGATGCGGCAGCGGCCCCGATCTTCCTTGAACGTCACATCCCGGCGATAGTGCAACCCATTCTCGATGGCCTAATGCTCGCGTTGCAATTCCAACAACCGCGCCGGCGAGGCTTCGGCCCGCGTCAGGCTCGTCACGCCATACACTACTTTGTGCGACACTGCCCCATCTTTGACGCGCACGAAGCGCCGCTCCAACTGGAAGACCTGCCCGACCTCGGGCCAATTCAACCAGGTCGACGAGGCCGGGCTGGCGGTCAGCGTGCGGGTCTCAATCCGCCCATGCATTTTGTCCAACGTTTCCGTGGCCCTGAAATCATCATGCGAGGCCGGGCTAAAGCCCTTCACCACGGACTCCGGCGCAAAGAGGCGGGCAATCGCCGCACGGGTCTCCGGTTGATTGTCTTTAATGATCCAGAGATAGTCACCACCCGCCCGCACAATTTGCAGTGACAGTTTGCGTTGCGCTAACAGCGCATCGCCGGTGATGATTTTGCCCCGTAAATCAAGGGTTTTTAACACGCGGGCCGCCGCTGGGATTTCATTCTCCTTGCGACTCACTTGGATCTGGGCCAACACCACCCTTCCCCAGGCCAATAAACGGCGAAGAGAAACACGCCCTGCTTCTGGCCGGTGGGAACCGCGGCACGCATCATTTTGCCATCCATCGCCAGATGCACACTCTGACCGGCGTGCGGTTGCTGCGCAAAGAACTGACTGACCACGCGCTCGAATTCCTCAATGCGCACCGCTTGGCTCAGAATGCGGCTGTAAGTCGTCGCATGGGGCCGCTTGGGGTTCTGCCAGACCGAAAAAGTCGGCGAGCTGTTCCTTGCGCCGGTCGACCCATTGGGCAATCCCGCGCAAATGATTCTCGCCCGCCAACTTCGCCAAGACCAGATAACTCAGGACGGTCGTGAGCGAATCGCGGAGGCCGCGGGCATCGCGCTGATCGTGCAACCCGCAGAGGGCTTCGAACAAGCTCCCCATCTCGAACATGAAACCATTGAGCTGCAAGTCGATTTCAAAGGCGCGTGGGATATACTTCTGCATGGTGACCTTGCTCCTGCGGATGGGTTGATTTGGCGATCTCCATCATACTGGAAAAGGTCACTTTTGTCTTAAGGCGCAAGGGACTTTGCAACAGCCTAAAGTTGACCCCGAAAACTGGACACAAAAACGGTTGAAATAGGTGTAAACTACAGTCATGCGAAATCGGTATTCAGCCTCCGAAAAGATGAATATCGTCTTGGAAGTTCTCAA